>CAUJIH010000030.1 GCA_963205275.1 Verrucomicrobiota bacterium | reverse complement strand
CATTTTCGAGATTCAAGGCGAGCTGAGCCGCACGGACCTCTTCCTTCCCACGACTAGCAAGGATGGCCTGAGATTCGCGTCGCATTCCTGAGAGCGTCGCCTCACCCGCCTTGATCTGAGCGGCCGTTTCCTCGCGCTGACGAACAAGCTCATCCTTCTCCTGTAGCAATTGAGCAATCGACTGACGATTTTCTGCGATTTTTTCGCCGAGAACCGTGGTCTCGGTGCCTCCTGTCTCGATTTGAAGCCGAAATTCAGCGATTTCACCTGCACGACGATCCAGAAGCTTCGACAGCTCGGACAGACGAGTAAGCATCGGGATTCGCTGTTCCTCGAATTTTTCTCGCGTTCCTTTTTCGACTGCCAGCTTCGTGCGTGCTTCGGTGAGTTGGCTGGTGCTGTCTTCCTCGTTCTGACGAGCGACATTGAGAGCATCATTCGCTTCGGCGATTGACTCCTCCAGTTGAGCCATCTGAGCTGCTACCGCCGCCCGCTCAGCACGCTTTTCTTCGATGAGCGCCAGTAGACGAGTCGTTCGGACGACCACATCTCGCCTTTCCTGCTCTAGGCCTTCGATTCGGCTCTGGAGTTTTCCCTGTTCTTTCTCCACGAGCGAGAGTTTTCCTTCGAGATTCGACAAGGTCAGCCGCTTCTGCTGAAGTCGCTCACGCGCCTCTCGGAGCTGATGCTCGAACTCGCTCACGCGTTGACTTAGTTGCGTTCTTCGGGCGGAGCGTGAGGAGACCTCCTGATCGAGCGTACTCACGATTTTCTCCAACTCGTGCACCTCCGTGCGCATTTTCAGAACCGAGAGCGAGCCGTCTCCCGAGCGGCCTCCGTGGATGATGCCCTCTGCGGAAATGAACTCGCCGGACAGAGTCGCCATCGGATAGAATTTCCCTTCTTCGCGGAGTCGCAGCGCGGTTGAGAGATCCTCCACGATGAGCACATTCTTCAGGAGCTGAGAGAGCAGGGGATGAATCTCTGACTCACAGCGAACCTGATTGATTGCCCAAGAGATCGCTCCGAGAGGTGCTAGGCTGGGAACCTCTGCGGACTCCCCAGTGAGATGGGTTTCGGCGATCAGAGAGGCCTGTCCGAGACTTCCCTCGTGCAGAGTGGAGATGATCAGCTCAGCGATTTTCAGATCCTCCACCACCACGGCTTGCACCTGTGGCCCTAGGGCCGCCTCGATGGCCTCGGTAAACCGTGATTCGACGGTCATCCTGTCCGCCAGAGCTGTGCGGATGTGGGGCGCAAAGCGATCAGAATCGCCCAGACCACGCAATACTTCCTGCGTCCCTTTCTCGAAGCCTTCTCCGCTGGCGATCAGTTGACGAAGTACATCCAGACGCGACTGCTTTTCTGCGAGAAGCTTATGGAGGGAAGAAAGGCTTTCCTGAAGATCGAGTGCCGCTCGTTTCGCTCGCTGACACTGTTGGTCGAGATTGAGGAGGTTTTCTCCGTATTCTTCAATGACGGATCGGTGTTTGGTGATTTGATCGCGGTAATCTGCGGCTTCTTCTATGAGTCGAGCCTCTTCCTGTCGCTGCTTTTCGGTTTCCTCTAGGAGCTTCTGGCCTCGCTCCTGATCGGAGAGGGACTGACGTTCGTTCGCTGCCAGATTGGCATCTAATGAGGCGAGCGTGGTCGTGAGCGCCTTGTGCTGGCTTTCGTGCTGTCGAACGGAGCGAGTAATTTCCTCACGCTGCTTCCGGACATCGGCCGACTGCGTTTCTAGTTCGGCGACTTTGGTTTGATACTCGCTGAGTCGGGCGATCACCGCCTCGAGTTGGCGACTGGCGTTCTCGATCTCAGCCTCCTGATGAGCGCGCTTTTCCGTGGCGTCGGTAATGTCAGTCTCGTTTTTTTGAATCAAGGTGCTTAACTCGCGAGTGCGCTTGTCATGAAACTGAATGCGGTCCTCAGCGTTCGTAATTTCGTGTTCCAGCCGGGAGAGAGCCATCTGAAGTTCCCCCAGGCGACGTTCTACTTCCTGATTTCTGGAGCGGACGCTCGACAGGCCGCTCTGTTGAGTCTCAAGCAGATCAGCGAGTTCGTCCTGACGCCGTGAGAGCTGATGGATCGATCCGGTCAGCTCCGCTCTTTCGGCGTGAAGTTCTCGCCACTGCTTGTGTGCGAGGTGTAGTTCCAGCGTGCGGACATCTTCGTAAAGCGACTGATACCGCTTTGCCTTCGATGCCTGGCGAGAGAGCGAGCGGATTTGGCGTTCGTTCTCTGCGATCACGTCACGGATACGAATCAGATTGGCCTCAGTGTACTCCAGCTTGCGCAGGGCCTCTTTTTTCTGTGCCTTATACTTCGTAATTCCAGCGGCTTCTTCGAAAACCGCACGACGGTCTTCCGGGCGGGAACTGAGGAGCATATCGATTTTTCCCTGCTCCATGATCGAGTAGCTGGTGCGCCCGATCCCTGTGTCCATTAGGAGATTCTGAATATCTTTCAGACGACAGGTCTGCTTGTTCAGCAGGTACTCGCTTTTTCCATCGCGAAAGACTCGCCGTCCGATGGAGACTTCATCGAATTCTGTATCCAGCACGCCCGTACAGTCAGAGAGTGTGAGAATTACCTCGGCCATCCCGAGCGAAGAACGCTTGTCCGTACCGTTAAAGATCACGTCGGACATCTCTCCGCCTCGGAGAGCCTTCGCAGAAGTCTCTCCGAGCACCCAGCGCATCGAGTCCACAATATTCGACTTTCCACAGCCGTTCGGTCCTACGATGCCAGTGACGCCCTCGTGGAATTCGAGCTTGGTCTTGTCGGCAAAGGACTTGAATCCGTGCAGTTCCAGTGATTTCAGACGCATTACGAAAACAAAAGACGAACAATTATCAATTTTGAGAATTTAATTCTCATTAATGATAAAAGCTTTTGCATAATGCGCTAAACTTCGAAGCTGTCGAGAGGAAACTTTGAGATCCGCCGTATGAGGGCGAGATCGCGCTTTCAGAGGAGTTTTACTTTTTGATCACTACTTTTGCTTTTCCGATTCCAGAGGAATTTTTGCGGGCATCAAGAGCTTGGAATTCGATCGTGTTCGTTCCCTTCTTAAAGCCTGAAATCGTTTTGGAAACGTTTACAGACTTTCCTTTGAGTTTTCCTCCCGTTTTCCATGCCTTGCGGTTGATTCGATAGCGCCAAGATCCCAAGGCCACACCATCCGTGACTTTCCCTTTCATCAAAATCGAGCGAGCGGGCTTCGTCAGGAGTCTCAGGGAGCTAATCCGGAAGGAAGGGCCGATCAGATCGTCCACTGTGAACGGCAGCACATAGTCCACCGTATTTCCGTCCAGATTTGTTGCACGCAGTTTCAGATTCGCCGTCCCTATCGGACCAAGCGATTTGACAAAGAGCCACATACCGGAAACCCCGGCATTGAGAACTTTAGGCGCGCTGTTGGAGGCGAGTGAAATTTCAACGGGTACTACGGGAGTGACGAAGTCCATCCTCACTGCATTATTCATCGTGAGGCTTGCGCCACCGCCATTCAGGAGAGGGATATCTCCCATTGATGACGATCCCATTCCCTCGATCGAGATGGTAGTGCTGGTGGTGGAGAGATTGTTAATCGCATCGGCTATCTGCATTCCCCGACTACCCACCACCTCTCCGAAGACTGTAAAACCGCTGTTCTGGTAGTCGAGGTTTTCTGGATTATTAACACCAGTATTGATGAACCACTGGGAAGTCGCGCTATCGGGATTCCCGCCAATCTTTGCCATGGCGATAGTTCCTCGCGTATTCGAGATCCCTGGTTCATTGAATAGATCGAATCGTTTCGCAATCGGTACCCACTGATTCGCTGGACCTCCATTTTTCAGATAAAATCCGCCCCCCTGTAACATAAATGTCGGGATAGATCGGTGAATCAAACTGCCATTATAAGCATTCGCCGCCATATAGACTCGAAAATTCGCCACCGTCTTCGGCGTTGCCGTGTCGTGCAGAGCTACGATGATGGACTCCCCGGCGATAGAAATCCAGGCACCATACGGCCGTGCTGGATCGCGGAACAGAGTTCGGAGATCGATGTATCCACTGACTCCGACGTTTTGTTTTTTTAGAGTGACTTTTTTGTCAATTTGGGGAGTGGATGCTGCGGGTAGAATGCGGAGAAAGCGCACTTGTTGAAAGACTCTCGTTTCGGCTGGCTCGCCTTCCTCTGCTGGCTCGCCTTCCTCCTCTGGCTCCCCGCCCTCCTCTGACTCGTCTTCGGGATCGCTTTGTTTTGGGAATTCTACGCCGTAGAGAAATCGATACACTCCGGGAGCTTGTAGTGTGCCCGTTACCTCTCCGGTATTCGGATTCAACGTGAGCCCCGCAGGCAGACCGTCGGCAATGAATCGATCAGGATTACCACCCGCGCAGGGAAGCGTAAAATTGACATTATTCAGCCCGGCTCTAAAGGAGAGGCCCTCGGGGATCTCGATTCCCTCAGGATAGCTGGGAGTGGGAACGATCAGTAAATCCAGATCTCCCTTCGGTTTGACTACTTCTGCTTCGGCCCAGTTAAGCGAGCCTGGGTCATCACCTGATCGAAACGCAGCCACGCGATATTTGACCGTTTGTTCGTCGGCAGATGGGGCGAGCCCACGATACACTTCAAAGTTTGGTCCAAGGGTGTCGAACTCTTCCCACTCCTCTGTGTTGGGATTCCAACGATCAACGAAGTAAAGATTCTCGTCTGTCGCATTGTCTGTCCACATCAGATGAACGCGCTTCTGATTTGGAGCATAGGCTACGACGTTCGTAGGAGCCGGCAGTGGCTCTGCAAGAGCCGACGACTCCAGTAGGGAAAAGAGAAGAAGGAAAGCAAAAAAGCGAGACATGTTCTCTACCCTTGTCTCAGAAAAGCAGAAGTGTGACAAGTCTTTTTCGAGGCAATGTGAGGATCGAAGCAAAAGCGGAATTTTCGTTCGAGCAAAACTGGGGAGAGCGAGAGCGTGAAATGGCTCCGCGTTCGGAAGCCTCAATTCCCGTTATACTCCGACACAACAGGGAGGAGTCCCGCCTTCTTCCGAAGGTCAGGGGAGCCGTAGGACTGCAAATCTTGATCAACTGACTCGACTCACGTCGTGAAGTGGAATTGTCGGACCAAATATCGGTGATTTGAACTCCGGATTGCTATTTCCGCCTTCCGATCTGATCGATCAGATGGTCGATGGCAATCATGTCTCCAAATATCAATCTTGCCAGTTCCATCAATTCCTCGTCCTTTGTTGCTTCCACGAGGACTTCGTGATCTGCGTAGGCTCGCCAACGGTTCATGTAGGTGTCCGGCTGCTGCCAAATGCCTTCATTGAAAGAACTCCCCGCGCCCCAGCCCGTAACGATTTTCCGCTCCTCGTCGTTGAGAAGCTCGACGTCCAGGCGCTGGCAGATGCCCTTCCTGTATTCGAGCGAGACAGTCCAGTGATTGTAGCTGACGGCGATCAGGTCGCGCGAACGGCTTGCCTCGAAATCGATGAACCTCTGGGCGTAGGATTTCCACTTACTCCAAAGTTTAGCTCCGTCGCCCTTTGAGAAGCAATGCCCCCAGCACTCCAACGGATACGTTCCATTCAATTCCGCCTGAATCCGGCTGGCAAAGAAATTGAAAGGATCGCGTAGCACCGAGATGTTGATCTCCCGATTCACAGAGTGGTCGATCCACTTCTCGTAATATTCGGAGGATCTGGGTTCGATTACGTCGCCCACCCGGTGATCCTCGTAGGTCAGCATGAGCAATTCCTTGTCGCACGAGGAAGTCAAATCGGCCTTGTGAAGATCCTGACTGTGGGCAAAGGCCTCAATCGGGTCGGATCGGAGATCAGAAAGGGATTCGCTGCCGTGAAGCGCATTGCAGAATGTCGCGTTGCCTCGATGCTGAGCGAGAATCCAGTTCACGATCCCGTGGTTCCCATTTCTCTTCATTCCCGCGACACGGATAACCTTGTGGATGTGATGCATGGTGGTCTGGCTCGTCTTGGAGTGCTTTTCTCCCGTGGATCGGCCTACCTGGTCTGGATGACCGTAAATCCCCATCGGTCTTCGACCTGATAGACATCGACGCCAAAGGATTCCTCCAGCATGGGAACAGTCGTCCGATGCTTGTCGGAGTAGATGTCGTCGAGAATCAACGAGACGGTTCTCGGGCAGGTTTGCGAGTTGAGCCAATCGACGAAGATTCTCGCTTCGACGATTCCCACCTCTCCACCGGAATCAAGACTGACGAGAAGCGACTCTCCAGATTCGGACTGCGCCAGTGCCGCAGCGAGCCATCCGCTCTCTGTCGGTGCATCTTCGGTGCCCAAACTTTCCCTGTAGGTTGGAGAAATGTCGTTCGCCGAAGTCGTGAACGCATGGTTGAGAAACACGTTTCGATAACCCGCCAGTTTCGTCTTCGCTTCGAGGTATCGGCTTTTGTGTGCCTCGCACGAGTACACAGGAAGGCCGGTTTTTGCGTAAGTCATTGTGGTGCCACTTCCATTGAAGGTTCCGGTCTCCACGATTCTTTTTACATCGTTGGCCTTGATCAGAAGATTCACGATCTCGGCCAAGCGGTCTGATTTCAGGGAGTAATTCCATCCGTGCCTTTGGGTCAAAGTTTCCAGCGTGCCTTTTCCAAGCAGCCGTTCCACTTCTGGCGACAGCCATGCGGTTTCTTTGAGAATCGGATTTTTGATCATTGGGAATTGTTGAGTTGTTCAGATCGTGGAAAATACCTCCCTACTGCCCGGATCACATCCCCGGAGGTGATTTCGTGAAGGCATCGTGGGAGCCTGGACGATTCGACCGGATCCACGCAGAGGCTTTGGTCGGCGGGTTCTCCGTCACCCAAGGGATAGGTTCGCGATTTCCAGCAGCCGCCGTCGTCGCAACAGGGCAGTGTCCCGACGGAATGCAGGAATTGATGATGGGGATACGCCTCCCAGTGCGGCGGTTCCCGCCCGCCAGCGATGACCACGGCTGGACGGTTCTTTGGTGGTTGCCGGTCAGGCCGCATCGGCACAGCCGCTGCGAGGTGCATCAATAAGGTCACCGGACAGACGACTCCGACGCTGTGGTAAACTAGACGCACGAGCTGTCTTAGGTCCGTCTTGCCTCGGAGATCGACGACATGGTTCAGCGGTGGGTGGTGATGACACGTTTCCCCCACCTGAACCCACCGGACCTGATCCTTGAAGTGATCGACGACTTCTTGCATTCGTTCGGGACTCCACCACTTGGCCGTGTAATCAGATTTCCCTCCGTTCACCACGATCCAGAAGGGCTCATCGACTTTTATGATCTCGTGAACTTGGCTGATCCAGCGGCGCTCGTTTTCAGAGAGATGAATGTCCCCCTTGAACGCGGTCGGATGGATATGCGGCAGTCCCAGCTTGTTGGCGAGAAAGGCACCAAAGGCGTGGACGAAGTGCCAAGGCTCCTGGTTACTACGGTGGATGAGCGGATATTCGCAGTCGAGGTTCTCGGCCTCGGTGTCATCGTCGTCGATATGGGTGACATACGGATTGTTTTCCCAGAGATGCGGACACGGAGTGCGCACATCAGTGAGAAATTGGCCTGGGTAGTGGATATGGAGGTCGCGGACCGCCGCCGTCAGCATCACGATGTCTCCCGGTGACTGCTTGTTGTGTAGAATCAGCTTTTGGATGGGATTCTTGCGGCCCGATGCCGATTGACTCGGCGCTGTTCGTGCGGGAATACCAGACTTTGGCCTGTATGAGGCAGGTCGGTCGAGATACTGCACGCGCCCTTCCTCGGCCAATTCCTCGAACCATTCCGCTTCGGCGCGGCCGTCGTGCTCCGGGGGTGGTTTGTACGCTTGCTTCATCCAGTAGTGGTGGCCACCGGATTCCTCTTTGCTGAAGTGGTCGAAGCCCGCCAAGACAATCTCGCCGACTCCGTGCTTTTCCAGGAGCCATAGCAGCACGACGAGACCGGACGAGGGCAGGAGCGGCTTCTTGCCCGTCTCGTTACGATGCGAGCGTGCTTGGAGACGTGCCCGCACGTCCTCGAAGTAGGCGCGAGAAATACCGAATACTTCCGGCACTGGTACTGCGAGGGGTCTCGGTCTGTCGCCATGGATGAAAACAGCCCGCAGTGGCACTTCACCCACGTCGCGGGGGCGTGTTCCGCGACCGAAGGTGCTCCAAAGTGTCGTCTTCGTCCCCACCATCCTCTCGAAGCCCCGGATGGCGTATTGGTTGAAGCGAACTACCTGGTCGAAAGTATCGATCTGCGAACCACGCTCGCCCCGCAGGGTCATGCTCGGCCCGTTGCCGACCAGGATCACCGACTCGCCCGACCCGACGGGCGAATCCGTCCGCCAGACCGGATTGAAGAACGATTGCGTTGGTGCCGCGCTCCCCTCCTTCTCCTCGATTCCTTTTTCCTCGGCACCGATGTTCCGTGATTCGCTTTCCGTCTTCTCCACCCACCAACTCGGGTAAGGATCGGCACCGGACTCATCGGCGGGAAGAGTCTGGTGAAGGGTGAGAGCATGGCGCTCGACGAAGCGGTTCACCGCGTTCATCGTCGCGGCCCACACCGGATGGTAGTCGTGGCCCGCGAGGATGCCGCCCGGTTTGAGTTTCCACCACCATTGCTCAATCGTCGTTCCGTCCTCCTGACCGGTGTGGGCGTAGCCGTCTATATAAATAAAGTCTAGGGATTCGTTGGCGAAGTGGGAGAGAGCCTCCTCGAAGCTCATCCGCAGGAGTAGCGAGCGACCTTGACCTGCCGCAGCGAGTCGCTGGATGGCGGCGACATATTCCACCGAATCGTGGTGGTCGGACCATCGGTCGACGCCCCAAAGTCGGTGGACGTGGTCGTTGCGGAGAATGATTTCGGAAAAACACCCCCCAGCGACACCGAGTTCAACGCCTTCGCCGTGGAAGAGGGCTGCGGCGAGGGCTTCGCGGTTGTATCGGGGATCAGTCCTTGAATTTAGAATTCCATCCCGAACATCCATCGGAAGTTTTCTCTCTGGTCGCAGGGCGGACATTTCCATCGCTACGGCACGAAGGCATAGAAAATGAATATTGTCAAACCCTTCGTGTAGATCAGCGCTTCGTGCGAGGTGTATGCTTTGGCAAGGGTTTCGGCGAAGAGGCAACGGTCGGCGTTCGAGTGGGCGATGAGCTGGGGGCGTGTGTCGCGGACCATGACGTGGTAGGCGGAGTCTTCGTATTCGATGCGGGGAGCTCGGGGCATGGCTCGGCGGCGATGGGGTGGTCGAATGAAATTCTAAATTCTAGGACTGACACCCATCACGCACCCATCACGTTTTTTGCTCATTTCGTTCTTTAGGTTATTAGGGGTTTAAGGGGTAGTCCAGGATTCTAACGCACCTCACACCGTGCTATTATTTACAGCTCCTTCCAAAAAGTATCCCATTGGCGAAGGAAGTAATTAGAAGAATCACGATTTTGATTCTCAATGAACTTTGAAGGCTTTGAAGGCTTTGTAGATCATTTGCCGCCTCTAAATAAAGTAAATTCCACGAGGCTACGGTAGCTGTCAAGCGAGTTGACTGTTTTTAGGCGGCTTGTTTTTGACGTTTTTCTAGATTTCTGTTGTCGATTGGGTAGAGATTGACGGAGATCGTTGGGGCGCAGTTCCGGACTTTTTTGGCGATCCAGCGATCAGGATTCTCTGAGCGCTTCTGCTCGAGTATTTTCTTACGTTTTTCGAGTAGTTCCACGTCTCTTCCGCAGTGCTTCTCTTGTGGAGTTACGAAGTTGA
>CAUJIH010000029.1 GCA_963205275.1 Verrucomicrobiota bacterium | reverse complement strand
GCTTTCTGATCAGCCTGTTTGATGATGTTGGCCAGAGTGCCTTCGCTCAAGGGGCAGTTGAAGAGTTCCCGTAAGCACTCTGTCAGGCGCTTGTAGGGCAGTAGTTGAAAGCATCCCAGATAGAGGGCGGTGGCTTGCACGCGAGGTCCGTATTGAACGGGTGCCTTGACCGACTCGGGGAAGGCTGCGCTCACAGAACTCGTGCAGTGCGGGCAATGGGCTAACTCCACTCGGTGTTCGGTGACCTCCAATTTGGGAGGTGGGGGTAGATCGTGAACTTGCCGAGCTAGGTAGGAATGATCGCCTAGGGGGCTGTCGGTGGAAGCGCATGAGATCGGCTCACCACATCCAGGGCAAGGTGTATCGGGGGCCAATCGATGTTCGATGATGTAATCGGGATTTTCAGAGGCAGCAAGGGTTGTGCCGGGATGTCCGGGCTGGCCCCCGGTTTTTCGCTCTGACTTCTTCCGCTGGCTTTTCGGTTTAGGTGGATTGGTAAAGTTCCCCCGGTCAGAGGAAGGTGGTTTACTGCTGGTGCGACTGTTGCGCTCAAGGGAGGTAACTTTTCCCTCGGCAGCCTGAATGCGATCCTGCACCTCTAGAAAGGCGCTCACAATCGTCTTCAGTCCTATCGCAGTGGCTTTTGGATTCTTGGAGATGAAGTCCAAAATGGTCGCCTCATCGCTCTGGGCAAGAGCGATGATTGCAGGAAGGGTTAAATCTTTTGGAAGCACAAGATCTAATGATGTCTATAATTTCCATAGTACAAGTGCTTTTTTCAGCTTTTTTACCCCTACCTGAGTAGTTACCTTTTTCCAGTCTACCCGATTGCGCTAGACTATTGAATCCGCGAACCTTTTCCAAAGCGCATGTCGTCCCTGCTCCTTCAGTCGGCAACGGCTTCGGCAGTCTCCCAAGCACCCCGGATCAATCCGTCGAGGAACCATCCCTCTCCGCTGGCTCTCCCGATCAGATGTAGGTTGGAAAATGCTTTGGTATCGCGTGCCTGCACTCCAAGGTTCGCAACTGATTCGTTCGTTTGCACCGGAAACCCGTTTCGCACGACCTTCACATGTTGGCTTCTCGGAGCCGCTTCGTAATCGACCAGACCCATCCGAGACATTTCTTCCGCTGCAATCCGTGTCCAATCGCAAGCTTCAACTCTCTCGGGGGCGACCATGAACTCTACCGTCGCACCGAAACGACCAACTTCGGACTTTCTGAAATTTTCATAGAGAGTCACGCGGAAAGAGGCGAAGTCTGGATCGAACACCGTCACATAGTCGCATTCAGACGTAAACTTCTTATCGAAGACAAATCCCGCAAGAACAGTTGATCGAAACTCCGGGGGGGGGCCATTGACTTCCAAGCTCGCAAGCCGACAGAACATCGCAGGCGCTGCGCTCCAAAACAAATGCGCAATATTGATCGTTTTTCCACCGACAGTCAGGGTTGTTACCTTCCCTTGGAACGTTTTAATGTCAGAAATGGTTGATGCAGTTAGAATTTCCACCCCTGCAGCCCTTAGTTTTCCTTCAAGCTGTTCAATCCAACGGCCGATTCCGCCGCTCTTCGGATAGAGACAGGGACGATGACCCTTGAAATGGCTTCGATGATGGAACGCGATACGAGCGTCGAACCTTTCGGATGTTTTCAATTCTTCGGTTGCCGTTTTATCCAACACTGCGAATCGCTTCAGATTGAACAGCAAGTTTGCTCGATAGTGCAGATGATGCGATGATTTTCCGGTGAATTTCTTGAGAACTGGGTCAAAAAACACTTCAACAAGACTGCGTCCGTACTCCGCAACCAAATAATCATCAGCGCATTCAGGCTCGTCCTCCCCGCGCCAGCCCGGTGCCGAAAGCAAATCACCCAAGCATCGATAGTGGACATCCCTAGCTAGGGAATTCAGGTCTGGGTTGTCACTCCCCTCATTAAGACTCCCGTTCCAGAAGTTTCCTGCCGACAGAACCGGGTATTCTTTCCACTCAGACTCCTGTTCGCCGAAGAGCAAGCGATCTAGTTTAGCGATTCCACTAGGGTTCGCAAAATGGGTTCCAAAGTCGAAAGTATAACCATCAACTTCATAAGAACGAAGAAGCCCTCCTATCTCTTCTGCTGTATCGATCAGTATACAGCGTCGCCCCTTTTCCGCAACGGTGAGAGCCGCCACGATTCCGGGCAGACCCGCTCCAACAACTACAAAAGGGGCGTCTTTCGGCATCCGAATTTCGGGTGATTTCTTATTTTTCGATTCGTCGGAGAAATCCGCCAGGTGCGTTTCCGATCAGAATCTTGCCGTCGATTTCAGCATCGACCTGAAAATCGTCCCTCTTCCTGAGAAACTTGGTGATGGCAGAAAGTGGGTTGTCTCCCTTTCCCCACGGCCTGTCTTCGTAGAAGTCCTCCGGCATGTTTTCGATCGCAGTATCGAAGACAATGCAATACCCACCCGGATCAACGAGGTCCGCATAGCCATCGAGCTCCGCCAGCACATGCGCCTCAGTATGATTCGAATCAAGCACGACCATGACACGCCGGAAGTCCTTAGCAAAGTCCGCTACCCGAGCGACCATGGCGGGGGCCACACTCGAGCCTTCGAACATTTCGACATAGCTTGAAAGCGGATGCGTCTCTATCGCCTCTCGGTTGTGGGCACGAATGTCGATATCGATTCCGAGAACGCGACGTTTCGGACGGGACGGATCGACCGTTCCTCCGGCTGCTGCGGCGTCACAGAGATCCAGCATGGCCAGTAGTGAGGCGTGGTAGATCAGCGATCCGCCATGTGCGATGCCCGTCTCAACGATTAAATCCGGCTTCGTTCGCCAGACAGCCTCCTGCACCGCTACCATATCGCTGCCAATCTGGATGATCGGACGCCCGAACCAATCGAAATTGTAACAGTATTGGAAAGCCGATACCTCGCGAATCCATTCGTTCGAGAGTTCCGAAATGTGGCTCGACTCCCGGATCGCGGCAATGTTTCGCCTCCGGTTTTCTAAGAAGGATTCTACGGGGTTCATAAGAGTAGTTGGGGGTTTCAATGGTCGCTTCCAACTCGTTGAGACATCGGAGCGGGGCGTCCGCCGATCTGGACCGGCCATTCTTTCCAAGGGATAGGGACTGTTTCAAGGTGAGCGCAAGCCTGCTCGGGTCCAACGCAACAGAGCAGGTCGATGAGAGAGAGGTAGGGCGTGAATTCGCCGTGTAGCTGCTTGTAAGGCCGTAAGCAATAGGACATGTAGTGAACGGTCACCGAATTCCGCTCGAATGCCTCGTAGTCTAGATAGTCCATGCCTCCATTGCCGCTGAGATAGTCGCTCGCTCCGAAACGTCGGCAGATTTCGACGACGCGGCTCGTTCCAGAGAGTCCATTCGCGTAATCTCCACGCGAGGACTGCTCGAAAGGCGTAACGACTCCGATCACGGAGGCGAGGACCTCCATCGAACGCACGAGAAAATCGGTTAGGGACTCCGTTTCGTTCCGGTATATCGGTTCGATAACCTCCTCGAATATTTGTGGAAAGTAAGGGGCCTTCCGATAGGCTTGCTCGATCCGGGCGAGATGCTGCCTTCGCCAATCAGTCGCTCCCACGAGGGCGTCGCAGATGCGCTGGTTGCCATTTCCGGATCGCTGCACAGGGATGGAGAGCCATTCCGTGCCCTTTGATGTCTTGATCTGCACACGAGTCATGAAACCGCGGCTCGCGCCGCCGCCGTGCGGGAGCTGCACGTCATCGTAGATGAGGACACGATCCGCAAGCAACAGCTGCGAGAAAAGGCCATGCCATGGCATCAGCATCGGTTGCGTGATGACGAG
>CAUJIH010000028.1 GCA_963205275.1 Verrucomicrobiota bacterium | reverse complement strand
GTGAGAGAGCCGACGGTGAACATGGAACGGAACATGGGAGGCAGGAGAAAGGAGGTAAGCAGAGGCGAAAAACACGACAAGAGAGAGCGCGAGGAGAGCCGAGCGGCGACTAGTAAGTCTCAAAACTCGCGGACGGCCATCTTATACGCAAATTTTTGCAGGATGGTATCAATCTTTTTGCCAAAACGGAGATATACGGAATCCCATCGGTAGATCAGCGCTTGTCCGGTCGGTTCCGTTCACGGTCTGGATATACCAATACCAGGCAAAGGAATGCGCCGTGAGAGAGGGTAACTTCCCATCCTCGTAGCGAATCAGATCAAAAGAGCGGTAGTTTTTCCAAGTTTGATCATTGGGAACGTTCTTCGCCAATTCTGAGGACTTGTAGAAATCCACTTGGCATCGGCCATCAGCCAGTAATCGCTTAATGTCATCATTGTCCGGCAGGGGCGTGTCGAGTAGAGTGACTCTCGTAATCTCCGGCAGCAGTCCCATATCCTGCAGAACACAGGCCGCTCGCACGACCAGAAACCCACCTGCACTGTGCCCGATCAAATGCATGGGGCGATCTCCACGAATATAGTTTTCTGTTCCATTAGAATTTCTGAGACTGGATTCAGAGCGGCCTTTACGATTGGGATCGACCAGAATTGCTCGGGCTAGACGCAGGCCGACTAGGTCTCCGATCTCTTGCGCTTGAGCGCGGATGGCCACGACATCTTCCAGAAAGCGAACGCCTTGATTAGCCTTGGAAAATCTGCTCAAATGATCGAGAAATTCATTTACCTCTGACGGCTTGGCGGCCCTTCCCCAATCCACGAGGCAGATATCGGGGGCCTGCTTTCCACTTGCCTTCAGAATGGCTTCCTTGAGCTGGGGCATCCAATGAGGCTTGCCCTCTTGATCAGCAAAGCGTACGATGGGAACATTCAGCGGAGAATCACGCAAACCGTGAGCGATCAGAACGAATCCGTTCTCCGTATCCTGTTTGCGCGGTTTCCATTCACCACCCTCGCCGATATTCGATAAGAGGCGGCCATCGGCTGTTCGTAACTGAGCTTTCTGCCCTGGATGACGAGGCGCTCCGGAGATGATGAGTAGCGCAGTCAAGATCGAAGTGATCGCGATGATTAGCACTCGTCCGAAGACGATGCGTCCCGTGACGCCCAACATGATTCCGAGACTCGACAGAATCCGACTGGTTACTCGTGCGATCAGAGTATCGCTGGTGGCGACATGGATATTGCGTGTGACCTGAGAACTCCCGTCCGATATAGCGCTACGATAGAAGCTCTCTGCATGCTCTGTCTGGAAGAACCACTCCGTCACCTCCGACAGCAGGGCAGATTCTGTTTTCCAGATCAGCGTGCGATAATCCGCAACTGAATTGCTTTGATGAAACTGTGCTCGCACAGTATGCAGAAATTCCCACTGTTGAGCGTAGCGTCCCGTACGCCGATTGAGTTCCAGGTAGGAACTGAGTGATTGCATCAGGATCACGATCATCGGGAACAAAGCGCCGCTGAATCCTAGAACTAAGTCACCTCCGGAGACTGAAAGTAGCCACTGCGCCACTCCCGAAAATCCTAGCCACAGCCCTAACACCGCGAGGACCAGTGCTGCATCGAGCGCACGAGTCACGTATTTGCTAAGTTGCTGTCGCTCAGTAGCTGCCTTTTGGCTCGCTTTTTCGAAAAAGGCGAGTTGATCATCGATTCGATCACGCACATAGCGCTCGATCTTCGCCTTTTCGCTCTCCTCATCGCTTGCTGCCGGTTCTTTTACTTCCTCCTGCGATATAAGAGACACTAGAGGCAGCAAGCTCGGGGTAGAAAACAGCGCATCTCGAGTGAGATCGGAACCCCATTCTTTCGTGGCGATTCGTGAGCGAGCAATCTCGGCCACCAGACGAGATCGGCTCCAGAGATGCTGCTGCTGCTTCCATCGCAGCCACCAGCATAGTCCGACCAGCCCCAGAGTCACCGTCGCGACGATCACTGAAATTCCCGCAGGAGACCAGTCGCTGCGTGCGGCAACCATCCATAGCAGTGGCGCCAGCACGGCCATACCTTCCAGCAGCAGAATACTCCGCCAGAGCCGACGAGTATTGGGTGCCAGTCGAGACGCATATTCGTCTGTCCTGTGATAGATTTCCTCGGCACTCACCCCTTCTAATCCCAGAGCGTTCCATAGAGAATTGGCCCATGGAGGCAGCTCTTCTCCCTCACTCTTCATCTTGAGGTTCGTCATTCCTCTACCAATGAAATGATCCGACTGATTGTCAAGAGCCGGGAAGTCACTTCCGCTTTTACGGAAGCGTTGGCGGAAGCTGATCATTGCCGAGAAGTGCGTTTTATGAGATTCTCTAGGGTGAAACCCTTCCTCATGACCAGAACGATTTCCCATTTGCTTGCTCTCGTGATCGGCAGCTCCCTCTTGATCTCCACCTTTTGTCGAGCCAATACGGAGGCCGAAGACGCCTTGCTCGCCGCCGCTGCGAAAGGTGATGTCGGTCGCGTCATTATGGCTCTTGCCGAAGCATATCCCGATGCTCGTGATGTGAATCAGCGTACCCCATTGATGCTCGCTGCGAAGGCTGGTCACTTCGAATCCGTACGCCGCCTTCTCTGGGCGGGCGCCGATCCCGAGCTCAAGGATCGGGAAGGGAAAACTGCTCGCGATCTACTCAATCCCTCCAGTGAGGCGTTCGCACCGCTATCGCTCATCCTGCGCTGCTATGCCTTCTGCAGTGATTATGCACGTCCTGCGATCAACGCTCGGATCCGCAATCTGGTTCTGGTCAATGATAACTGGATCGATGCCTCCCATCCTGACTTGCGTGACTTCTACGCGTACAATGATGCAGAGATGAATGGAACAAAGGGAGCGGATGACGATCACAATGGTTTCGTGGACGATATTTTTGGCTGGGATCTCGCACTCGATAAACCCTTAACCAACCCAGCCCTAGGCATTCCTATCACGACAACCCCCACTCCATTTTTGAAACAACTCTTCGCTGATTACGAATCTATTAAAAACGGAGATAAGGCTAAAATCGAACTCCTGAAAAACCGTTTCCAGAATCCCCTGGCTCAGGCTGCGATTAAAAAAGAACCGAATGCCAATCCAAAAAATTCGACTTTGAACGATTTTGACTACGTGCAGCTTGTCGAGCAAAACTCTCACGGAACCCACGTTGCTGGAATCGTGGTCAAAAGCAGTCACGGGAAAGCCAAAGTTCTTGGCGCAGCCTTCGGATCTGAAAGCAAAATCTGGAGGCAGAGTCAATTGTTGAACCAGCAAACCCTAGAGCGCCTCGCTAGCCAGTCCGAGGATTACTCCAGTTTCGTCCTTGCGGCACTCAATTTCTTTCGGGATAAGTCTGTCGCTCGTGGGAGAAGAGCTTCCGACTATCTCCGCTCCTGTGGTGCCGGTGTGGCCAATTTGAGTTGGATGGTCCCTGATGCCCGTTCTCAAGTGAGGGCAAGAGATGTTCCTGAAATCTATCGGGAACATGGGAAAAATCCAGGTTCTATCGGAGCTGTTCCTCCGGCTCAACTCGCGCATCTCACGGCTAATCTGCCTCTGGAATTCAGTTTGGCCGAGGCAGCGATGTTTGCCCTAGTGATGCATGAGAACCCCGACGTTCTCTTCGTCATTGCTGCGGGAAACCAAAGTTCGAACAATGATGGCGACCTTCCTGCCCCCGCCTATTTGTCACGCTTTTTCCCGAATGTCATCACAGTCGCTTCTGTCAATGCTCAGGGAAAGCCATCCAGTTTCAGTAACTACGGGGTTCGCTCCGTCCAAATCGCCGCCGTTGGCGAGAAGGTGAACTCGACGATTCTGGGGGCTCTCCATGCCAAAATGAACGGGACTTCGATGGCTGCCCCTGCTGTCGCCGGAGCCGCTGCCGAGATTCGGGCAGATTACCCCACTCTCAGCGCGGTCGATGTGAGCCGCCTGCTCCAGTCCTCTGCTCGCAAATCTCCGGATCTGAAAGAACTGTGCGCCACCTCCGGCATTCTCGATCCTACCGCCGCCCGTGCGATGGCTGCCTCGTGGAGCCGAGACAATACGTCCCTGTTGGTCGATGAAGCTCGATCCTCAGTGCGCCCAGGGCAGGATGGTCCACATCTGAAACAGCCTAGCTCGAACACCACTCCCTCAGTCGCTATTCGTAATCCTGTTCCTGGGAAAACAGCGCCGCCCAAACTGATCCCCCCGAAGGATCTGATCAGTAAAATGCGAAAGTATCACGTCACCACTGTGGCGGGGAGTTCAGATGATTGGCATGTCGCAATGTCCTGCTACAGCGGCTACAACAGCCAGACGCTCCTCGGTCCAGGATCTTGGCCTTCAGCCAAAATCAACGAACTCTGGAATGAGGGCCGACGAATCGTAGCGCTCGGCGGAACGCTAGACAATTGGAGTATCGTGCTGAGTAAAAACGTCCCAGGGAATCAAAAGGTCATCGGCTATGCTTTTGATCAGACCGAGATTGCAGCCGCCCGAGATCAAGGATATCGCATCACCAGCGCGACCGGATGGAAGGACAAGTGGCTGATTGTCATGACCAGCGAAACTGGCTGGGGCGAGCAGCGCTTCACTCTTCCCACTCCACTCAACGAAAAGCGGCGGCAATGGCTACAGGATCGATTCGGCGAAGGTTTTCGCATCACTGAAGTCGCCGGCGATGATACTCCGAACGATCCCGATGATGGCTGGCTTTTCATTCTGACGAAGGGAACTGAAATCAAAGAACAAACAGTCAGTTCCATTGGTCCCTGGCCGAGTCAGTGGATCAAAGAAAGGAGCGGGGAGGGGTTTCGTGTGACCTCAGCATCCGGCAGCGGGAATCATATGATCGTCGTCATGTCGAAAGGAGTCGCCCTTCAGTACCAGCAGTTCTCTCCTGGGGGCGATTATCCGCTGGATTGGATTAAGGATCTGTGGTGACCATTGTGAATCAGGGATACGCCCTCTGAATCACTGCACCTGCCGTGCGCATACGCTCGATCGCACGATCCGAGTCTGCTGCGTCGAGATTGACCCCACGACAGGCAGGAAGGCAGAGAGTTACGGCAAAACCATCCTGTATAGCGTCCAACACAGTGAACTGCACGCAGTAATCCGTAGCGATTCCTGCTACGGTTAATTCCGACACCGCCTGAGAACGCAGCCATTCTCCTAATCCAGTCGCGTGCTGGTGGTCGTTATCATAAAATCCGCTGTAGCTATCGACCGCAGGAAGAGTTCCCTTGGGGAAAGTTTTGGTGATTTTGCTTTGATCCAGCTCTTTGCTCAGCTCTGCACCCCATGTGTTCTGGACACAATGAGTGGGCCACAATACCTGTTCTATTCCGTTCAGATCGATAACATCATAGACTTGGTGCCCGGGATGATTCACGGCGAAGCTTCCGTGCTCCGAAGGATGCCAGTCTTGGGTGGCCGCTACGAGATCGAAAGACTTCATCAATTGATTCACGACGGGAATGATCTCGTCTCCTCCAGCAACCCCCAAGGCACCGCCCGGCAGGAAATCATTCTGTAGGTCAACTAAGATCAGAGCCTGTTTTGCGTTCATTCGATTCGTTAATTATCAAGCTTATCGAAGTTATTTTAATCTCCTCTTTCCTTTCTTCCTCGCTTTCTTCTTCGGCTTTGGCTTCAACACTTTTACTGACAACTTTACGACATAGCTCGGACGCGACAGAGAGTTGGTCATGAGAGTCACGCGACCCGTGAAGCGTTTGTTTCCTGCTGGTGCGCGGAATCTGACTTGCAGCGATTGAGAGGCACCGGCGGCAATCCGTCCGGCGGGCCGCCGAGTCAAAGAAAAACCTTTCCCGGTGATCGTCACGCTTTGCACCGTGAGCAGTCCTTTCCCCGAGTTCGTCAGACGGTAATTCATGGTGCGCAGAATCTTCGGACGCCGCAAGTTGCCCAGATCAGAGCCGTTGATAATTCTTGGAGCGGCAGCACTCGCAATCAGGCGGTTCTTTCCGTACACTCGAGGCACGGGGGCAGCGGCTGTGAGGGCCAGATTCTGCTGAATCCACGGGGCCAGATAGGGGATGTTGCTGAAGACGACGGGCTTGCTCGCGTCGCTGCAATCAGCCACTCCGAAACTGACCACCCCGGCTAGGAGACTTTGTCCAGACACGACTCGGATTAGCGGGCTTCCACTGTCTCCAACACAGGGGGTTGTGATTCCGGCGGGATCGACAGCCGCCAGATGCCAAGGGCCAATGACTGGACCGAAGACGGCTTCGGCTTCTGAGGGAGCGACAATTGCCAGATCGGCCTTTTGCAGGAGAGGAGTCGGGCTGGAGACTCCGGGTTCGGACGTGCCCCACCCCGCGACTTGCACGGGATCATCGGGAGCGAGAGACTCGGGATCACCATCCAGAGAGAGGACCGGGACTTGCGTGACGCGACGATCCAGCAGCAGCATCGCCAGATCGCAGGAGCTAGTGCCTCCGTCAATAGCGAACGAGGGGTGGACATACACGGCGAGGACTTTCGTTACGATTCGGGAAGAAGCGCTCGTGAGACTTTGCCCACGCAGCCAGACTTCGAGTCGGCTCGCGGGGATTCCACGCACCGCGTGAGCCGCCGTGATTACCCACTGATTGCCCACCAGTGTTCCACCGCCGACTAGACCGGGGCGAGGCACATCAGTTCTGACGATTCCAGCGACCCAGGGAAACTCACCCGGCGCGGCATCCGTTCCCTGAACGATGCCATGAGCATTCTGTCCCGATAGCAGCAGAGCTGGAAAGATCAGGATTCGAATGATCGAAAGGAGGCGATCATGCATAGATTTAATCAAAGCAGCGAATCCAGAGCATGGCAAGCATCGACTTTCTCTGCGGTTGCACAGAAATCATCTTTCTGGCTGTTTTGGATTGCATGAGGATGCATATTTTGCCTACAATGCGAAAATGATTCAGACCAGTCGATCCGGAGAGCGCACCGCGAGTCCGAATCCTCATGACAGTGATATGAAAGTTCTTTTGCGAAATCACCTAGCACGCATCGCTACCCTCATTCTCGTGCTTTCGCCTTTATGCGCTGCGGAGGAAGACGTCGCCCCAGCAGTCAAGGCTGCTGAGTCTTGGTTGGCACTGGTCGATGGAAAGGATTACAAGACGAGTTGGACTGAAACCGCTGTGATCTTTCAAAAGCGAATCAAAGAAAATGACTGGATTAAAGCAGCCACCCTGGTGCGCGATCCCTTCGGAGGCGTCATCACTAGGAAACTGAAAAGTGCGGAATATCGGACAAGTGTTCCCGGTGCTCCCGATGGGCATTATGTCGTGATTCAGTTCGAGACTTCGTTCGAAGCAAAAAAAGTGTCGATAGAAACGATCACGCCAGTGAAAAACGAAAAAGGTGAGTGGAAAGTATCGGGATATTTCATCGAATGAAGCGAGTAAGAGAGTTTCGGATGCAAAGAAAAGTGTCAGAGATGACACTGAGGGGCGGACTTATCGCATTGCTGTATTTCTTCTCTCTTCCGGCGGTCGCTGCGGATTCACTCAGTTTTAACAAAGACATTCGCGCCATCTTATCCGAGAACTGCTTTTCCTGTCACGGTCTCGACGAAGCCCAGCGCAAGGCGAGCCTGCGCCTAGACCTGCCGGAGAGAGCCTACGCCGAGATCGACGGGATTCGCCCCATCGTGCCTGGGCATCCTGATCAAAGTGAGCTTGTGCGCCGTATTCTCTCGGACGATCCCGATGAGCACATGCCTCCGGCCAAGTCGAAGAAGACGCTGACCAGTGCGCAGAAGGATATGCTCCAGCGCTGGATCAAAGAGGGAGCGAAATACGAGAGACACTGGTCGCTGGAGCCACCGAAAAAGCCGAACCTTCCCGGCGTGCTCGAATCGAACATCATCGATACGCTGATTTCCGCTCGTCTCGCGCAGGAGAAGCTCGCTCTTCAGCCCGAAGCGAGTCGGGCGACGCTGATTCGGCGTGCAGCCTTCACACTCACCGGCTTGCCTCCGACGCTGGAGGAGGTGGATCGATTCGAGAGTGATTCCTCGCCTAACGCCTACTCGGCCATGCTTGATCGATATCTCGCGTCGCCCCGCTATGGAGAGGAAATGGCTCGGCACTGGCTCGATCTCGCCCGCTACGGTGACACCCACGGGCTACACCTCGATAACGAGCGCGAAATGTGGGCTTATCGCGACTGGGTAGTCGATGCAATGAATGAGAATCTGCCCTTTGACCAGTTCACGCTCTGGCAGTTGGCAGGCGACCTGCTGCCCGATCCGACTCCGCAGCAGCTCACGGCCACTGGTTTCCTGCGCTGCAATGTCACCACCAGCGAAGGTGGCGCCATCGATGAAGAGTATCGCCATCTCTACGCTGTGGATCGTGCCGCGACGCTCACCACCACTTGGCTGGGGATCACCGGAGCCTGTGCTCAGTGCCACGATCACAAGTTCGATCCTCTCAGTATTAAGGAATTTTACTCTCTCTATGCCTTTTTCTATAGTTCCGCCGACCCGGCGATGGATGGGAATATCGCTCGCACGGCTCCTTCGTTAGCTCTTCCCGCTCCCGGTCAACAGGAAGCTCTCGACAAGGCGAAGAAAGAGGTCGCCACATATGTCACCGCACTAGAGACCACCCCTTTACCAGCCTATGAAGAACCAAAAGCAGACGCTCCTATGGTCGCTCGCACGCAAGTTCTGTTGGATGAGCAGTTTCCTGTCGGAGCTGTCCTGCGGAATTCTACGCGAAACCCTGCGATCTGGCTTGATCACCCTGCCTTCGGGGTTCCTTCCGGACATCGTGCTCTAGAACTAGTAGGTGGACAGTTCGTTTATCAGACCGTTACGCCTGAACTCATTCCCGTTACACTACCGAATAAAAATGCTCGGATCGAGATTTCTGTGCGGCTGGACCCAGCATCGCCTCCTCGCTGGATTGGTGTAGTGATGAACGGACGACGTGCTTGGTGGGGGGATGAGGAAGCGCTTGGAGTCACGACAGGTGCCTCAGAAAACATCGGAATGGGGACGCTACCGTA
>CAUJIH010000027.1 GCA_963205275.1 Verrucomicrobiota bacterium | reverse complement strand
GATTTCAGAGAATACCGTAGGACTGAAATCCAAATAATCGAATTCCTTTCCCTTTTTCCTATCGAATCGAATGGACTGGAATCATCGGATCGTCGTCGTGACAGGTGGTGGCGGAGGCATGGGGAGAGCCGCCGCCCGCCGCTTCGCTGAGGCTGGAGCGACAACTTTTATCCTGGGACGTACTCTGAACAGCCTGAAAGAAACGGCTGAGACATCACCGAACATCCTTCCTCTCGCCTGTGATGTAGCGGATCCGGAGAGCGTCGAAGAGGCGATGGCCGAGATTCTGAAGGAAGGCACCCCATTCGCTCTGATTCATGCAGCGGGGATCAACTCACCAGATCGATTCATGGCTCACTCAGATTCCGGAAAGATCGCCAACGCAGAGACGTGGCGTCGGATTCTAGAAACCAACACACTGGGGGTAACGAACATGATGGCCGCCGTCTCCGCTCCGATGGCGAAGAACGGCGGCGGACGCATCGTGGTCGTTAGCTCTCTGGCCGGGCACGGGTTCGACTCTTTCGCCGGAGTTCCTTACACGGCGAGCAAGTGGGCTGTGCGCGGGCTGCTTTTTACCGCTCGCCCCCAGCTCGCCGCAGAGGGAATCGTGGTATCGGAATACGCTCCAGGCGAGACCAATACGCCCATCGTGGAGAATCGTCCTGTGAAGCCGACACAAAAGCACCGTGACGCGATGATTCAGAGCGAGGACTGCGCAGAAGCCCTCTTTTTCATCGCTTCCCAGCCGCACAGCATGAGCGTCATCCAGATACCGACCTATCAGCCCTTCGGAGGAATGCCGCCACAAATCTCCGCGCCTTGGCTGGAAGGATTGGAAATCCGAAGCAAGGCGTAGAGATCGAAGTCATCCAAAAAAATCCCGTGGCAGGATGGCGTGTTTCATGGAACGCTTGTGCGATGGTGCCTGAATGCCTCGCCTCTGTCCCAGCTAACTCCCTCCCCACGCCTTCGGCTCCGGGACGGAGTCTGCTTGCGTCAGAGCGTGAGACTGCCCGGAGCCGACTCCACAACTATTTCGCCGCTTGGGGAATCGCGGAAGGAACGAGCCGTGATGCGCTGGTGAAAAGCCTTCTGGACAGAGCTGAACGTGATTTTCTTCGTGATTCTTCCGCTCGTTCGGCAACTTCGATCTCATCCCTCGCCCTCACTGGAGCGAAACGGGCGCTACTAAATTTCCTCTCCCCGTCGGAAGAAGAGAAGAATCTGGACGAATCCGAGCCTCTGACTGTAGAGAATCGAGTCGCGCTGTTGCTGATCCGTGAGGACGAAAGCTGGCAGACGTGCTTTCTTTCTGGAACTCCCCTCCCCTCGCTTCGCGAAGCCTGCCAGTCTGCGCTGCGCCTGAGTGCGACGCCCGACCTGCAACCCGCAGAGATGATCGCTCGACCGATTCCTCTGGGAATCCTCTGCAAGCTCCCTTCGATCTCCCTGCAGCGTGCTTTCAGACGTGCCTCTGCTTCCTGGATGCTCTGGTGGGGAGTCATCATCGTATTCGCGTCCACCTTATTCGTATCCACCTTTTTTCTGGTGCGGTGAGAACTCGGATTCCACGAGTGCCATCGGCAGCAAGAACAGGGGCGTTCCCTTGGGAAACTGTGATTTTTCTGAGCGTGGTTCTTGTGATCGCTGCAGGGGGAATCGCTCTGATGACAGCAGATCTATCACGATCCGGCTGGTCACTCCCCTCTGTTTTGCTCTGGCTACTGTTTTCGATCCTATTCACTCACTTGGCCTCCGGTTTCAGCCACAGCCTGTTTGGGTTTGCGCTACGACGAATCTCACGACCTCGTGCGAAACCGGATACACAACTGTCCGCTCCTCCTGATCTGGAAGAAGCCAGAGTCGCCCTGCTGATGCCGATCTACAATGAGCCAGTCGAGCGCGTCTTCGCCAATGCCCGAGCTGTCTTCGAGTCCGTCTCCTCTCTTCCCGGAGGAGAGGCCTATGACCTGTATCTTCTTTCCGACTCCGACCAGCCCGACCAATGGATCGCAGAGGAAACAGCCTGGTTCGACTGGACTCGTACCCTCCCGGAACCAAAGCGAATCTTTTACCGCCGACGTTCCTTGAATCGTGGACGAAAAAGCGGAAATATCGAAAATTTTTGTCGCTCCTGGGGCGGTGGCTATCGCTACGGAATCATCCTAGACGCAGACAGTGTGATGAGCGGCACAACTCTACTCGAACTCCGCCGACGGATGGAAGCCAATCCTCGACTGGCTCTACTCCAGACCGCTCCGGCTCTGATCGGTGCAGAGACTTGCTTCGGAAAGATGCAGCAATTCGCCAATCATCTGTATTCTCCGATTTATCTCAGCGGACTCGCCTGGTGGCAACAGGAGTGCGGGAATTACTGGGGACACAATGCCATCCTACGCCTGAGTCCTTTCATGGAACACTGTGCTCTGCCCGAGCTGCCGGGCCGAAAGCCCTTTGGTGGCCCCATCCTCTCGCACGATTTTGTCGAAGCGGGCTTGCTCGGACGAGCGGGCTGGGAGGTCAAGCTAGCGGAAGATCTGAGAGGAAGCTATGAAGAAGGACCGCAAAGCATAATCGAGTCCGCGATCCGCGACCGCCGCTGGTGCCAAGGGAACATGCAGCACGGAATGCTGCTGACTGCCCCAGGATTCCTCTGGCGAACACGCCTACACCTGACGAGCGGAATCTTCGCCTATCTCAGTTCACCCCTCTGGCTGCTGTTTCTGCTCGTCGGAATCTGGCGAAGCTATGCGGATGCAGAACTCAGTGCACCGTTTTTCGGATGGGGGATACTACTTCTCACTGCGATCATGCTCCTAGGTCCGAAACTATTCGCACTCCTCGATCTCTGCTGTGATCCTGAACGCAGACGAGGCTTCGGCGGATGGATCAAAGCGAGCCTAGGCGTCGCGGTGGAGACAATTTTTTCCACGCTTCTGGCTCCGGTACTGATGCTATTTCACACACGCTTTGTTATCTGGAATCTTCTCGGGCGCTCGGTGAACTGGACCACGCAGCGGCGTGGGGCGAACAAGACGCCTTGGCGCGAAGCACTATCCTTCCACGGTTGGCAGACAGTGCTGGGAATTGCTCTAGCGATTGTCACCGCGCTCACGAACTTTCCCCTGTTTCTGTGGCTCTCTCCCATTCTTATCGGACTGATCCTAGCGATCCCGATTTCTATTGGGTCGAGCCATCCCATTCGAAGGCCTTGCCATGACCATCTTCTCACGATCCCGGACGAGACTCTCCCATCACCAGAGCTAGCGACGGCGGCCCTAGAGACGGTGCGACTGGAGACATCTCGTGTGGCGAAGCTGGCGACACCGGGGCGAGGAATCGCTGCCGTCATCACTGATCCCGGCCTCAGCGCGATGCATATCTCACTCCTAGGTGATACGGCCCCATCCGTGAAAAGCGCTCGCACTGAAGCGGAGCGTCTTCTGCGCGATGGCCCCACTGCTCTTTCACGAGAGGAACAGATCGCCGTTCTCTCGGATGTGGAAAGCCTTCACTGGATACACCGCGAGATTTGGCATCGTGCGGATGATGACGCCGTTTCTCCGTTTTGGCGAAATTCGTGATCTTGGATCTGCCACGCGACGGCACACGATAGGCGAGTCTGACAAATCACGATCAGTCGTGATCTGCACGACTTCGCGATCGGTCACGCAGCGAGCGGTTGTTCGATCACGTTCAGGCGCAGATTCGACCATTTGACCGATTCCTTTTCGCCTTCCACTGATTCCTGTCCGACGAAGGCGGTGAGTCGGGCGCTGCCGTTCAGTGAAAAGGCCGGATATAGGAAGATTTCCCCATGGATTCTGACGCTGCAGATGAAATTCTCGCCAAAGCGATAGAGCGTGAGATCACAGGGAACTGGGGTATTCGGTGACAGAGGCGATTGGGAGAGATAGCCGATTACGCCTCCTCCGTTGCATAGATCGCAGACTTCCCCCGTCGCCGGATAGATCGCTACGGCGATTCCACGCTTTCGGCTCTCATCTAGGATTCCGACTACGATTCGCCGCGTGACGCGAGCTGGCTCGATATCAACTTTAAAGCTGACTTCCGCATTCGGCTTGTCGACGAGAGGTGTCAGACCCAGCTCTTCCAGCGAAAAGTGACTCAACTTGGGGATGGTGATGTTCATGATGATTGAGGATGGATTGAAGAAGTTTTAAAATTTTACTTCGGATAATATAATATTTCAATTTAAATATGAAATTTATAGTAAAAAATAGTAATTATTTTTGATCCGATTAATTCTAGATATTTTATTTTCCCGCTGCCTTTTGCGCACGACTCTCGCTTTGTTAGAAGATGCCTCCCGCGTGAAACTCCTTCGTCGATGAGCTGACTTTTCCCGTGTCGTTTCCCATCTCGCTGCTAGTATAGAGCCGATGAGTGACGATCTGTTTCCAGACCTAGCGGAGCCTACTCCCATCGGAAACGCCCCGGAGGCTAACACCGGGGAGCGATTCGCTATCCGTCCTACGATGCCCCTCGCTGCCCGAATGCGTCCGCGAACTCTAGAGGAGTATGTGGGGCAGCAGCATATTCTAGGAAGTGGGAAATTGCTTCGCCGCGCCATCGAAGCCGACCGCTTTTCCTCGCTGATCTTCTACGGTCCACCTGGTACTGGAAAGACGAGTCTGGCAGAACTGATCGCCCGCCGCACTTCCTCCCACTTTCTGAATCTCTCCGGTGTGGAGAGCAATGTCGCTGAAATTCGCCGTGCCGTCGAAACCGCACGCCATTACCAACTCACTCGCTCAGAGACGACAACTCTCTTTATCGACGAGATTCACCGCTTCAATAAATCCCAACAGGATGTCCTGCTGCCGCACATCGAGCGCGGGACGATCCGATTCGTGGGAGCGACGACACACAATCCGTTTTTCTACATCAATAGTCCTCTAGTTTCGCGCAGTCAGGTGTTTCAGTTGGAGCCACTGGGCGAAGATGACCTGCATCGGCTTCTTCAAGCGGCGATTTCCGATCCAGTGCGCGGGTTTGGCCAAAAGAATCTCCATGTCACCAGCGAGGCCGCAGCGCACTTGGTCGCACGCTCGGACGGAGACGGAAGGAAGCTCCTAACCGCCTTCGAGTTAGCCGTGCTCACGAGCGATCCTAATCCAGCGACTGGCGAAATCCTGATCGACCTATCCGTCGCAGAGGATTCCATTCAGAAAAAGGCTCTCGCCTATGATGCTGACGGTGATGCGCACTACGATACGATCAGCGCATTTATCAAGTCTATCCGAGGCTGCGATCCGGATGCCGCTCTCTACTGGCTGGCAAAAATGCTCCATGCGGGTGAGGACATCCGCTTCATCGCCCGCCGCCTAGTGATCGCCGCCAGCGAAGACATCGGCATGGCTGACTCAAATGCTCTGCGAGTCGCTGTGTCTGCGCAACAAGCCGTCGAGTTCATCGGAATGCCGGAAGCTCGGATCATTCTCGCTCATGCGACCGTCTATCTAGCGACGGCACCGAAGAGCAATCGAGCCTATGCGGGGATCGAGGCGGCGCTCCGCGATGTCGCAGAGAACCGAACTCTGGCCGTCCCTCTGCATCTGCGAACGAAAATGAGGAAAAAGCTGGCGAAGGAAAGCGGCAGCGAGGAAGACAGCACCTATCTCTACGGACACGATTCAGAGGAAGGCTATGTGCCGCAAGCCTACCTACCAGAGGGGCGGCGGTATTACTTCCCCACAGATCGTGGGATGGAGCAGCGGGTGGCGGAGCGACTGGAGCACTGGCGCAAGCTGTTCGAAGCGGAAACGGAGAAAACTAACGGGAAATAGCGAACGATAGGGTGCGACGACGATTCAACTGAGTTTTCTATCGCTCGTTTCATCGCTGACCTCATCTAACCTCTGTGGACCATACCCTATCGAAATTCCCACTCGAGAGTGTCGAGATGGCGAGAGATTGGATCATTTCTCTTCGGGCTAGGGCGGCTGTCTAGCTCTCGTCGTAGCTTGAAATACTCGTCAAACGCGTCACTGCGTGTCGGAGCGCGTGTCGCCTCGAAATGATTCAGGTCGTCTTCCACCCGAATGAGGGTCTCCCGTATTTTCTGACGCATTTCCGCAATCGAAGTAAACTTCTCCTTTAAGCCCTGAACATCACCTTTTACCAGTTGTCGGACCGCATTCTCGTACTCCACGAACACGGGACGATACAGTGGAAAGCCGATGCGCTTCAGGCGCTGTAGGCGTTCGAATGCGATTTGGAGCTGAGCATGCGCTTCTGTTCGTCCTATGAAATTCTCGAACTGATCCAGCGGTCCTGAATAGGCTGGCTGTCCAGCTTTGACCTCTGCGTTGCTACCTTTTGGTTTGAACAATTTCCGAATCCCGGTGGCCTTCTCTTTCGGCGATGTCTCAGCTTCTTCTAGGATCGCCTCAAAGTGAACGGTCAGCGCCTCATCGAGCAACCTCTCTGTTTCACTCCGGTTCAGATACTCAAAGCTTTGTTTCTGCCCCAGCGTGGCGATCTCCAGCGACCACCACTTTTCCAGCCCCAATTCGGTCTCGCGAAAGGCGGGAAACTCTTGATTCAGCATCGCTTCGATCCCCGGATGCGAAGGGCGTCCCAAAGCCATCAGAACAGACCGCAGTGAGTCATCTCCCTCTGGCTGATCCAATAATGACTCGACCAAAGCCGAGGCAGAAATCCGGAATACCATCATGCCGACCGAATCAAAAGACTTCACATCCTCCACCGCGAACAGATCAGAAGGCTTCATCACCTGCCCACTTGCCAAAATTCCGCGATACGTGGAACTGGGACTGCCGAGGCGGCGGTGCTCGATCAATTGATCAAAGCCATGCACGAGCCACTCCGGAACTTTTAGCACCTGACCATTTGGAATAGAAAAAGTTTCCGGTGATCGAAAGTAAGGAAGAACCATCTGTCCCAATAGCAGTGCCCTGACGAACTCTAGACGAAACCGAGACTCGTCGAAGCGATCATGCAGTTGGACGGCCACTTCGATCCGGATACTGGTATCCGCCGCCTGTGAAACTTCCTCTATCACGTCATCACCGACATGCACATCGCGAAAAGTGCCCCAGAGAGTGACTTCTATGGGCGCAGTCCAGACCATAGCGCGCCCGATACTTCTCCCCGGACGCCAACGAAAAATTAATCGTCGAAACTCATCACTCAGATCGTCCAAAAACACATTGAACCGCATTCTCGTCACTGGATCGCCTCCACTCACATGGATGAGATTGCTCATTCCGACCTCAGCTTCAGGGGTCTCCTGTGTCCAAGCTCGCGTTTCCATCTCCCCAATGCTCGTCCCAGGACTCGCTCCTGAGATCTCGCGAGAACTCACACCGCTGTCCGATGGAGGAGTAATTTCCTGAGCGCTGAGCGCTAAAGCAAGCCCTCCGCCGACGAGGGTCGCCGCCAAAGTCAGACGTGCAGAGGAGCTTTTCACTCAGCTAATCTAACGCCAAATCTGCAGCATACCAGCGGGACAAATCAGCGAGATTCATCCGCGCCGACCGAGCCGAGCAACTTCGCCTGGCTGATGGCGTGAAACATTCCTCTCGCCTTGTTCCGCGTCTCTTCGTATTCTCCAGTAGGATCAGACTCAGCCACGACTCCAGCCCCCGCCTGGACATAGGCTTTACCGTCCTTCAGCACCACGGTGCGTAGCGCAATGCAACTATCCAGATTTCCGTCGTATCCGAAATAGCCCACCGCACCTGCATAAACGCCTCGCTTCGACTTCTCCAGATCGCTGATAATCTGCATCGCCCGCACTTTCGGGCTACCACTGACCGTACCGGCAGGAAAGGTCGCCCGCATCGCATCAAACGCACTCCGATCCTCTCGAATCGTGCCGCAGACATCAGACACGATATGCATGACGTGACTATAGCGCTCGACGATCATGAATTCACGCACTCCGACCGAATGGCACTTCGCGATGCGCCCGACATCGTTCCGGGCCAGATCAACCAGCATCACATGCTCCGCGCGCTCCTTCGGATCCGCCAGCAGCTCCTCTTCCAGCGACCGATCCTCCTCGGGAGTGCGACCACGACGGCGCGTCCCGGCGATGGGGCGGCTGCGAATGCGACCATTCAGCACCTGCACATGCACCTCCGGCGAACACCCCACCAGTGAAAACTCACGGCCAAACTTGAGGCAGAACATGTAGGGCGAAGGATTGACATGGCGTAGAGCACGGTACAGATCGATCGGATGCCCCGTGAAGTCGGTCTCGAATCGTTGAGAAGGCACGACCTGAAAAATGTCCCCAGCATAGATGCTTTCCTTCGCGATTCTCACGATCTCTTCGTATTCTTCTTGTGAAGTATTACTCCGAATCTCCGGTGCAGGAGTCGCATCCATGAGCGGGAAGAGAGAAAACGTCTGCGGCGTCTGGAGAACTCTGATGATCTCCCGGATTCTCGCCTCCGCAGAGGCATAGGCACTGGCGGCATCGGGAAAGTCGTCCATGCACACATTCGCTACCACTAGGAGCTTTCGAAAGCGATGGTCAAAAATCACCATGCTGTCTGCGATAAAAAAAGCCATGTCCGGCAGACCGAGTCCGTCATCCTCTGACTCGGGAACAGTCGGCTCGAAAAAGCGAACCATCTCATAGCCGAGATATCCGACCGCCCCTCCGGAAAAGATCGGCAAACCCTCGACCGTCACGGGACGAAAACGAGACATGATTTTCTCTAACGCATGCAAGGGATCACCCTCTGTCTCGGACAGCTCGCTCACTTCGAACTCCCCCACCCCGCCTTCGCGCGTCAGCAGAGTTCGCCCAGAGGCGCGAATCTCCAACCGAGGCCGAGTCCCCAGAAAGGAATATCGACCACCCAAGTCCTTATTCTCAGCCGACTCCAGAAGGAAACTTACAGAATCCGGGTCTCGGCTCAACTTTTGATACACCGATACAGGGGTCTCATAATCTGCAGCCAGCTCCGTCCATACGGGAATAAGATTCCCTTGGGCGGAGAGAGACGAAAATTCTTCAAAAGAGGGCTTAAGGGCGATCATCGGAGACAAAACGGGCGCATGCTCGGGAAACGCACGGAACGCTTAGTTTCGCTCAGCTTTTGTGAAAAGAGGAAACTTTTCTCACTCTCAGTGAAAAAAGATGCAGTCCCCATTAAATGATGTGTCAGAAAATGATGCGCCAAGACAGAAGTCTCACCGGATTCTTAGCGGAGCGAAACCGGGCGTAAAGGCATCGGCTCGTGCCGGGAAGCACATTCGACGATCACGCCTGTGCGTCCCTGACCATGAAGACTCGCCGAAATCGTCTCGACAGCCAGAGCTGACGCATTGCAGTCATCACTGAGATGCCCCAGAACCACTCTGTGTAAATTCGGTCCGGCGATCTCCGAGACCAACTCTGCCGCCTGTCCGTTTGAGAGGTGACCGTGGCGATTGCTGATCCGTTGCTTGGTTGACCAAGGGCGCTTGATATCGTTCATCAGCATGGTTTCATCATAATTCGCCTCGGTGAATAGGGTATCCACGCCTCTCAATCTCTCCGTAATCAGTCTCGTGACGTGCCCTACATCACTGAGTACCCCCAGCACACTCCCACCGCATCCAAAGCGGTATCCGACGGGATCAATGGCATCATGTGGGACCGGAAAGCTGAGAATTTCTATCTCACCGATTCGAAATACGTCTCCCGCCTCGAAAAAATGCCACGACACAGTGGATTTCAGCCCCTCTCGCACCACAGCACCGGTATGAGTGGTTGTGTAAACGGGAATTTGGCGCTTTCGACAAAAAACATCCAAGCCCCGAACATGGTCCCCGTGCTCATGCGTGAGGAGGATCGCAGTAAGGCTGTCCGCCTCGACTTCGAGCTTCAAAAGCCGTTCACACAACTGCTTGGCCGACAGTCCCGCATCGACCAAAATACGAGTCTCTCCGTGGCAGACTAGGGCGCTATTGCCCGAGCTGCCGCTGCCAAGTGGAGCAAAGTGAAGCATGAGAAAGAGGATAGAGAGTACCGTGCTTCTCTCAAATGAAAACTGGCTTTGGAAGGAAGTGAATCAGCTTTTCGCTCCATGAACCGCTACTCCAAGAATCTCTTTGGCTGCGGTCACATCGAGCACGATCTGTGCCTTCAGAGCGGGGAGGCCGTCGAATTTTCGTTCCTCTCGAATTCGCGAAATAAATTCAATTTCCAGTTCCTCTTCATAAATCTCGTGATCGAGCCCGAACAGGTGAACCTCCAGACGCAGATCAGCTTCGTCGATCTCCACCGTCGGTCGGAATCCCAAATTGGCGACACCCGCCCATTCGTCTCCGCGCTCGTCGAGCGCTCGGACTGCATAGACACCGACGGGAGGGAGCTGCTCGGAATCGGTCGTGATATTCGCTGTAGGAAATCCGATCGTCCGGCCAAGACGCCGACCTTCCACCACGGTTCCCTGGACACTGTAAGGCCGCCCGAGTAATTGCTTCGCCAGCGCGAAGTCTCCCCGTGAAATCGACTCTCGCACACGCGTGCTACTGATTCGCTCTCCTTCGAATTCGACGAGATCCACTCCTTCGACACGAAAAGAGTGCTCACTCCCAAGTCGCTGAAGCAGAGCAAGGTTACCAGATCGATTCCGCCCGAATCGCCACTCGAGTCCAACGCAAATCCGAGCGATCCCCGCCTCCGGAGCCGCCTGGAGAAGTCGCTTCACGAACTCCTCACCACTGAGCGATGCAAAGGCTGCATCAAATCGCACGACGAGCACTGTGTCGATCCCTGCTGATCGCTCGATTAGCTTCAACTTATGAGCGGTGCTAGTGAGCGAACGAGGAGCGCGACCAGAGGCGAGAACGGCTCCGGGATGGGGATCAAAGGTGACGACCACAGCAGTGCCGCCCTCCTCTTCCGCAGATCGGCGAGCCGCATCCATCACAGCCAGATGACCGATATGCAGCCCGTCAAACACTCCCACAGCGAGATGCAGCGGCCCCCTAAGGGACTGCAATTCGCGAATTTCCGTGAGTTTTCGCATCCAATGTCAGCACATTCAGCGTGATTCAAGCCCCGCGCAAACGCGAAACTTCCGGTAGGCTGAGCATGCGAGAGCGAACGACGGACGGCTCCCCGTGCTTGAGTTCTTCAAAAGTGATCGACCGCTGTAAGTCGAAGCGCCCCGAGCGCGTCCGTCTCAACGATTTGAGGTGTGCGCCACAGCCCAGAATTTCTCCGATGTCGTACGCGTAGGATCTCACGTAAAAGCCTTTGCTGCACTTGATCGTGAAATCAACGACGGGAATCTCGATACGGTCGATACGGTACCCATATACATGCACCAGTCGAGGTTCTCTCTCAATCTCCTTCCCCTGACGAGCCAATTTGTATAGCGGCACTCCGTCCTTCTTGATCGCTGACACCATCGGCGGCACCTGATAAAAATCGCCTTTGAACTGATCGAAGGCCTCTCGGATTTGCTCTTCCGTCAGGGAGGATGCATCGCGCTCCTGTTCCACCGTACCCTCCGCGTCATAGGTATTGGTTGTCTTCCCCAGTTCTAGGGAGCCGACGTATTCCTTATCCTCCGACATCAGCAAATCCTGAATCTTCGTCGCCTTGCCCACCACCAGAATCAACAGTCCTGTCGCCATCGGATCGAGCGTCCCGCAATGGCCGATTTTCTTCGTATTTAAAGCACGCCGAGCCACGGCCACGACATCGTGAGAGGTCATGTCGGGGCCTTTATCGATGAGCAACACTCCGCTGATGGAATCAGAATTCATAGATCTCGTTTCCTCGCACCGATCAGGCGAGGGGCGGGCACAGTATTCACTGGCGGGAGAAAGAAAACTGATATTTTCTCTATCGCTTCAGCACGGCTGTCTGCGATGGCGCTTCCGGCGCACTGGTCGCAGAGTCTCCCGACTTGCGTAAATCATAACATAAAAGGCGCGGCCCGAACTCATTCTGCATGATGTACAGCCGCCCACCGCTGATCACAGGAGGTGCCCATGCCTCCGGCGCATAGAAAAGTCGCGCCTTCGAGCGAATTTGATACCCAGATGCATCGAGCGTCAGGCACAGCAGAGCTCCGTCCTCACCGAGACAGAGAAAATGTCCATCGACATGAATCAGATGAGCGTGGCCGAGACTCAAAGATACGGGACGCCCCTGCCATTCGATCTTGGTCTGATAAAAAGGCTCATTCCAGAGATGTCGTCCCGACGCCGCGTCGAAAGCCAGCATGAGTCCTCCATTACCTCCAGCTCCGTAGATGACGCCATCATGATAAATCGGCGTCTGAAACTGGCATCCGAATTCCGGGGAAGGCCATACTAGACGGGGCTGAAACCGATCATCGTATTCCACCATCACGCCGCCCAGACCGTAGTCCTCGGTGATAAAAACGTGTCGATCTCCACAGGCCACCGGACTGGCCGCGACGATGCTGGTGAAGTTGGAGGATCGCCAAGCGAATTCACTGTCGATCCGCCCTGTCTCAGGGTCCAGACAGAGCAGCCCACCCACCGGAGGTTTCGATTTGCCGGCGGCATAGACCAGAAGCTTCTCCTGACCATGAAGTCGAGCGACGATGGGCGACGAGTAACTTCCGCCCCACTTGTGCGCCGTCTTCCAGAGGATCGTCCCATCCTTCTTGTTGAAAGCGACGACACAGGCCTCAGGAGTTCCGACATTCACGATCAATCGATCCTGATCTACCAGAGGTGAGGACCCGTATCCAAAAAAATTCGGACTTTTGCCAAACTCCTTCGGAAGAGACAGCCGCCAGATCAGATGCCCATCGGACAGGGCGAGACAGACTAGGTCCCCGTCATTGCCGAGTGAATAGACAGTTGCCGTCTTCGGATCGATCACCGGGCTGGAGCGCGGCGCATCGACCACCCCATAACTCTGATCGGTTTTTACTTCGTAAGCGAATTCCCAAAGCGTTTTTCCCGTCTCCGCACTGACACAGCGAATCTGCTCCCTATCCTCGATCTGATGAAGAAAAACCACTTTATCTCCACTGATGACTGGCCCCGCATGTCCCCTGCCCCTCTCCACTTCCCAGAGCAGCCGAGGCCCGGTCTCAGGAAAATCAAGATTTAGACCGGTTTCAGCACTGTGGAGATCGTATCGGGGCCCCAGAAAATGCGGCCAATCATCTGCCCTCATCGATGCAGCACCCAGCACCAGTGTCCACACAGACAGCAAAATTAGATGAAACATGTGCCTCATTCTTAAACACCTCGCGATTCCGCTCACTTTCGGCTCAGTTTCCAGAACAGACGAAAACCAAGCGCGAGAAAGATCAAGTTGGGGATCCAGACCAGCAGATGCGGATACATGTCCTCCTTTTCCTTCATCATCGAGGCGACCTGTAACAGGGAATAATACGTCACCGCAATGATCATACTAAGAATAAAACCCGCACTGCTCTCGCGTCGCTGAGCCGTGATCCCCATAGGAACGGCGATGAGACCGAAAGTGATGCACGAAATCGAGAAGGCGAATCGCGTACTCAGCTCTGTGCGACAAGCGGCCCGCACCTTTGGCTCCAAGGTCGAATCATATGATCGACGAATCAGACGCCCGATGCCCATGTGACTCGGTTTGTCTGCTGCTGCTTGCCTTGCCATCCGAAATTTCTCAATCGAAACGCCGAAAGGAGCTTCCCTCATGTATACGGGCTGATTCGACACCATGAAAGTTCCCTCATTGCCCTTCGCCATGATGTTCACATCTTTCATGTCCATGAGCATTTCCGCCTGTGCACTGTCAAAATCAACCGATACCGTGGCTTCGCGGGCAAAGATGAAGGTCTCAGGTCGCTGGTTCTCCATCTTGATGATCTGGAGTCCCTTGAGCTTCCCGTCTTCCTTCTTCGCGAACACTAAGTGTCCAGGAAGATCGCTCATCACCTGTTGGTCGGGAAACAGCATCATTGGCTCTTTCCGCATCAGATTAAACAAGTTCGCCTTCATCCCCTCCATCTCCGTCTTCGCCCAGGGAGTGACAGTCACGTTGATAAACAGGCACACGGCTGTGAATAAAATCGCCAAAGCCCCAACAGGCACACAGATGCGCCACATACTGAGTCCAGCCATACGCATCGCGATCAACTCATTGTCCGCCGAGAGTCGACCGAACACGAGAAGAATCGCCGTGAGGAAAGAAAAGGGAATGGCCAGACTCAAGGAAATCGGGACCACCAGGAGGATGAACTTGATCACGAAGCCGAGACTCAGGTCAGGCCGCTTCGCCAACTCCTTCAGAATCTCCTTGAACACATTCCCCAGCACGAGAATGATGATGATCACCGCCACTGCATAGAGTGCAGAGACGAACACCTGTCGGGCGATGTAGCGATCAAACAGCTTCATGCGTACACTCCGTCTCTCGATAAGTCAAAGAGACCGGAAAGCGAAAAAGTCGCCTTTCCCTGAACTTCGGCAACCACGAATTGAATCGAATCAGAAAACTTGACGCCGCGAGTCTTCCGCTCCACAGTTCCGAACACGAGACAGGGGTGCGCCTTTCTGCGCTGAGATCACCACCCGGTGAGACCCTCTGAACCTGATGCAGGTCATGCTGCCGCAGGGAGTCCGATATGAGCATTCTTTTCGCAGTTCCCCTTCTTTTCCGCGCCTCTTTTTCGCTGCGAAGCGGCTCATCGTCTCCAAGTTCTTCGGAGCGAGCCTACTGCCCGTGCAATCTCGCTCGGAGTATCAATGTATTTCACTTAAAAACCAAGCCATGAGTTCCGATCATTCCTCAGAACAGCTTCCAGCCTCCACCCGCGTCTATGTGGAAGGTCAGCTTCACCCCGATCTTCGCATCCCCATGCGGGCGATCAGCCTCAGTCCATCGACTTCGATCAAGGGAACCCCCATCCCCAACGAACCCGTCCGGGTCTATGATACATCAGGCCCCTGGGGTGATCCGAAATTCACCGGATCCGTCGAGACCGGACTGCCCGCACTACGTCGCGACTGGATCATGGCGCGGGGAGATGTCGAAGAATACGAAGGGCGCGAGGTTCAGCCCATCGACGATGGATATCTGTCGGAAAAACAACGCGGTATGGCCCGCACCAAACGTCAGGACGAGACCGACTATCGGCTCGAAGGCCTGATTGCACCACGACGACGTCCGCTCCGGGCGAAGGCCGGGGAAACCGTCACCCAGCTCCAGTATGCTCGCATGGGCATCATCACTCCTGAGATGGAATACATCGCCATTCGCGAAAACCTGGGACGCGCACAGATGGGCGACCTAGCACAGGACATCATGCGCAATGACGCGAACAAGCAGCATCGCGGGGCCGCCCAGACTCCAGTGGACTCGCCCTTTGTTCCCTCTGTCTTTCGAAGCTTTCCCCAGCGCATTCCCGACCAGATCACGCCTGAATTTGTCCGCGACGAAGTCGCCGCCGGACGTGCCATTATTCCAGCCAATATCAACCATCCGGAGCTGGAACCCATGATCATCGGCCGGAATTTCCTAGTGAAAATCAACGCCAACATCGGAAACAGCGCCGTTGCATCCAGTATCGAAGAAGAAGTGGAGAAAATGCGATGGGCCACCAAGTGGGGTGCCGATACCGTCATGGATCTCTCCACCGGGAAAAATATCCACGCCACCCGCGAGTGGATCCTGCGGAACTCTCCCGTTCCCATCGGCACCGTCCCGATCTATCAGGCACTGGAGAAAGTTGGAGGCCGCCCGGAGTCCCTCACTTGGGAGATTTTCCGTGACACCCTGATCGAGCAAGCCGAACAGGGAGTCGACTACTTTACGATCCACGCCGGCGTCCTGCTGCGCTTCATCCCCTACACCGCCGCCCGCATGACAGGGATCGTCTCGCGCGGGGGTAGCATCATGGCCAAGTGGTGCCTCGCCCATCACAAGGAAAGCTTCCTCTACACACACTGGGACGACATTTGCGACATCATGGCCGCCTACGACATTTCCTTCAGTATCGGCGACGGACTGCGCCCCGGCTCCATCGCCGACGCGAATGATCGTGCCCAGTTCGCCGAGCTGGAGGTGCAGGGTGATCTGACCCGACGTGCTTGGGCCAAGGGCGTGCAGGTGATGAACGAAGGTCCAGGCCACGTGCCCATGCACATGATCGAAGAGAACATGGCCAAGCAGCTCGAATGGTGCGGCGAGGCGCCCTTTTACACGCTCGGGCCGCTTACGACGGACGTCGCACCCGGCTACGACCACATCACCAGCGGCATCGGAGCCGCCATGATCGGCTGGTATGGCTGCGCCATGCTCTGCTATGTCACGCCCAAAGAACACCTCGGTCTACCCAACAAAAAAGACGTAAAAGACGGCGTCATCACATACAAGATCGCCGCTCACGCCGCTGACTTGGCGAAAGGTCATCCCGGCGCACAGTATCGGGACAATGCCGTGAGCAAAGCTCGTTTCGAATTCCGTTGGGAGGATCAGTTCAATCTCAGCCTCGACCCCGTCACCGCCCGCGCCTTTCACGACGAGACCTTGCCACAGGAAGGAGCCAAAACCGCGCACTTCTGCTCCATGTGCGGCCCCAGCTTTTGCTCCATGCGCATCACCGAAGACGTGCGAAAATACGCCGCAGAGCAAGGCCTGACCGACGAAGAAGCGCTCGAACAGGGGATGGAGGAAAAAGCGAAAGAATTCCGGGAAAAGGGAAGTGAAATTTACGCCAAAGCCTGACTGGCATCAGCCACGAAAATCAATCGTCTGTCCCTGAAAAGTCTTTTCAACCACGAACCCGATGGGCTTCGGAATTTTTCAACCACGAACCACGCGAACGACACGAACCGGATAGGCTTCGGATTTTACAACCACGGAACATGATCGGTAGCCGCCGATGGCGGGAAAATCAGAATGCAAAATGCAGAAGTGACGGGAATTCTGTCTGTCGAAGCCGTGCCTCACGCATGACCTGTGACAAGAAAGAGATCGCCACGCCTTGGTCATCAATTACAGTCCATTCATGCCCACGGTATTGCGCATATGATCATTTCGATTTCACTTTTACTCCGATGAGAGTCAGGAGCCAGCCCATATTCATGTCCGCACAACAGAAGGAGAATGTAAATTTTGGCTCGATCCGGCCATTCTTCTTGCATACAATCGTGGGGTGCGTCGGCAAGACCTTCGAGAGATTGAACGCCTCATATACGAAAATTGTGCTACATTGAGAAAGGCATTTTATGACTACCATCATCGGTGAACCACATTTGTCTACAGAACCGGCAGCCATTCGAGCTTGGTCGGAGGGGCGCATCGTCTACATCGAACTCCATGACGGACGGATTGTCGGGTTCCCCGTTGATCGCTTTCGGATTCTTTCTCAGGCATCAGAAGAAGAACTTGCGCAAGTGCGCATCGAGTTAAACGGATTTGCGCTGCGCTGGGAAGCATTGGACGAAGATATAACGGTTCCAGGAATTATTGCAGGCAGGTTTCAGCTGCCACCGAAATAATCCCAACAGTAAAGAGTGTAGCAAAGTGGAGGCTTTGACCGCGCCCCTTATGATCCGCACCGCCCCCGTCTCCCCGATCCACCCGCACCAGTATCGAGAAAATTCCTCGAACGAGTCTCCATCGGGATCAGTCGTGGCATCCGAGTCAGGCTCGTCTATCTGGACCGCAACGCGGTGAAAACCGTCCGAACTGTCTCGCCTTTGCGATGGGGCACAGGGGATCACTTTATCGCTTTCTGTGAACTCTGCAACGCAGAGCGAGAGCTTTGCGTTCACCGCATTCTCGACTGCCAGATCGCGACTGGATAGGACGCCCCTGGAGGGGCGAAAGTTTTCCATGAAGTCCAAGATAATCATTCCCCAGTGCCATCCGGGCAAGCGAAAGGGAGTAAATCTGCGGGCGACGCCCAGAACTCACGTGGCATCCCGTATCTGCGCTTTGACACTGGTTTGACACGCAGGCGCCTTTCCCGCAATCTCATGTCTGTAACTCTCTCACTCGATTCCCCCCGGAAAGTCATGACCCGACTTCATCGCCTAATCTGTCCCGGCCTGTTCCTTTATAGCGTAACTTGCCTCGCCACCATCCACGCCGATTCCCCCAAAGCGCCCGTCGCTCCTCCCAAGCCAGCCCCCGCCGCTCCCATCGTCCCGGAAGATCTATCTCCGAGCATCCAGACTCCCCTGCCCGGCGTGAAGCTGACCCTGCTCGTAGAGCATCCAGACATCGTGACTCCCACCGGCATCGGAATCGCCGCAGACGGCAGCATTTACACCATCTCCAGCCATACTCATCAGCGTCCGCAAGGCTACACGGGCCCTCAACACGACGAGATCCTAGTCTTCGATGCCTTCGGTAAAAATCGTCGCGTTTTCTACAATCGCACGACCATGACCATGCAACTGTTGCACGGGCGTGATGGATGGGTTTATCTGACCGAACGAGGGCGGATTCTGCGGATCAAAGACACGGACGGTGACGGAGTCGCGGATAAGGAAGAAACGCTCGCCAGCCTCGACACTATTTCCGATTATCCGCACAATGGGCTGAGCGGCATGGCCTGGCATCCGGACGGAGACTTAGTTTTTTCTCTCGGAGAAAACTTTGGAAATGACTGGACGCTCACCTCGGTCGATGGATCAAAAGAATCCGGACGCGGTGAAGGCGGTGTTTTTCGCTGCTCTGCGGATGGAAAAAATATGCGTCGTATCGCCCGTGGATTCTGGAATCCTTTCGGTATCCACGTCAATCGCTACGGGGAAATCTTCACCGCAGACAACGACCCCGGCAGTCGTCCTCCGTGTCGCCTGCTCGAGGTGGTCGAAGGAGCAGACTACGGATTTCAGTGGGTCTATGGAAGCTCTCCTATTCATCCCTTCGTCGCGTGGAACGGTGAACTGCGCGGGACACTGGGCATGATTCACTCCAGTTGCGAAGGCCCCTGCGCCGTGCTGGAACTGGGCGGCGGCGTGTTAGTCCCCTCCTGGAGCGATCACCGAATCGACTACTATCCGCTGCATCGCAAAGGTGCGAGCTATCAATCCGAACGTATCACCATCGTCGAAGGTAACGAGTTCTTTCGTCCTACCGTAGCGGCAAAGGGACCGGACGGCGCTTTCTATGTCAATGATTGGGTTTTCAGCTCCTATCCTGTTCATCAGCGGGGACGCCTGTGGAAACTTGAGATCGATCCAGGGGTCGCGGACTGGATGAAAAAGGACATCGACGAGCCAAACGACGCCTCGCGTTTGGCTGACGGCTTACGCAGCGGAAAAGTCAAAATGGAAGAGGGTCAACTCTTCGACCTAACCCTGTCAGATGACCACTACATCGCAGATGCGGCCCTGACCGCCCTCGCTCGAATCGGAAATAGCTGGACACCTGAATCTCTGCGTGCGCTTCCCATTGAGAAACGGATCACCGCCTTCGTCGCTCTGCGTCGGAATGGGCTAGGAGAAAGCAAGTGGGTCCGCGCCCTGATCGACGATCCCGATCCGGAGATTCAATTCGAGTGCCTGCGCTGGATCGCCGATGGTGTCCTCACGGAGTTCACCGCTCACATGGAAAAAACACTGGGCGATCCGAAACTGAATTTCCGCCTCTTCGAGGCCGGACTCGCTGCCTCCAACACCCTGCGCGGCGAACCGGGAGCGGGAGTGACCAATCCTACCTTGCTCACAGAAAAAATCCTGGATCCCGAAACTCCCCTGCGCATCAAGAGCTACTCTCTGAGACTCGCCCCACCCAAGGGCAAAGGGCTGACCGTCCCCGTTCTCATGGATTTATTCGGGAAAGGCGATCCACTTCTTTCCGAAGAAGTCGTCCATACCCTGACCGCACAGGATAGCGACGTAGCGAAAAAGGCACTCGCCGACATTGCCGAAAATTCTACTCACGATGCCAAACTGCGAGCCGACGCCATCGACGGCCTCGCCGCCTCCACCATGCCTGAGCACCACGCACTTTTCCTCCGACTCGCCACGGATGCCAACTCCCCTGCAATCGTACGTGACGAGGCTTTACGCGCTCTGCGCGGGGTGGCTCTGAATGATGCTCAAAAGAAAGCTCTCACCGATCTGGCTCAGCGCGATTCCGGGGCCAAAGAACTCGTCGATGCAGCCCTCGATCCCGCGTTGCTCGCTGCGGACCGCCCTGCTTACACCGACACTGCGGCCTGGTTGACCCTCCTCGACAAAGCTCCCGGAAAGCCCGATCTCGAAACCGGACGCCGTCTCTTTTTCCATCCCCGTCTCGCACTCTGCGCCACCTGCCACCGGAATGATGGCCGTGGAGTCGTACTCGGCCCCGATCTCAGTCTCGTCGGACAGCAAGGCACTCGCGAAGCGATTCTGCATTCCATTCTCGATCCACAGGCTGAGGTCGCGCCCCAATTCTTTCCCAGCCAAGTGAAGCTGACAAACGGGGACGAATTCATCGCGATCCTTCTGCGCTCGTCGAATGTCGACGTCTTCCGCAGCCTCACCGGTCAGGAATTCAATCATCCAGAGACCGAAATCGCATCGCGCACTGAGCTACAGACATCTCTGATGCCTACCGGACTCCCGGCGAATCTTACGATCAGAGAATTCCGCGACCTCTTGGCATTTCTGATGGCAAACAAGAAGGAGTGAATTCTCGCCAAATTTGCGAGGCTTGCTCTCCGTTTTGTCTGCTCCCGTCATGAAGCTACCCTGCGCTGCCCTCATTCCACTCTTAACCTTCTCGCTCGTATCCGCAGAGAACTGGCCTGAATGGCGAGGTCCACGTGGCGACGGATCGGTGCTCGATGCCCCGCAGTTTCCGGTCGCATTCAATCTCGCGACTGATACCGTTTGGAAAACCGAGATTCCCGGAATCGGTCACGCCTCCCCGATCATCTGGGAGGATCGGATCTTCCTCGTGACGGCTGAAGCTGATAACCGAGTTCTTCTTTCTCTGGACCGGGTGAGCGGAAAAATTCTCTGGAGTCGTGTAGTTTTGAGCAGTCCGCTGGAAGACCTGCATCGGCTCAACAGCCATGCGTCAAGCACTCCAGCCACTGACGGGACCCGAGTCTTCGTGAGTTTTCTCGATCAAGACCAGATGTTCATCGCTGCCTACGATTTCACCGGTGAAAAACTCTGGGAATCGCGACCGGGAGTATTCTCCAGTCGACATGGCTATTGCTCGAGTCCTGTTCTCTGGAATGGAAAGGTTCTCGTGAATGGAGATCACGATGGCGACGCCTACTTAGTAGCGCTGGATCAAACGACGGGGAGGACGATCTGGAAGACGGATCGCCCGAACAAAACGCGCAGTTACTGCACGCCTCTCATTCGCGTGATCGACGGACAGCCTCAGATGATTCTCTCTGGCAGCTTGTCCGTAGCCTCGTACGATCCCGATACCGGAGCCTCGATCTGGACGATGAAAGGTCCGACTGAGCAGTTCGTCGCATCCTTGGTATATAATAATAAAGCCAATCTGCTCTTCCTAACCTGCGGCTTTCCGGAGCGACATCTTCTAGCCATCCGTCCAGACGGGCGCGGTGACATCACCAGCACTCACATCGCCTGGCGTGAAACTGTGGGAGCTGCCTACGTTCCCAGTCCGATTTCGGTCGGAGATTACTTCGTCGTCGTGGCCGATAATGGCGTGAGCAGTTGTTTCGTAGCAAAAACAGGAGAGCGCCTGTGGCGCGAGCGTCTACCCGGCAGCCATAGCGCCTCTCTGCTGACAGCGAACGGACTCGTTTACTACGTTTCGGATGAAGGAATCGTCTCCGTCGTCCGTCCGGGCAGGACGTTTGATCTCGTCGCCCAGTCACCTCTCGGAGAAAAAGTCTCTGCTTCTCCTGCAGTCTATGAAAACGACCTCTTTCTGCGTGGCGAATCCCATCTCTTCTGTATCCGGAATCGTTCTGCGAATCCGACGACAAGTCTGAAAACACATTAACCCAGCGCCCTTCGCTATGAGTCCACCGAAGGTCGGCTTCGAAGAGGCGGAAGTCCGCTGTTCGGGAAACGAGAGAGTGCTCGATTCGCTCAACATCGCTGCCGATGTGTTGACATCTACCCCCATTTTCCCGGACTGAACTGAGAAAATTTCAGCAAGGGAGATAACAGCGAACATCTGAGCTTCACATGTGACTCTCACCCTTGCGTCGTTCCGCCCATCGGGAACCGGCGGCGGTGAATAGCACGTCTGTCGATGAATTCAGAGCAGTCTCCGCAGAATCCTGAATCACACCGATAATAAAGCCCACTCCGACAACCTGCATCGCCAGATCATTCCCGATTCCGAACAGGCTGCACGCGAGCGGAATCAATAGCAATGATCCTCCCGCCACACCTGATGCACCACACGCACAGATCGCCGCGACGACGCTCAGTAGGGCGGCAGAAAGAAAATCGACTGAAATGCCCAGCGTGTGAACGGCAGCTAGCGCCATCACCGTGATCGTAATCGCCGCTCCGGCCATATTGATCGTAGCTCCGAGAGGGATCGTGATGGAATAGGTCTCAGGATTGAGGCCCAACTTATCGCATAGGCGCAAATTCACCGGAATATTCGCTGCCGAGCTACGCATGAAAAAGGCTGTAATGCCCGATTCTCGTAAGCAAGTAAAAACCAGAGGATACGGATTCTGACGAGTGCAGAACCAGACCATCAGAGGATTCAACACCATCGCGACGATCAGCATGGCACCAAGCAGCAGCCCCAGCAGGTGCGCGTATCCCCAGAGCACTCCGAATCCCGTCTCTGCAATGGTCGCCGACACGAGTCCGAAAATCCCCACAGGTGCCGTTCGGATGACGACTTGTACCAAATACGTCACCGCATCTGAAAAATCACGCAAGAGCACCTTGGTCGTCTCCGATGCGTGGCGGAGCGCGATCCCGAGTCCAACAGCCCACGCCAGAATACCGATATAATTCGCAGAACCAAGCGCACGGATCGGATTATCAACCACATTCAGAAGCAGATTCTTTACTACCACCCCAATTCCCCCTGGGGTCTTCATCTCTCCCTCAGCCACTTGGAGAACAATATCCGCAGGGAAAAGAAAGCTCGCCGCCACCGCAATCACCGCCGAGAGAAAAGTTCCGATTAAATACAGAGCTAGAATCGGTCCTAGATGCGCTTTGTGTCCGCGTTGATGATTCGCGATCGCCGCCGCGACCAGCACTAACACCAGTATTGGAGCCACCGCCTTGAGCGCACTCACGAACAATTCCCCCAGCAGTCCTACGCTGCGAGCCGCTGCGGGGAAAATTGCTGCCAACAGAATTCCCAAGATCAGACCAATCACGATCTGCGCAACCAGACTTCTACGGATGAAACTCAAGATGCTAGAGGGCATTATTCCCGTCGCCATATTCTCTCAGACGATGATTCCTTCCCACGTCTCACTCTGCTGGCACTAGGCGAAAAATCGCACCTCTCCAATCGAGATACATCGGCTCCCCATTCTCATCTGGCCAAATGCCCGTTGGCTGCACCGTCGGATTCGCCGGATCAGCAGGCTTCTCGATCACATGATTCGCCGTCACCTGCTTCTGATCACTGTCATACTCTAAAGCCCACAGATTCCCAAATCGCCAGTCTCCGTAGAGGAACATGCCAGTCAGGGCGGGAATTGCCTTTCCGCGATAGACATAGCCTCCCGTAATGCTGAGTCCCTCCGCACGATTGTATTCTAAAATCGGATCAGTGAGCACAATATCCTTCTTAGGTTCAGTCTGCGCTTCCATCCCGAGAGATGTCAGCAGCGCCCGTCGCCCTGGAAATTCGTGCAGTCCCTCCCGGTAGTTCCATCCGTAATTCCGACCTTTTTCGATCAGATTGATTTCCTCATAGAGATCCTGCCCCACATCTGCAAGAAAGAAGAGTCCCGTCTCGGGATCGATGCCTCCTCCCCAAGGATTGCGTAGACCATACGCCCAGATTTCTGGAGCAGCGTTCGGAGTGAACACGAAGGGGTTATCTTCGGGGATTCCGTATTCTCGTTTGCCCGTGCGCTTATCCACGTCGATGCGCAGCACCTTCCCGCACCAGCTTGTCAGCTTGGGAGCTAGGAGAAATACGCCATTCTTCAGGCCGCCATCTCCGACGCAGAGATAGAGCATCCCGTCCTCATGTCCAAAAAGCAGGAAGCCCGAATTGTGATTCCACTCCGGCTCCTGCACCTCCAGCAGTATGCGCTCGCTCGTCGGATCAGCTACATCCGGATTCGATGTCGACACTCGATATTCCGCCAGAACCAGCCGCTTCGGACCTTGCCGTGAAAAGGTGACATAAAAGCGCCCGTTTTCCTGATACTTCGGATGAAAGGCCAGCCCCAGAAAACCCTCTTCGAAATCTTTTTCCACCTGAATCGAAGACGTTAAATCGAGAAAGACCTTCGCCTCTGTTGCCGCTTCCTCCTTGGGAAGGATCAGTATCTTTCCCGTTTGCTGCACGAGAAATCGGCGATTCGTCCCGTCGGGCGACACCTGCAGACTGACAGGCCTTTCCACAGCAAGATCCGGATAGAGCTTTTGAAGCGTCGCTCGAGGAGCTTCCCCGGCGAGCACGTCAGGATGAATCGCCCACATGCTAGCGGCGAGGATCAGGATGGCGGGAATGACGGTGCGCATACGTCTCATTGTAGAATCGATCTGAAAGAATCCGCAACCGAAATTAGTCAGCCCATCCATCTTCCGTATTTCGATGAGCGAACTCTTGCCGAAACGATCTGAAGCGGCGAAACTCCCTCTCATCGTATTCCGATCCTATTTTTAGTGATGAGCCTCTACTATCGCGACTACTTAAAGAAAGACCAGTCCCCTCGCCGAGGACCGGCTTCCTGGAGCATCGTCACACGCCTGATCGCATTAAATGTGACGGTTTACATTCTGAACAATCTTCTTTTCTATAACCCGACCCGCACCTTTTTGGGCCTGTCGCTCTCGGAACTACGGGCATTCCATCTCTGGACGCCGATTACTTACCAGTTCGTTCACGCCAGCCTCTGGCATCTGATCGCGAACATGATCGGCCTGTATTTTCTCGGAGATCTTCTTCTCCGATTGGTTGCTCCGAAGCACGTTCTCGCCATCTATCTGATCGGCGGACTGGTGGCAGGGGCTTTTCAATTGACTTGGAGCGCGATTTTCGGAATCGATCCGATGGTGATCGGAGCCTCCGGCTCCGTTCTCGCCATCGTATTCGCGGTCGTTGCACTAGTTCCGTATCAGCGCATCCAACTCCTCCTGTTTTTTTTGATTCCCGTGAATATGTCGATGCGCCAGGTCGGTTGGCTGATTCTCGCGATCAATGCGCTCACGCTTTTCGGAGGCGATCTCATCTCCCGAGGAGCGCCAGTCGCTGTCATGGCGCACTTCGGTGGAATGCTACTCGGCTGGGCATATATCCGTCTCGGCTGGCATAACGAAAGAGAAAGAACCTCTGGACATCGACGACCACGAGTAAGAAGAACCAAAACAGCTATCCCCGTCCAGGGCACCGCTCCGATCCGAAGATCGCGGAACTCTCTGCCTCACGAGATAGATGCAATCCTCGACAAGATTAACGAATACGGCTTCCAAAGCCTGACCGAGGAGGAGAAAAAGACTTTGGAGCGCGGCAGCGCCCATCTAGCACAGCGACTCGACCGGAACGATTAGACTCCCTTTTGATCGTGAATCCTCCCACCCAAGCCCCTCCACTCTCAGGCAATCTTCTGCGCAAGCTGATCCTGCCCGCGCAGATTGCCGGAGTCGCGCTTTTCTGCGTTGCAATTTATACATCCACACGCTTGGGAATTGCGACGGCCAAACAACGTCTGCCTGAACCAATCCCACGGTCTGAAGGCAGTTCGATTCTCTTCGACGACTCTGCCGGGCCACTGTATCTGGCACGCAGTCCCGAGTCTCTCCGACAGTTTTTTACCGCTCATCCGACCCCTAGGGAGCGCGCAGATGCGGATCTGAGCGGAGCGGGAATTCGCCGACTCCGAGGAGTTTCCACCCTCAGAGAACTTCGTTCAGAAGGTGACGTGATCCAGATCGAGGTAGAATCAGGTCCGATCAGTGGTCTCACCTACTGGATTCACCACAGCCAAATCCCTGCTCCTTCAGAGTCCAACCCCATCATTTCTCCCATTCCGACTGCGAGCGGGAAGTAATACCAATTTGAGTATTTTACTGCGCACGGCCAATCAAATTCTGAAACGAGCCTCAGTCACTAAGCCTCACTCCTGGATGCTTCAGCGCATAATTCTCCAAAGCCGTATAACGAATAAAATCCGAATAATCGCCGCTGGCGAATTTGGAAAAAAGTTCCAATTGAGTCTTGTGACAACTTAATGATCGACGCCGAATCCGTTCATATCGAGTCCCATCTAAAGTCAGATACGCTGGATCGTCCCAATTGACCAGATCCGGCAGTGGATGATCCGGACGACGTGCAGAGAAGCTCAGCCAAGAAGGCCCCTGATCAGTCGGATATCCCTCCAGAAAGAGCGATACCGCCTGATGAACTAGAATATGTCCCGGATGCCAGTACTCCCCCGAGCTCCCGTGACTCACGATGAGTTCGGCATCCATCAAATGAGGTCGAAGCTGATCCGCAAATTCTTCCACAGACACATCGGGGGCATAGACTTTGAATTTCTGTCCCACCGGATCGATATGCCCTAGAAAGATCAACTCTTCCACCCCTAGAGTCTCGCAAGATCGCTTCATCTCCTCTGACCTCACATGCCCGAGTTGCTCTCTGGAGTAGTCACCACAGGGTCCACCTTCACCCTTGGTCATGCAGAGAATGCGTACACGAACACCTGCGTGAACCATCTCACAGATCAATCCGGAGCAAAAGACCTCGTCATCGGGATGTGCCAGCACGACCACCATCTGCGCGATCCCTTGAAACCGTTCAAATCCCTCCGCAGTCTTGTCATCAAACGAGCGAAAGCCGCGCAGCAGTCCACGGATCCTCTTCTTGTAAAATAAAGGATCAGTGAAGCGCTGGTATATTTTCTGGAGCAGCGGCATGTATTGAAGTCGAATAGAAATCTAACACATATCGCCGCACTGACTCAATAAAGCGCTCGGGAATAAAACGCCGAGCTTGGGTCGGCATCATCAGGGAAAGTTCGCTAGTCCTCGCAGGATTCTGCAACAGAGTCACAATTTTTTCCATCCCTTCCTCCTCTGAATCGTATTGTAACTCCGGAAACGGGACCACCTCTCCAGCCCCTCCACTGGTCGGCACAACAGGAACACAGCCCATCGCGGCCATTTCCGCCACCGCAATGCCAAAGGCTTCGATGCGACAGCCGTGGATGGCATAAGTGTGACTGGAAAGAACCCGGCGCTTTCCTTCCAGATCGAGAAAGCCTGGAGTCGAAATCCAGTCTCCCTGCTCCCGAAGCCAGCTTTGCAACTCACTACCATAGCCGGTGCTGCCAAAACGACCAGCAACAGTCAATGTCACGGGAAAACCCACTGCCCGAACGCGAGCGAGGATGCGGACGATACGCTCGATTTCTTTTTCTGGCTCGATTCGCCCGAGACAGATGAAGGAGAGAGGATCGCGCACGGTTGCAGCAAGAGCGACATCGGGAATCGTCACCGGTGGATGGAGCACTCCTGTGTGGGAAATCCCGAAGTGCTCACTGAGCATACGCTCCGCCCAAGCAGAATTCGCGAGAATCAGGTCACCTCGATCTGCCAAGGATGGACTGGGTACCCCGATCCTCCGCCCGAGCCTCAGATATAGAGACCGAACGAGACTATCTCGATGGCGCAGGATAGGACGCCCGTGCGCGTGTAGGCGACGACGCATATCCTCACTAAAGCTGAAATCTCCGATGAGTTGGATGCCAGGTCGCCCAAACCAAACAGGGTTATAAGCGCTCATACACAGATCATAGTGGTCTGCGATGCTGTAACAAAAGCGCTCGAAATAACGTCCCTGCAGATTGGACAAGGCACGCGGTCCATTGGCTCCCGGAAATCGGGGCGCTTGGATGATCTCAAGCTCCCTAGGATCGACGTCGGTTCCGTAGGCATGATTCAGAGCATCCCAGTCAGAGCGCGCCAACGAAGCGGCTGTGACCAAGGTGATCCGAAAGTGATTCCGCAGTGCCTGGATCGTCCACAGAGCCGTGGCCTCCGATCCGCCCAGAGCAATCCAAGAATGAGCAATCAGCAGTGAGGGCAGACTCATCGTTGGAAGGCAGGTTTCGGCTTGCGGGTCTCCTCATCGAGACGAATCTCGCACGGTGCAGTTATTTCCCAAGAGACCTGACTTCCACCGCCTTCGCGTCGAGTCGGCTCCCACACACTGTTGCGCGGTCCTCGTAAAAAGTCGATCAGTCCTAAGAATAGAGCCGTATTCATCGAAAGGAAGTAGCGAACAAAGCGGAAGAGTTTCACCTGACGCCGATTCGTCCGATACAGCAGAAAATCGATTCCAGCCATCGTGCCAGCCGCAAGAAATCCACCGAGTCCCAGGAGAGAAATAGGGTGCAGCGGCTGGATCGTCAGCATGATCAAACAGGCACTGAATGCTGCGAGTATGAGCAATGGCCCGCACCAGCGCAGCCCCTTGTGCGACCAAAATGCGAAGCTCGTGGCAGGGCCTCCGTTCCAAGGCAGTAGGAAGGACCAGAAGTGAGCTAGGTTTTGAAAATTCCCTGCAGCGATGCGACGCTTCCGACGAAACTCCTCACGAATGTCGGTGGACACGGCTTCATGGCTGATCGCCTCAAGATCGACGATTGCATCGCTGCCCTGCTCCAGGCAGGCCATCGTGAGATAAAAGTCATCGACGATATATCGAGGCGGAACAGGCTGGAATAGTCGCGCCCGCATCGCATAGCAGGCACCGAAGGCCCCCATGACACGCCCCCACAGCACGCCTTCCGAGTATTTGATACGGTTTTCCTGCCCGATGTAACTTTCCTCCTGTTCTCCGATTCCGTTACGACCCGCCACCCGATCCACCACCGCGCTGCCAACCAAGCCCACAGACTCACGACCGAAGTGCCTCGCGAGTCGTCGTAGCAAATCAGGACGCCAGACCACATTCGCATCACAGAGCACGAAAAGGGCGTTTTCTGAATCCGTAAATGTACTCATCACTCCCTCCGTCAGATGATTCATAATACGGATTTTGCCATTTCGTCCGTCGAACTGAACTAGCCGCAAGCGTCGATCTTCCCTGGCGAAGTCTCGGATGATTTGATCGCTCGAATCTGTAGAGCCATCGGAACCCACGTAGATTCGCACTTTTTCTGCCGGGTAATCCGAAGCGAGGATAGAGGAAATAGTCTCTTCTAGCACACTTTCCTCGTTGTACACAGCCATCAGCACGGCCACTTCCGGCAACTCATCGCCGTCCAGCCAACAGCTTGAAGGTAAAGAGCGTCCACGAGCAAGGAAGCGCATCAGGACAGGGTAAATGACATAGGTATGCGCTAACAGCAGGAGCGAAACACCAAAGATAATGCAGGCGGCGAGGAAGGTTAGGTTCATTGTTTTGAGGAAGGGCTTTCAACATCATTTCCGAACTCGTATTGACTCATCACGAGATGGTGTCCTCTCTTTTCTCCCGTCCAAGGAGAAGCGACTGGAGCCTGTTCACCATCGATTCGATGAATCTCCTCCGCCGTTTCCTCATCTAGAATAATCTGTGTGGAGGCGTTCCCAAGATTCTCTCGATACTTGAGATAGTAGGCTCGATTGTAGAAAAACTGAGGCAGAGCCATCATGAAGGCGAACATGGGGCCAGTAAATCGCTCGTCGAATGGATTTCGAGTCACGCTCTCGCTCAGTGTCGCCCACATAGCGACAAAGGGGAGAAAGACGAGAAAAGAATCCCAGGCTCTCGGCCCCATGACGGTCAGTGCATTGAGCCGTGCCGCGTGAAGACTGAGTCCCATCGGGATAAAGAACGAGAGCAGAGTAATCACGATCCCCACGAAGCCAGTCGAAAAGAGCGTATAGGTCCAGATACTATGACCGGCACTGAAAATCTCGTCGGGAAACTGGTGGCGGTCCTCAGGATAGACGAGGAATAGTTCAGGGAAATAGCTCTCATCCCAGTAGTAGGCAGCGCCCAGCCCGCGACCGTAGAGAAAGCTATGCGGCTGCTCCGACAGAATGTCCCACATTGACTTGGCTTCCGCTTTTCTCATCAGAGAGGACAGATCCTCAGTCGTGGCCCCCGCTTCTCCCCGATTATCGAACATACGCTGATACCAGCGGTCAGCGAGATTTGGCTGCATCAGGGCTACCAGAGCGACCACGAAGAGTCCCCCGACTCCCATCGCGATGAGTGGTCCGATTTTTCGTAGGGGGAAACCTCTATCTCGCATATGCCAGAGCACGGCCAAAACCAGACAAAATCCGGCGGTGAGAAAAGATGTGACCAGAGGCAAAGCCAAGCTGCGAGTGATAGAAATCACCGCGACAAATAAAGGGATCCCCATCACGAACAGACTGGACTTTGCGAAATAATTGCGAAGCAAGAAGGCACAACCACCCCAAGCAAAAAGAAATCCGATCGCTGGACTCAATACTTCCATGCGGATCTCTGAAAGAGGAGTCCCCGACATAGTCGCTCCAAAGAAGAAGCGCCAAACAACATTGAGCAAGGCCGCTGCAAGAAACCAACGCACCGCCTCGCCCGCCCGCATCCCCGTCGCCGCTGCGGACAAAGTGGAATTTAGCCCGAAACCGACGAGCAGGAGAGGGATGGAAAGTCGCAAGATACGTCCCGACTCATTTCCCCAGAGAAAGGCCACGCCAAGTGATAAGATTACGTAACTCCACCAGAGGATGACCAGATAAACACCGGGGCGAATGAGCAAGTACTTCCATCCTGTGAGAGTTGCCAGGATCCCCGCAAGCAGGGCGATCCCAAGGAAAGCGAACTGGAAAACTGATCCTCCCGTGGACGGAGCCCCGAATTCCAAGTCCGGCGACTTGTAGTCGAACACGAAGGAGAAGAGAAAGGCAACAAACAGTAATCGAAACCACTTGAGCGAGGCTTTCGGAGGCGCATCGATCTCCGCCTGAGAATTTTCTATAATCTGTCGGAACCAGTTCACGAGAAGCGATAAATAAATAGTGAATCAGCAAGCTCCTTCACGTTTGATGAAGGTGAGAAACATGATCTGAAAGTCGAGAAGCACATTCCAGTTTTCAATATAATGCAGATCAAAGCGCACTCTCTCCGACAAATCAGTATCACCGCGAAGTCCATTCACCTGCGCCCATCCTGTGATTCCTGGCTTGATGTTGTGACGAGCGTTGTAGTGTGGAATCTCTTCCTTGAACTGCTCGATCAGTTCCGGCCTCTCCGGACGCGGCCCCACAAGGCTCATGTCGCCTTTCAGCACATTCCAGAACTGGGGAAGCTCATCGATGTTCCAGCGCCGCATGAAAGCTCCGACACGAAGGCAGCGCGGGTCGTCTTTCACCGTCCAGCCGACCCCGGATTTCTCCGCATCCAGTCGCATACTGCGGAGCTTGACCATCTCGAAGATGCGCCCATTGGCCCCGAGTCGCCGCTGGCGATAAAAGATCGACCCTGGACTCTCCCGATAGATGAGGATACCGAAGAGTGCGATCGCAGGAGCGGCCATGATCATGCCGACCAATCCTCCCACGAGATCCACTGCTCGCTTTACGTAGCGATTCGCAGCAGAATGAAGGGGCAATCGTGAAATCCCGAGAATGGGAATCCCTCCGACAGATTCGAGGTGCAGTCCGCTGAGAAGCACCTGGAAGCAGGTCGGGATCAACTTGAAATCGATCATTTCTTTCTCACACAGTCCCGCAATCTTCATCAGCGCACCCGACTTCAGAGCATCATTCGCCACCACTACCACCTGACATACACCCAACTGAAGCAAGGTCTCCAAGGACTCATACGATCCCATCACTGGCATATGTGAAGGGACTGGCTCCTGAAATTCTCCGTTGGGCGGCGCGATAACGCCCACGATATCGAAAGGACGATCCGTCGAGTTCGAAAAAACCTCGACAGCGCGAGCGAAATCCTTACTCCAGCCAACGACCAGAGCGCGCTGACGCAGCGTACAGGAATTCTCTTCTCGACTCAGCACTCGCCACAGCAGCCCGCGCCAGAGAGGTAGCACGATCAGCATCACGACGAGTCCGATCCCACAGAAGACACGCGAAATCGGTGGATCGAATTTCAACATCAGCGTCAGCCCTAAATACACAAGCACCCAGATAAAGCAGGACTTAAAGAGAATGCGCAGAGTCCTCGTGAAGGAAAGCAGATTCTCTCGCGTATAGAGATGGAAGTTCACCAGAATTCCCATCATCAAAAGTACCCCGAGAACAATATGTCCGATATAATCGCTGGCGTGAAAAACGTCCTCCACTGGTAGACCGAGTTCTGCGATAGGTGTCTCAAATCGAATCCACTGGGCCAGAAGAAGAGTACTGGCTACTACTAATAGATCCACGATGAAGGCCCCTTCCACCAAACGCCGATAACGAGTGCGCGTCGTCTCGGCCGTCTGACGTAGAGGGGCGTTAAATCTCCGACGCTTTTCTCCGGACAAGGTCTGTTGTTTAGTCATGTTCTGTGAGATTCAAAAGAGTTCAATGGCCCTTGACCGCCGTTTCATCGGACGGAGAGAATGAAGGTCCCTGACTGCCAGCCACAGGTGTAGGAGCCTGGGACTTTTCTGGCCGCTTGCTGGAGGCACTCTCACCCGCTTTCGTGATGATTTGCGGCATGGGCGGAGTCGCTTGTGCGTAGTCACTGCAAGTAACCTCAGCTTCTTTGCACCCATTGAGCACCGTGCCGACGAGCGAGGCTCTCATACGTTGCAGTTCGCGCACAGCCTGCTTGGCATGATCCGCTCGCGTCTTGCCCGCTCGGACGACCAGCACTACAGCATCAGCGTGACGAGAGTAGTTGAGTCCATCGCTCACCGCGAGAAGCGGACTCGTATCAATAATCACACAGTCAAAAGCGGAATATGCCTCGTTCAGCATCCGAGCAAATATTTCACCACTCATCGGCTCTCCGGTATCGGAACTCATTCGCCCGCAGGCAATCAAATACAGGTTCTTAAACGTAGTCTGCTGACACAGACCCTGCTGAGTGATCGCACTCTCACCAGCAGGACCTCGCATCGGATCGACGAAAACCGATGCCATACGAGGTCGCCGGAAATCGGCATCTACGAGCAGAGTGCGGTAACCCATATTCGCCTGTAAAACCGCTAAGTTGGCCGCACAGAAGCTTTTGCCCTCATCCGGCATCGCACTCGTAATCATGACGCTACGAGGCGCATGGGCCGAGAGCGCAGTTCTCAGTGATCGAATGCCCTCAATCGTCGGGACGCTGCTCCCACGCATCATGAACACCGACTCTGCCAGACTCTGAGTTCCACGCCCCAAAACAGGGATCTCTGCCATGACCGCGAGTCCCAGCGTTGACTCGATCTGACGCCGACTATGGAGAGTGCGGTCTAGCAAGCCTAGAGCTAGGACAAGAGCTAGCCCCGACAGCATTCCCAACACTCCAGCCACAGCGACGATGATCGTCTTTCTTGGGGAAATCGGCTTGCTCGGCACCAGAGGTTCCGAGAAGGTCCTTACGACCGTCTCATCGACTCGCCGGGTCACATCCGTGTCATTGATCCGATCTAGCAGACGTCCGTATGTCGCGGTAGCGGCTTCGGCATTCTTCTGATAGATACGGAATTCTTTCATCACTCCGTCCACTTCGATCCCCTTCACCTTCTGTTCCTGGACTGTCTCTTTGAGCGTCTTTTCATGCTCGAGAGCGCGTTCATACGCATTTTTGATCGACTCACCGAGACCCTTCGCGACTTGGATTACTTCAATATCAAGTCCACGCAGCTCTCCCTCATAGGCACGATAGGTGTTGTGACTCGGGCCAAACTGTTCTTTGATCCGAGCGAACTCCGCCCGCTTCTGATTCCGGGCAAGAATCAACTTTTGAACGTGATCCTGATTCCCATACTGCCCGATCTCAAAGATCCGCTCAATCTCCGACTCAGGGATGCTTTGAAACTGATCCAGTTCAGCCTTTCGCATCGCCACCTCATTCGCTGCTGAACTGAGCAGCTTGTCTAGGTCTTCCAGTTTCGTCGTGCTCAAATCCCGCTTCTCGTTCAGGAAAATGTTTGCGTGCTGCTTGCGGAATTCCTGAACCTTCTTCTCCGCCTCATTGACTCGCACAACTTGTGCTGCCGCTTCTTCCTCCAGCACCAATCGACTCTTCTCTGCAGAAATTCGATTCTGTTCGCGAATCAACTCTTGAAATTCATCCACAAAGGCGAGCGCCATGTCCCGAGCGCGTTCCGGTGAGCGATCCCGGACGATCACATCGATCAGCCGCGTGCCGCGACGCAGTTCCGCTCCCACGTTACGACTGATGATCTCGACGATCTCAGCATCGGTATAAGGTCTATCCGGTCGAGAAGGTAGAAATGTAGGATCGTTTCGTAGTTTCAGCCGATCCACCACTCGGAGGATCACGCTACTATTGCAAATCCCCTCTGCCATCGACTTCAGTGAATCGAGCGACTCCCAGCTCGCTTGACGCACACCCTTGATTCCCTCAAAAACAGCTCCTTCGTTCTTCGGATCCACGTAGATCACCGCATTCGACTGATAAATTTTTGTCGCCGTCGCGACATACGCTACCCCTCCCGCTATGAAAGTCGCAGCGACTAGAAGAATGAGCCACAGTCGCTTCCACAGCACAGCCATGAGATGTGCTACATCCAGAGTAGGAAATCCCGGAAACAGGGACTCCGACGGAGATGGATGGGTAGGACCGGCGCTAAATTGATTCATTCGAACAAAAAATAATCCAAATTTTTATCTAGATATTATGGATATTTACAATCTAATGAAAAAATAGATCATTTCAATAATAAATTTATAAATTACTAGAATTATCACAATCACGAGCTGTAAATGTTTTTTTAATATCAACTGTTAGCTGAATCTTATTTTTCGATTCTCCGAGCAGGTGTTTGCATGGCCGGTAAGAGCGAGTATGATTCCCCGACTTTTCGTTCCTCTATCACTCATAAGCTTTCTGATTCATTAATAATTCCTCTCTCCGTATCTTCTTCTTGCTTGTGTGAATCTCTCCTGCTCTTATTGACTGACCTATTCCGGATGAATCTGCGATTCTCTCTCCGTTCCACATTTCCGGCAGCTTTGGCCGTCATCGCTCTTCTCACTGGTTCTGCCTTGGCTGCTCCCGAATCGTCGGAAGAAGCATCCCAGGGCACCGCCCAAACGATGCTGAACTATTTCCTCGAAGGCGGTCCCGTGATGATGAGCTTTCTCGCTGGACTTTCTTTTCTCGCCGTCTTGCTGATTGTTTTTTATCTGTTCACCATCCGTCAGGGCACAGTCGTCAGTGACAAATTCATGAACGCTGCGGACTCTCTGATCCGCAAACAGGACTACCTAGGGCTGATCGCCGTTTGCAACCGCGAGAACGAGTGCATCGCTCGCATCGTCTATAAAACTCTGGATTTCGCTACGAAAAACCCCACCGCCAGCTTCGACGAAGTCCGTGAAGTGACGGAGGCGGAAGGTACGCGCCAAGCCAGTATTCTGAATAATCGGATCAATTATCTCAATGATGTCGGTCGCGTCGCACCTATGGTCGGCCTACTCGGAACGGTTGTCGGGATGATCAAGGCCTTCGAGAGCATCGGAAAGTCCTCCGGCGTACAACACATGGAGCTGGCTCCTGGCGTGGCGCAGGCGCTGATCACCACTGCTGCAGGGCTGATTATCAGCATCCCCGCACTCATCTTTTACTCGCTCTTCCGAGGGAAAGTGCAGAAACTGATTGCCGAGCTAGAAGCTGCCATGACTCACGTCATGGCTCTACTGGCCGCACAGTACAAGCGCGCTAACTACCGGGCTTCAGCGAGACGAGAGACGATAGACGACTGAAATCAGGACTGCGCTCCTCTTCACTTCATGAGATTTCGTGATATCAACGGTCAGCAGCCAGCCGAACTCGAATTGGCTCCCATGATCGACGTCGTCTTTCAATTGCTGATCTTTTTCATCGTCACCTGGCAATATGCTCGCTTCGAACGAGACATGGACATTTCCGTCCCATCGGCGCAGCAAGCGGAAAATCGTGATCGACAAGCGGGCGAAATCATCATTAACGTCCGGAAGAACGGCTCGGTCGTGTTGAACGGAATCGATACGAGCAAAGATCAACTTCTAACAAAACTCCAGATGATCTCTAAAGAGTATCCAGATCAGGCGGTTATCCTGCGCGGTGCTTCCGATGCCGATTTTCAGGCGATTATCAATGTTCTCGACGTGATCAAAGAAGGCGGAATCTGGAACGTCGCCTTCGCCACCGTTAAGCCTGAATAGCCTTCTTCCTTTTTTTGTCCATGGTCGAGAGATACAAGCACCTAAACTTTCGAGTCCTGCGACTGATTGTGACGTGCGGCTTTCTGTCGATCTCAGGAGCGATCCTATCCGAAGTCCCCGCTCATGCGCAGGACGCTCCGGCGATCCGTCGCCCAGCCGAAGATGCGCTCGCCTATGCCGACCTCTTATACAGCAAAGACCAATTCGCCCTAGCCGCGCAGCAATACCAGACATTCATCCGAGAACAACCGAACAGTCCTAACCTGCAAACTGCCTGGTTTCGTCTCGGGGAATGTTATCTGAAAGTCAATCAAGTCCCGGATGCAGTCACCACCTTCAACTACCTGATCAATCAGTATAAGAAAGGTTCCTTCGTGGGAGCGGCCGCCTATCGGCTGGCTGTGCTCCGCTTTAACGAAAAGGATTATCGCAATGCACTCGCCTATTTCCAGGTGGCGAAGGATCAGCTTTCCGATCCGGAGGCACGGCTGCAGGCTCATTTTTATTACGCTCGATCACTTCAGCTTACTCTGAAGACAAAGGAAGCCATCGCCCAGTTCGAGGCTGTGGATGCTGCGCAACCTGCAGATAAAAACCCGTTTCACGAGCGCTGCCAACTCGAAATCGCTCGACTTCTCTTTGAGACCGGAGACACCGCCAAGTCTCTGGAGAAGTTCCAAGCGCTGGCCGCTCAAACAACCACCCCAGAAATTCGTGAGGAAGCCATCGTCCGCGCTGCTCTAATGGCGGCGGAGTCCGGACAAACGGAAGTGAGTGAGACTTTGCTCTCCGAAGCTCTGAAGTTCCCCGATACTAGCCCGTGGAAAAACCTAGCCCGGACGGGCGCACTCTTTAACGCATATTCGAAAGGCGACTACGACCGAGTCATCGCGCTTTACAACACTGGTTCAGCTGATACCAAGATTGAAGTTCAGGATAGCTCTCGCGCAAAGCTTCTCCTGATCGTCGGCCATTCCTTCCGCATCAAAGGAGACAACGAGTCTGCCATTCGACTCTATACACTAGTCGATGCGAAATTTCGCGGTACACCAGAGGGCACCGAGGCAGGCTACAGGATGCTGCAATTACTGCTTCAGCAGGGCGAGCCCAACTTCCCGGCGACCGTAAAGACCTTTGTGGAAAACCAAAAAAAAATTGACTCTGAGAATCCATACATCGACATGGCTTGGCTGATGGATGGAGAGTGGCACTTCGACAAGGCGGAACACGCTGCCGGTGGTCCTGGATCAGAGTTTGCTAAAAAGAACTATGCGGACGCAGCCATCGCCTACCGCAATGTCCGAGTGGGAAAAATTGAGGAAAAGTATAAGGAAGCCCTCCTCTACAAGCAGGGTTGGTCTGAAATCGAGGGTGGGACTCCAGCAGAAGGGATCATGACCCTATCGCGCTTCATCCAACAGTATTCCAAAAGCTCATTCGCTTCCTCTGCTATCGCCAAACGCGCAATGGCTTACCAGCTTCAAGGGGATACGAATTTCGCACTGGATGACTATCTCGACCTCGCCAAACGCTATCCAGACGCCCCCGAACTCGAATTCGCCCTCCAGCAGACTGCTCTGCTCTACGCTCGCCTACGCAAGGTACCGGAGATGGTAGCAGCCTATCGAAACCTACTGGAGCGCTTCCCCGAGACCAAAGGTGCGGGCGAGGCGCATTACTGGATCGGAGCCGGTGAATTCGATCAAGAACACTACGAAACTGCGCTCGAGGAATTTCGAAAAGCACGCGAACTCGATACAACTTTAGATTTGAAGGCGACCCTGCGCATGGTCTATGCTCTCTACCAACTGGGTGACGTTCCGGCGCTTGCAGCCGAGGCTCGACACTTTCTGGAGAAAGCGCCCAAGTCGGAAGCTAAATCAGAAAAGGAAGCGGATACCAACACCGCAAAGATCGAACAGATTCCACCTCAGATATTGGAATACCTTGGCTCGGAGCTTTCGAAAAAGGAAAACTGGAAAGACGCGGAATTCTTTCTAAGCACCTTGGTCGATCCCGAGCATCCAGAGCAATCTGCCGCCTCCGTATGGAAGTTACTAGGAGACTGTCGCTCGAAATTGGAAAAATATACGGAGGCGATTCAGGCATTCGACCAGTATCTCGTGATGACCGAGCGCCCCAGTGATCGTGCGAGCGCCTATCTGGCACGTGGGATCGCTCAACTGAAACTCAACGACTACGATGGGGCACGAGCGAGCGCTCAGGAGAGCCTGCGATCACAAAAAGAAGGACGCACCAATGCGGAATCACGTCTCCTTCTCGGAGACATTGCCGCCGCAGCAGGTAAGCTCGAAGATGCGGCGAAGGAATACATCGTCGTCAGTCAGATCTTCACCGACCCAGAAATCACGCCGAAAGCTCTGTCGAAGGCCATTCAGGCCTTTCGCAGTCTAGGGGATCAGAAAAAGATCGAAGAACTGACCAAAGATCTGAAAGCCAGTTATCCGGATTACAAGCCAGAATCTGCCTCGGGCAAGGGTCAGTAACTCCGCTCTCAGCATTTCTGTCTGCATGGATGAAGCGGATGTACGCAACCTCGCCGAATCCTCCCTTCCGTGCTACAATCGTTGTTCGACGATGTATCGAGCAGTAATCTGGTTCTTGTTTCTCATAACGACGGTCTCGCTGAAGGCGTATGAACCTCCGGCGACAGCCCGTCCTCTGCGCAATATTGCCGATCTGCGCAAGCTTTCCTATCTCGAATCAAAACTCGCTCCTCCTGTGGAATTGAAAGCAATCGTGATCTCTCACCTACCGAATGGATTCGACGCTCAAGACGCTTCGGGGGGTATCTTTTTCGAGTACCCTGCGACGCACTTGCCTCGCATCGGTGACGAGATTGCAGTGAAAGGAAACACCACCAGCGGTTTCCATGGTCCCTTCGTCGTAGTGGATTCTCTAGAAAAGACGGGAGATCGCTCACCCCCGAAGCCTCTGACATTTCGTCCGGACTTCATTCAGACGGGTCTCGGTGACAATCGTTGGGTCGAGCTATCCGGTCTGATGGTTGATGTGCGATTTGGAGATTCCAAGCGAGAAGGACGTGGCCTCCTAGTGACGGGCCAAAGCGATCTGGTGATCCGCTTTCGCAATGCTTGGGATGACTTTGACGTGAAGGCGCTCGAAGAACTCGTTGGTTCGTCTGTCAAGCTACTGGGAAGCGGTGCACCTCTCTTCAACGACCAGCGCCAGCGCATCGGCTCTGACTTCGTCTGCCCGAAGACAGAATTCGTTTCAGTACTCGCTCCTACGGGGCCTCAGTCTATTGTAAGGCTAGATGAGATCGGTCGCTACGATTCACGACGCACTCGACAGGGACTCGTGGAGACCAGCGGCACAGTTACTCTGATCGAGAGTCCGTCTAGCATCGTCGTGCAGTCGAATGGATACGGAGCCAGAGTGCGAACACTCAGTGATACACAAGTCACAGTCGGCCAGCAAGTTGCTCTGACAGGGCTACCCGAGACAGAAGGCTATTTCGTCGGCCTCCGGTACGCGACACTATCTCCGACGGAAGCGGATGATCCACCCATTACACCCGTCACGGACGAGGCCCCCCTTTCGCATGATCGAGCCTTCCAGCTCGTCTCGCTCAGCGGACGGCTAATCGAGAAAGGATCCAGCTTTATCAATCTGCAAGTCAGTGATGCGCTCGTGACGATCAGCACACCAGCGGGATTGACGGATGCGATCCCGCCCGAAGGAAGTGAACTGCGCGTCCAGGGAGTCAAATGTGTCGATGCAAATGCGAAAGGCGAAGTCCGCTCCGTGACCATCGCTCTCCGTTCGATGGATGACATCTCCGTGCTGGCGATTCCGTCCTGGTGGACACCTGCCCGACTCTGGTCTGCAGTGCTCGTGCTCGCACTCGGGGCTATCCTATTCCTCGCCCTGCTCCTCGTCTCGAACCATCGGGTGCGCAAGCAGACGGATCTGATTTCTGAACAGATCGAGTCAAATGCGACTCTAGAGGAGAGAAATCGAATCGCTCGCGAGTTACACGATACTCTTTCCCAAGGATTCTCCGGGGTCGGATACCAACTGGCTTCCGTAGCGAATCATCTGCTCACCGATCCAGAAAGGGCAATGTCAAAGCTGGAGATTGCGAGGGAAATGGTCGAGCAGAGCCTCTACGAGGCGCGGGATTCACTGATCGGACTCCGCGTTCCCACAGGTTCTGAGTCGCTTCATTTTCCCCAAGATACACTCGCTCGAGCCAAAGAACGATGTGACGAGGCAGAGGTCACATTCAGTCCAGACATTTCCGAATGGGATGAAGGCGCACCTCTCCCGCCCGAGACAGCCTTCGCCTGCCATCGCATCATCCTAGAAGCTGTGACTAACGCCCTCCGCCATAGCGAGGCGAATGCTCTGAATATCACACTGAGGATGGATCGCAGTCGCTCCGAATCTAAGCAACTCCACTTCATGGTGGCGGACAACGGCATCGGATTCTCCACGGACGAACGGCCGCCCGAAGGACATTTCGGCCTTCGTGGAATGTACGAGCGAGCGGAGGAACTTGGCGCGAAACTTCTCATCCATTCCGCCCCACAGGCGGGAACCTCCGTCGAACTTTCCCTGAACCTGACATGAGTGCCCCATCTTCATATCCCATCGCCATTATGCTCGTCGATGATCATCTGATCGTTCGGCGCGGTCTTGCCAGCCTGATCGAAGACGAACCTGATCTCGCCGTAGTTGCCGAGGCGAGCAGTGGAGAGGAGGCGATCACCCTAGCGTCGCAGCGACGCCCAGACGTGATCGTACTCGACCTCCGTCTCCGCGATATGAGCGGCATCGAAGTCGCGAACGCCCTGCGCGGATATAAAATCCTGATGCTCTCCAGTTTCATGCAGGAAGAAGATGTCCGTCGAGTCTTCGATGTCGGAATCCTCGGTTACCTATCGAAAGATAAGGACAGCGGCGAGCTTTTAAAGGCGATTCGCACCGTGGCAAGGGGAGATCAGTACATCGCACCGGAAATCTCCCTCCTGCTGGCCAAGAGTGAACACAGCAATCACCTGACCGGACGCGAGCTCGAGATCCTGCAGCTGGTCGCTCAGGGCAAGGCGAACAAGGAGATCGGAGAACTACTCTCGGTATCGGAAAACACGGTCAAAAATCATCTGAAATCCATCCTCTCGAAGCTCAACGCCAAGGATCGAACCCATGCCGTGACAGAGGCGCTGAAACGCGGCCTGTTTCAGTTGGGCCGAAATTGATTCTGCCTCCCTCCGCGATCACGTCCTGACGTTTTTTCTTTCATCACTACCAGATTTTCTGGTCTGATATTCCTGTGATCAAATCATCAGAATGGTGCGCGCAAGTTATCTCTCAACAGACAGGAGCAGAGTTTGTCTCTGGATTCCGGGATTCGCTATCTTTCTGCTTCTTGGCATTTTGATTTCGGAAGACTCTCGTGCCGAATCAGTGAGCAAGCCTCTCGCTTCCATCTCATTCAACCAATCGATCCGTCCGATCCTGTCGGAAAACTGCTTCGCGTGCCACGGACCGGACGAGAACAAACGCAAAGCTCATCTCCGGCTCGATCTTCGGGAAGAGGCCACCCGCAGTCGAGAGGGGCGTTTCGCAATCGTTCCGGGACAGCCAGAAAAAAGCGAGCTGTGGAGACGCATCTCTTCCAGTGATCAAGATGAAATGATGCCGCCACCTGAATCTCATCGCACGCTACAGACGCAGCAGAAAGAAACTCTGCATCAATGGATTGCGGAGGGCGCCCACTACGAAACGCACTGGGCCTTCACCACACCTCACCGTCCTGCGATTCCCAAGCCCAAAAATTCGAAATGGGTGAAAAATCCTGTTGATGCCTTTCTTCTCGTCCGTATGGAACGGGAGGGGCTAACGCCGAATCCGTCCGCTCCATCGAGAGTTCTTCTACGGCGACTCAGCCTCGATCTCACTGGCCTGCCGCCCACTCCAGAGGAGCTTGATGATTTCGAAGCTCGCTCTGCACAGGACGCAGATGCAGCCGTTGCCATGGCAGTCAATCGCCTACTGACATCCCCTCACTACGGTGAGCGCATGGCGCTGACCTGGCTCGACGCCGCCCGATACAGCGATTCGAATGGATTCCAGCAGGACGGCAACCGACACCAGTGGCCTTGGCGGGATTGGGTTGTCCGAGCCTACAACCAAAACATGCCTTTCGATCAATTCACGGTGGAACAAATCGCCGGAGATCTACTACCGAACCCCAGCCGAAATCAACTCATCGCGACCGCTTTCAACCGCAACCACATGCTCAACGGTGAAGGCGGAGCCATCGCTGAGGAACAGCGCGTCAACAATGTGCTCGACCGTGTAGATACCACCGCCACCACTTGGTTAGCACTGACGATGGCCTGTGCTCAATGTCACACGCACAAATACGATCCCATCACGCAGGAGGAATACTATCGCTTCTACGCCTTTTTTAATAACCTGCCCGAGAGTGGAGTCGTCGATTTCCGCTCTGGTCAAGGCTGCGCCTTCGGATCGGGAGCGACTGTGCAGCTCGCCCGACCCTGGCTATCCCTACCGTCGAAGGCTCAGGAGGCGAAAAAAGCACGACTGGAAGCAGAAATCAAAAAGATCGACCAGAAGCTCGACGAAATGGCAAAATCCGTCGATTCCTCTCGACGGGGCTGGGAGTCAAAATTCTCGGCGAAGGAACTGGAAGATCGAACGCGCTTTCCCGGATCGCTTTCCGGCCTCTTGCGCCTTCCAGAGGAGAAAAGAAACCAGGGACAGAAGCGTACAGCAACAGAGTTTTTCCTCCGGACCGGAGATCATGGCAACCCGGAATGGAAGCGCTTCGGCGATGAAGCTTTAGCCAAACGGGATACCCTGCGTGAGGTGAACGAATCTATCCTCCAGATCATGATCATGGAGGAAAATCCGACCGAAAAGAAGCGTGAAACTCATATCTTCGCCCGAGGCGACTACGCTCAGCCCGGAAAAGCCGTAACAGCGGGCACTCCAGCCTTTCTCCCTCCCCTGCCCTCGGATCGCCCTGCGGACCGTCTGGCGCTCGCCCAGTGGCTTGTCCGAGCGGATCACCCATTGACCGCCCGCGTTGCGGTAAATCGGATCTGGCAGCAGATTTTCGGAACCGGAATCGTGAAAACCTCAGAGGACTTCGGCGTGCAGGGAGAGCAACCCGCACATCCCGAGCTGCTCGACTGGCTGGCGGTCGAGTTCGTGGAATCGGGCTGGGACGTAAAACACATCCTGCGCCTGATCACGTGCAGTCAGACCTATCGACAGGACAGTGCGACGACGCCGGAAAAGCGGGAGCTCGATCCGGAAAACCGCCTGCTCGCACGCTCCTCCCGCTCGCGCCTGCCTGCGATGATCCTACGCGACCAGTCACTGGCTGTCAGCGGACTACTGATCGCGACTGTGGGTGGAGAGCCAGTCTATCCCCGCCAGCCCGAGGGACTGTGGGAGGAATTTTCCTTTGGGAAAATCAGCTATCCCGTGCAGAAAGAAGCCTCTCAACTCTATCGTCGCAGTCTCTACTCCTTTTTCCGTCGAACCTCCGCCCCGCCGAATCTCTTCGACATGTCGGCACGGCAAGTCTGCATCGTGAAGCCATCGATCACCAATACACCGCTGCATGCATTGGTGACGCTCAACGACGAAACTTGGCTCGACGCTTCTCGTGGGCTGGCACGGCGCATGATCTCAGAGGGCGGTTCCACCCCGCAGTCACGGGTTTCTCTCGCCTTCGAACTGACGACAGCGCGAAAGCCCTCTTCTCGTGAACTGGATCTGCTAGTCCGAGGCTATGTGAAGAGCATGAATGATTTCCAAAAGTCCAGATCCCAAGCGATCTCCTATGCGGGACTGGCTTCCGACACACGCGAAGATCCCGTCTCCTTGGCCTCCTGCGTGAGAATGGCACAAGTTATCCTGAACCTCGACGAAACCCTCTGCCGTCCCTAACCATCTCGCAGCATGAAACCAGCCTTCGCCCCCTCGGATCGATACACTCAACTGGTCAGCGAGACACGACGACATTTTCTGGGGCGCTCTTCTCTGGGAATTGGCGCCGCTGCTCTTGCCAGCCTGCTCGGACGCGATCTGACAGCAGATGATCACCCGCCCCTGCCAAATTTCGCGGCCCGTGCGAAGCGAGTGATCTGGCTCATGCAGACAGGCGGCCCCACTCATCTGGATTTGTTCGACTACAAGCCGAACATGTTCAGCCTTCACGGCCAAAATATCCCCGAATCCGTCCGAGCAGGAGTCCGGCTCAGCACCATGACGGGAAGCTACAAGGAATATCCGGTGCTGGCTCCTCTGCGCCCCTTTCAGCAGGACCGCAAATCAGGCCTCTGGATGTCCGACCTCCTCCCCCACACCCGTGCGATCTCGGATCAGATCTGTCTGATCAATTCTATGAATACCGAGGCTGTCAACCACGCCCCGGCAGTCACCTTTTTCCTGACGGGCAGCCAGCTCCCCGGACGCCCGACGATGGGAGCTTGGACGACTTACGGACTGGGTTCTTCCACTCAGGACCTCCCCTCCTACGTCGTGATGCTATCGCGAGATCGGGAGAACTCCTGTGGGCAGCTTTTCTACGATTACTACTGGGGCAGCGGCTTCATTCCCGGTAAATACCAAGGGGTGAAATTCAGGAGTGAAGGCGATCCCGTGCTGTTCCTCTCCGACCCTCCCGGTCTTTCTCGCCGAATGAAAAAGGACCTCATCGATGACATCGCTCAACTGGATCGAGAGCATGAGGACACCGTGGGCGATCCCGAGATCGCGACCCGAATTTCTCAATACGAAATGGCCTACCGTATGCAGACGAGCGTGCCGGAGCTGACCGATCTCTCGAAAGAGCCGCAGCATATTCTCGATCTCTACGGTCCCGACGTCTTGCGGCCTGGTTCCTTCGCCCGGAACTGCCTGCTGGCTCGCCGACTCGCGGAACGAGGGGTGCAGTTCATCCAGCTCATGCACGCCGGCTGGGACCAGCACAACAACATCCCCACCCAGTTGGAAGTCCAGTGTCGCGACACCGACCAGCCGAGCGCCGGACTCGTGCGGGATCTGGAGCAGCGCGGCCTGTTGGAGGATACACTGGTGATCTGGGGAGGTGAATTCGGGCGAACCCCCTTCGGGCAAGGCGACATCAACAACCCCAAGGCCCACGGTCGAGACCACCACGGAGCCGCTTTTTCCCTCTGGATAGCTGGAGGTGGAGTCAAAAAAGGCTACCAGCACGGGAAAACCGACGAATACGCCTACAACATCATCGAGGACAAAGTCCATGTACATGATTTTCAGGCAACTGTGCTTCATCTCCTCGGCATCGACCACGAACGCCTGACCTATCGCTACCAGGGACGACGCTTCCGCCTGACCGATGTGCAAGGGAATCTCGTGCGTGCGATTCTCTCGTAAGTTCGATTTTCGAGCGAAGAAAGATCAAAATTGATACTTTTTAAAATTTCAAGATTTCAATTTGTGAATTTTATTAAATCTAGGTATTTATGAATAACGTAACTACCTAGATTTAAAATTTGCGTGATCGACTCCCCATTTCCTATATTCGCGATAGCTATTATCACACCCCGCAGAGTTCGGGTTCTCCCGTAGTCATGCCTCTGCTGATGGGTGCGACGATGCTGGGAATGGCCTTGCTCTATTTTCGTTATTGGCAGCAGGAGCCGACGGTAGCGAGCGAGGCAACGACCGTGACCGTCGCCTCGCAAAACGAAGCTGCTGCGAACGCGTCGGCACCGTCCTCGAGCAAAGAAAAATCGTCAGAATCTGATCTGACACGATCCATAAGTTCTCCGGAAGAGCTTCCCGAGATCGCCGTCCCCCCCGTCGCGATCCTTCCCCCCACAGAGGCGGATTTTACTCCGTGGATGTCTCAGCTCGCCCTGCGCACTTACATTTTGCAAAAGAATCGTGGCAATACAGTGAGCTATTGGGACGCGGGGCATTGGATCCGAGCAGTGGAAGGACGCTGGGATCGTGGCGATGTGGAATATCGCATCGCGCTGGGGCAGATGGAGCGATCACACGAGTTCGAATGGCAACACCGAATCGATCTAACGGAGGCAGATTTTGCAAAAGAGGGTGCCGCTCTCCAAGGCGAAGGCTACCGACTCATCCAGAGCCAATCATATTCCCGGCCCGACGGATCACTCCGCACTCAGGCCGTCTGGCGACGGGATGGCTTGCTCAGTCACGAAAATCCCTCGCCGATTCCGGAGAAACGCCCGAATGTGGTGGGCCAAACCCGCTGATCGGTCTAGTTCGAGTGGCATCGGCGTAAGGGATTCATTTGCTCTGCCTGTGGCAAGTGTGGCTCAGACAATCCTGTCTGAGTCTTTCCATACGAGACCACAGACACGATTGTCTGTGCTACACTGACTTCGACATCCGCGCACCAGTGTAGCCAATGTGGCTCAGACAATCCTGTCTGAGTCTTTCCATACGAGACCACAGACACGATTGTCTGTGCTACCAGCGAAAAGCTCGCCTACCCCTGCTTCCGCAGTACTGTATCTACCCGCCAATTCACGTCATCCCGCTCCGGATAATCCAGCGTGTAGTGCAAACCGCGACTTTCCTTTCGTCGCGTCGCCGATTCCACGATCAGACTCGCAGTTTCCACGAGATTCCGCAGCTCCAGAAGCTCTGGAGTTACATGGAAATCCCAATAAAACTCCTGGATCTCTTGACGTAAATTTTGCAAGCGTGTCGCCGCCCGATGCAGTCGCTTGTCTGTGCGCACGATGGAGACGTAATCCCACATCAGATGCCGGATCTCATCCCAGTTGTGATAGATCACCACCAGTTCATCCACATCTGAAGCATCACCAGATTCCCACCTCGGAAGCACAATTTCTTCCGCCTCTCCGATCCGAGGACTCTTTTCCAGACAGTCGTGAAGTGCTCGGGCAGACACCACCACCCCCTCGAGCAGCGAATTGCTCGCCAGTCGATTGGCTCCATGCAGGCCCGTGCACGCGACTTCCCCCACCGCCCACAAGCCGGGCAATGAAGTGGCCCCGTTCACGTCCGTCCGCACTCCGCCACACTGATAATGCGCCGCAGGCACCACGGGAATACGATCTTTTGTGATGTCAATCCCTCCCGTCAGACACCTCTCATAGATATACGGAAAGCGATCCTTCACGAACTCTGCCGGTTTATGTGTAATATCCAGATACACGCAACTGGCTCCCGTCCGTTTCAGTTCATGATCAATCGCACGAGCCACGATATCGCGGGGCGCCAACGAACCGCGAGGATCATATTCCGGCATGAACCGTATTCCATCCCGATCCACCAGCTCAGCTCCCTCCCCGCGCATCGCCTCAGTGATCAGGAATGACTTAATTTCTCGATGATACAAACAGGTCGGATGAAACTGGATGAACTCCATGTTCGCAATCTCGCATCCGGCACGCCAGGCCATCGCGACACCGTCACCCGTCGCGACATCGGGATTGGTCGTGTAGAGATAGACGCGCCCACTGCCACCAGTACAAAGCAGAATTCGATCTGAGCGCAGAGTGAGCACCTCATCCGCCTTTTCATCCAGCACATATAGCCCCACACAACGCAGCGGCGAATTCGGAGCCACCCGAGCCGTTGTGATCAGATCGATAGCAAAGTGATACTCCAACAGGTCGATTCTCGGATCTTCGCGAACACGAGCCAACAGGCTCTGCTCGATCTCACGTCCCGTCGTGTCCTTGTGATGAAGAATCCGTCGGGCGGTATGCCCTCCCTCGCGTCCGAGTTCAATCATCTCTTCTCCAGTATCTGAAACTGTCCCATCGAAATGCACCCCCCAATCGATCAGCTCCTGAATGGCCTGTGGTCCCTCGCTGACGATCTGGCGGACTATTGGTTCAGGACAGAGTCCCGCTCCGGCATCTAGGGTATCCGCAACGTGCTTGTCGAAGGAGTCATCATCGCTCTGCACGCACGCGATACCACCCTGCGCCCAAGTCGTATTGGCGCTCCCTGCATCCCGTTTGGTAATGACAGCTACGCGCCCGTGTTGAGCCGCTCGCAAAGCGAAGCTCAGACCCGAGATTCCGCTGCCGACGACAATAAAGTCATAGGTTCTCACAGGACTGCTGTACTCCGTGGGAGGCACTGTGTAAACGGGAATTCTATCGAGACGTAGTCTGTAAATAGCGTCTCTTTGTCGGAGAATGTGTCACCTGTTCACTCTACCCTGAACATCAACCTTTGCCTCACCCATCACTCCGGGAGTCGGATCGACGCTACCGCCGTCGCGGCAATTCCTTCCTTCCGTCCCACGAAGCCCATCGCTTCATTGGTCGTCGCCTTGATTCCAACCGCATCGGCAGTAATTCCGAGCGCTGCGGCAATTTTCTCTTTCATCATCGGAACGTGGGGCATCATCTTCGGCTCTTCAGCGATCAGGCTGCTGTCCACGTTCTCGATCACTCCGCCCTGGGCGGCGACCAATTCGGCTGCCTTTTGCAAAATAACTAAACTACTGATCCCCTCGATGCTATCATCGGACGGAGGAAACCAATATCCGATATCACGCTCACCGATCGCTCCGAGGACCGCATCGGCGATGGCGTGACTCAACACGTCGGCATCCGAATGCCCAGACAGACCTCGAATGTGCGGAATCGTTACGCCGCCGATTACCAGAGGCCGGCCTTCTGCGAAAGCGTGGACATCATAACCTATGCCGGATCGGTATCGCATGATCTTCAAAGCAGTCCGTCGAAGGAAATCTTTCCGTTGCTGGCGATGATCGAAAACGCCCCTTCCTTTTCATTGGTCGGAGTCAGAATCGACGTTCCACCGGCTCTTTCGAGCAGAACCTGCCCCGCTGCGATGTCCCAGAGGCTGATTCTCTCCTCAATATACGCATCCAATCGGCCACAGGCGATGTAGGCCATCGCGAGCGCGGCGCTCCCCATCATACGCATTTTCCTCACGCGAGGCGCGATCACTCGGTAGCGAGCCAGACCGGATTCGATGGACTCGGGCGACTTAGAAAATCCGACCGTGACGATCGCCTCACTCAATTCAGTTCGCTGACTGGAATACATCGGCTCGCCGTTTCGCGTGGCTGGACCTTCAAAATCGGCGACGAACATTTCGTCCATTATCGGATCGTAAATCACCCCGAGAGCTAACTTGTCTCCTTGGCGCAAGGCGATGGAAATGCAGAAATGGGGAATGCCATAGTAGTAGTTCACCGTTCCGTCGATCGGATCGACGATCCACTGCTGATCACTGCTCGAATCCCCCGCCACGCCCTCCTCGCCAAAGATCGCATGCCCTGGGAAAGCGGATAGGATGCGACCCTCGATCAGCTTTTGACTCTCCACATCCAACGCCAGCTTGATGTCGTGCGCTTTCAACACATCGACTTCGAGCGGCTTCCCGAAGTGTGTCCGCAAGAGCTCTCCCGCCTCTCTGGCAGCAGAGCAGGCCAATTCAAGTTCCGGTGACATGGCAAAGCCCCCGCTCGGGTTCTCAGTGCGCGTGGCAGAATTCCTCGAAGCGATCCAATCCCTTCTTGATTACTTCTAGGCTCGTCGCATAGCTGAAGCGAATCGAGTGATCGTGTCCGAAGGCACGGCCAGGCACGGCAGCCACGTGATAGCGAGAAAGTAACTTCTCTGCCAAATTGACGGAACTAAGTCCCATCTTGGTGGTATCAACTAGGAAGTAGAAAGCCCCTTCCGGCTCGATCACATCGATGTTCCGGATTTTCAATAGGCGACTCATCATGTATTGACGACGCATATCATACTCTTCAACCATCTCCTGCACGAATCCCTGATCACCTTGGAGGGCCGCCAGTGCTCCGTATTGGGCGAAGGTAGTAGCGTTCGATGTGGTATGACTCTGGAGTGTATCAATCGCCTCGGCGATCTCCGCAGGAGCGGCGGTATAGCCCAATCGCCAACCAGTCATGGAGTATGCCTTGCTGAATCCGTTGATCGTAATCGTGAGACGTCTCGCTTCCTCGCTGACAGAGGCGGTAGAAACGTGCTTTTTCTCGTTGTAGATCAGCTTTTCGTAAATTTCATCAGAGAGAATCAAAATATCCTCAGAGGCGGCCACTTCCACCAGAGCTTCCAGCTCTTCCTTCGAATACACCGACCCGGTAGGATTGTTTGGGCTGTTGAGAATCAGCATTCGAGTCGATCCGCCGATGGCCTTTTCGAATTCCTCGGGAGTCAGTTTCCAATTATTTTCCTTTTTGGTCTCCACCACGTAAGGCTCGGCACCAACCAAGCGGACCATCTCTGGATAGCTCGTCCAATAAGGCGCGGGGATGATGACCTCATCATCGGGATCGACACAGGCTAGGATCGCGTTGTAGCAGGAATGCTTCGCTCCACAGTTCACGGAGATTTCGCTGGGTGAGTAGTCTAGCCCGTTCTCTGTCTTCAGCTTATTCGCGATCGCCTTGCGCAGTTCAGGAATTCCGATCACGCTGGTGTATTTGGTCTTTCCTTCTTGAAGGGCATTAGCTGCTGCATCTTTAATGTGCTGAGGGGTATCGAAGTCGGGCTCACCGGCTCCGAAACTGACGACATCCAGCCCTTGTTCTCTCATTTCTCGGGCCTGAGCCGTAATAGAGAGCGTGATGGAGGGACTAATCTGGGCGAACTTCTGGGCGATCAAACTCATATTTGGTGGATGGGATGGGGATTCTCGATTCCGAATCCTCCGATCACTCAAGCTCCTGAGCGATTCATCAGAAGCGGCCGAGCGGCCGGGAGAACCGGGCCTATTGCATACAAATCTCCCGCATGAACGGGAACTTGGTGATGGCTCGACCGCAACTCCGTGAACAATGCGGACAGACTCCCTAACCGATTTGAAGCAGGATTCAAGCAAAATGCCACGACAGCTTGGATTTTCTTCTCAGGATCGCACTGATGAGAAATCCGAAATTCTTCACTCGCAAATCCTCATCTTGCAGGACAGTCCATCTCGCGCTATGACAGGTATGACTCTCGCATGGCCAATCGAACTCAAATCTACGCCTTTGTCGGCACCGACGAAGCTATGGTCCAAGAATCCGCGCTGAAGCAGGCTCGTCAACTGGCTCCAGCGGACAACGATTTCGGGCTGGAGATCATCGCAGGAATAGCGGATAATGCAGGCCAAGTCGGTCCCATCATCGGCAGGACTCTAGAGGCGATTCGGACACTCCCCTTTTTCGGAGGTGACAAGGTAGTGTGGCTTCAGGAAGCAAACTTTTTCGGAGATACGGAAACTGGAAAAGCAGAAGCTAGTGTGTCTGCGCAGGAGTCGCTGATGAACTACCTAGAAGGCGGGTTGCCTCCCGATGTCACCTTTATCCTCAGTGCCACGGCCATCGACAAGCGCCGCTCCTTTTACAAGCGACTGGGAAAAGTCGCGAAGATCACCGTTCACGACCGCCTAGATGCAACCAAATCAGGCTGGGAGCGAGCCGTGATGCAACACGTCAATGATCGAGCGAATGCACTGGGTTTAAAATTCTCTCGTTCGGCTCTGGAGCGTTTTACCCTCCGTGTCGGAGCCGATACTCGCTTTATTGATGCCGAACTCGAGAAACTGTCTCTCTACATCGCCGAGAAATCTGTGAGCGATCATGATATCGATGCAATCGTCTCACAGAGCCACACGGGATTCATCTTCGATATCGGCGAGGCGATCTCGAATCAGAATCTGCCTCTAGCCCTGAAACTAATCGACTTCCAACTTCGCCAAGAAGAAAGTCCGATCACAATTCTTCTCGCGGCCATTGTTCCCAAAGTGCGAAGCCTCCTCTATGTCCGCGATCTGATGGACCACTACAAGCTCTCTGTGAGTCACAACTACCGTGATTTCCAGCAGCAGATGGCAGCACTGCCTCCCGAGGCAACAAGTCATCTCCCCCGATCAAAGGACGGGGGGGTGAATCTCTATCCTCTCCACCTCGCTACGTCTGCAGCCAGTAAATTCACCCTAGCTCATCTTCGATCCGCTTTTGAAGCTTGTTTGGAAGCAAATCTGCGACTCGTGACCACCTCACTAGATCCGAAAGTGGTTCTCCATCAGCTGGCGGCTCGAATTCTGACAGGAGGCGAGACTCCCCGTCGATAGAACGACGCTCATCCCTTCCCCATCGTCCTCTCGCGCAGCCGCCTCTCAATCCGATCTGTCAGCCAGCGCTCGCTCTCTTGGATCGCCTGCTGCTGATCTCCGGCGATAAATACTGACGATTCTCGGGTCCTGTACCACAACTCCACCAGAGCTTGGAGTTTTCCCGCTTCGCTTTGATGTGGACTCTGTTCTAGCTCATTGCAAAAACTCCGATTCCGCCGCTCCGCGGATAAGGTAGGCTCAGTCCCTCGCCGTCCATGCGCCCAACTCGCAGCATCCTCGGCATAGGCCACCATCCGATCAAGCAAAATGCCTGGCAATTTAGATCGACGCTGAATGCCTGCCTTCACGGACTGTCCACCGATTTTTTTGCGCGGAATTCGCAAGGGGCCTAGACGAAGCTCTGGCAATTCCATCTGCACAGCACTCCCTGCAGCCATAAAAGCGGAGACTCCCCCGATCGCTCCTCCGATGAGAGCAGCAAGCCCCAAAGATGTACCTCCTGTCGCGACATCAATCAGGGCACCAGCTCCAGCACCGGTCAGGGCTGAGGCGATGATGAGTCCGTTCTTCGACATCCCAAAAAGCTCCCAAACGTCCGCGCTGAAAATATCCACATCCAGCTCCGCCCCTCCTTGCCAGTGATTCTGACTGTGGCGAAAAATTCGACAGATCTCGCTGCGAAAGTCCTCCTCGATCTTCCTGACCTCATCACACACCCTTTTTTCCAGTCTTTGTTTCAGCAATTCACTTTCTCCGTCAGAAGAGACCGTCTCTGTCGTCCGATAGCGCACGATACTCCGCAGGCGTCGAGTCGCACCCTCTGCCACTTGGGCCAGACGCTCTCTCCATGAGGCTTCCAGCAGGACGATCACCTCATCCATCTGCTCCTTCCACTCTGGAGTCGCCGTGGCAAAGACTTTCAGTAGCTCCACACGATCCGTGAACACGGCCTCGCAGGCGTCGAACTTCTGCCAAGTATTCATTTCCTTTTTCAGAAGATCCGTCCAGTCATCAAGATATTGTGGCTGCGCCCCGGCTCTCATATTCAACAGACCAACACGCGTCGCTCCACAGAGGCGAAAAATCTCCGCCTGATAGCGGTTATCCTGCATTACAGGAAGGGCGGGATTCACGACCATGATCACTGCCGCGCCCTCGGCGATCGGTCTCAGCACTTCGCAGTCATCCGGGAACTCTTCTCGATGCTCTGGCTGATCAATGAAAGCCTGCGCCGGATTTACAAATTCACGGCTGTGCTCTCGCGTCCATTCCAGGACCGCACCGGTATTTTGAAATCCTGGCGTATCGTAAATGATGACCTTATCTAGCCCATCCACACGCATCGAATAGCCACGGCACATCCGTGTCGAGCCAGGGATCGGACTAATTTTCATCTGATCATCCTCCGTTAGTGTCGAGACAACCGTTGTCTTTCCATCATTCGGCTGACCTGCCACGACGAATGCCGGAATTTTCATGCTTCCCCCCCTCCGCTCAAATTCGCTGTCGTATTCTCCTGCGGGATCACTAACTCGTGCCACAACAATCGGGCATCACCTAGAGAACGAAGTCGGGCATTCCATGCGGTACGGTAATTTTCATCGATTTCTCCACTGCCCAGTAGCACGATATGTAGAAAAACTCCACGGATCTCGCTTCGAAACGCCTTCAAGAGCTTCAGCAAGCTATCTGTCGGAACCTGAAACACCTCCTGCACCAGCACGATCCGATGAATCTCACGACCTGCCAACTGCGTGATCAAGTCGCGGCGCGCTGAAGGCAAAGAAGGCAAAATTTCTGAAGCGCCGAAATCAAGACTGTGCTCCTGAATGAGTCCAGCCCGCAATCTCTCCATATCGGGAAGCCTTTCATTGTCAGAAGGGAGCAGCAGAAGGCTCTCAGTCGCAGAAATTCCGGGCGGCTCAGCTTCGGTGACCGATCTGATTTGTTTCCCTGCTGGAAGCTCGACTTCCTCCTCTGGAGAAGGGGGGGCAATCTCGACAGTCGCCACCGTCATTCTCCGCCATAGGGCGTCGTATTTCGAAAAATCCTCCATCGACACGATTCGCCTTACCCGAATCCCGGCGATCAGAAACAAGAACAATCGAGGGAAAAAGACATAACCGAGAGCGCTCCCCAGCAGAAAAGCCGACCAGGCTTCGCTGGCCGTCGGCTGTGGCTGCAATAGTGGCTGATTCCGATAGATTCGAGTCGCCTCTGTCTGCTCCAGATTCGGAAAGCCATGCCCGTCGCCAAAACCATCGATCCAGGACCACGGACGGGCCACATCCTCCACGATGTCGTGCATTCGCTCCGCCGTCAGCCAGCCCGTATGCGTCTGCCAGCCGTAATCTTGATACGAAACTAGGCGAAACAAGACTATCGCGAGCACGATTCCCATCGCAAAGCCCAAGCTCAGAGAATATCCCAGATGGATGGTGTAAACCCGCAATACTCCCTCGTGTCCTGCCAAATAGCGCCGCACCAGACCGTGCAACTCTTCCGCCCTTTGGGCATTTTCCGATGAAATTCGTTGTCTCAGGAGACGGGCGGCCTCCTGAGCCTTTTTCAGAGCGAAATCCCTGAGCAGTGGGGCAATCACTCCGCCGCCTCTCCGACCTTTTCGATTCAGCAGCGAGAGCGTTCCAAGAACTGTAAGGAACAGCGGAAGACACACGGCTACCGTCCAAAACAGCGTCACATTCACCTGGCGTCCCGTTACATTCAGCGCGCCCCATGTGTAAAGACCACCTAGGAGTATACAGCCATACCCTCCCCATCGGCGAACCTTGCGCCAAATCTCTTCCGTCAGTTCTCCGGTGCTGGAGGATATCTGACCAGAATTCTTCTCTCGATTCTCCTCCCTGCGACTTTCCACCCACCGCCGTAGAACCACACCCCGATCCACCGCAGAATTGAAGGATTCCGCCAGATAAAACGCACGATCTCTCTGTTTCAGTTTCTGACGATCTTCATTCTCATCAGCTGCCTGATAAGCTTCCAGATCGATCAGCGCAGCCAAATCCCAGCGCAACTTCTTTCGCCGCGATCTCTCCGGCGACTCTCGTCTCTGGGACACAGACTCGTGCTGACTCGACGTGGGGTACATGCTCGTGGCGCAAGTTCACCATGTTCCGCGCCGCTCGCAATGCTTTTCTGTCGAAAGAGCGCTTCAGATCATCGAGGCGATCACTAAGGCCACGACGCTCATCAGCTTGAGCAAGATATTCAGTGAGGGCCCTGAGGTATCCTTGAAAGGATCGCCCACAGTATCACCTACCACCGCTGCTTTATGTGCAAGAGTTCCCTTCCCTAATCGCTGCCCTTCCACGACGACTCCACCTTCGATCATCTTCTTCGCATTGTCCCAAGCCCCACCAGCATTCGATTGGAAGAGCGCCAGCAGAACTCCGCTCGCCGTAACTCCTGCGAGCATTCCACCGAGCATCTCAGGCCCGCCGAGGAAGCCAACCCCTACAGGAGCTGCCACGGCCAGAATGCCGGGCTTCACCATTTCCCGAATTGCCGCCTTCGTAGAAATCTCTACGCACTTCCCATACTCCGCGCTCTTGAGAGCGATATCGTAATCATGTCGATCCGCATCAGACCATTCGCTGACATTTTTCCCCTCGTTGCGATTCATCGCTGCCAATCCTTTTTCCAACTCGGGGATCTGATGAAACTGGCGTCGCACTTCTTCAATCATCGACATCGCAGCTCGTCCGACTGCCTCCATGGAGAAGGCGGAGAATAGGAAAGGCAGCATCGCCCCGACCAGCAAAGCAGCCACAACACGCGGATCCGTAATCTCAATCACGAGCTTTGCCCCATGCGTCGCCTCCCAAGTCGTCTTAAAGGCGGCGAAAAGAGCCAGCGCCGTCAGCGCCGCAGAGCCGATGGCAAAACCTTTTCCGATCGCTGCGGTCGTATTGCCGACTGCATCGAGCTTATCTGTGCGTTCGCGCACCTCCTCTGGCAACTCGCTCATCTGGGCGATTCCGCCCGCGTTGTCCGAAATTGGTCCGTAGGCATCCACGGCAAGCTGAATTCCCGTATTGGCCAACATTCCCACCGCAGCGATCGCAATGCCGTACAAGCCCGCCCATTGATAGGAAACAAGGATCGCCACCGCCAGCAGGATCACTGGAATCGCAGTGGACATCATCCCCACTCCTAGACCAGCGATGATATTAGTCGCCGACCCGGTCAAGGATTTCCTCACGATTCCAAGCACCGGCTTCTTATCCGTTCCCGTATAATATTCCGTGACATAGCCGATCGCAATACCCGCTACGAGCCCCACCGCAATCGATCCAAAAACACCGATCGCACTATAGTCATGCCCCTCCACCGTCCATTTCTCCGGCAGCAATTGTCTCACAATAATCCACGTCCCGACGAGAAGAATCACACCTGCCACAATTTCGCCAAAATTCAGCGCCTTTTGAGGATCTCCACCCTCCTTCACTCGCACCAGTAGAGCACCGATGATGGACGCTACGATTCCAAGTCCAGAAAGGAGCATGGGCAAGAGAACTCCGCCCAGAGGCATGTTCGAGAACTCCGATAGTCCGACGAAGGTTGCCCCGATCACCATGGTGCCGATAATCGCCCCCACGTAGGATTCAAAGAGGTCGGCACCCATTCCGGCCACATCGCCGACGTTATCGCCCACATTGTCAGCAATGGTCGCTGGATTCAGCGGGTGATCCTCCGGAATCCCCTCCTCTACCTTTCCGACCAAGTCCGCTCCGACATCCGCAGCTTTCGTATAAATTCCTCCACCGACACGAGCGAAGAGCGCGATGGAAGAAGCCCCAAAAGAGAAACCAGTGACGATGGTCATGACCCGAGCCACCGAAGTCGCATCATTTCCGATCTGATGATAAAAAATCGCGAACAGAATTCCCAGCCCGAGTAAGCCGAGTCCCACGACCCCCATGCCCATAACCGAACCACCCGCAAAGGCAATCTTCAGTCCCTCACCCAAGCTGACTCGCGCTCCCTGCGTCGTGCGGTAGTTCGCTTTCGTAGCGACACGCATCCCGATGAACCCTGCTAATGCGGAACAGAGAGCTCCCACCACGAAGGACAAAGCCACAAACGGCGAGCTATTCACTGGGTCTTTCAGTCCACCGAAAATCAGTAAACCCGCCACACAGAGAACAAAGATCGCGAGAACCTTATATTCAGCACGCAAGAAAGCCATCGCCCCTTCACTGATGAAGCCGCCGATCTGTTTCATTCGGTCCGATCCAGGATCCTGCTTTTCAATCCAGGCAGAGCGCCAGAAGGTATAAGCCAGAGCCAGAACACCAAAGCAGGGGAGAGAAATCACAAGCAAATTCATTACGAGTTCGTTGAAGGATAGTATCGGGGTGGGTAAAGTTTAGAAAGGGGGAAGGATGGCGAAATTAAACAATAATGCAAGGATAGGATCGAAAAAATTCACCGCCATCCTCTTTCACTTTCTCTGCTACAAGGGAGAATCCCCTTGAATTTCCTATTGAATTCCGTCATTCCGAGCGATCTCCTCACAGGCTTTGATATCCAGCTTTCCGGATGCCAAAATCGGAATCTTCTCCACGGAAATCACTTTTTTAGGAATCCACAACGTCGGGATACCTTCCTCGGTGAGCCTGCTCCGCAGTTCGTTAATATCAGTATCTGGATCGGCACTCAGGAGAACTAGGGCTTCCCCCTTCGCTTCATCCGGCACTCCCGTCACAGCGATCACTCGCTCATCCTCAGAATGCTTCATCGCCTGATTAATCAGATCCTCGACGGTCTCATGTGGCACCATTTCCCCTCCGATCTTGGAGAACCGCGACAGTCGCCCTTCGATGTAGAGAAATCCGTCCTCATCCAAGCGACCAAGATCGCCCGTACGAAACCAGCCATTCTTGATCACATCCCTCGTCTTCTCTGGCTGCTCGAGGTAGCCCTCGAACACATTCGCCCCACGGAACCAGATGATCCCCCGCTGATGTAAGGGAAGCGGCTCCTGCGTATCCGGATCGGTGATCCTGACAGCTATGCCGGGGATCAGGAGACCCACGGATCCAAATCGGTGATTCGGTAAAACCGGACAGCACGGATCGTTCGCTCCATCGACGTCCGGAAGATTCACATTGGTCACGGGGGCGGTCTCTGTGAGGCCATATCCCTCAAGCACGCATTTGCCGAATCTCTCTTCGAATGCCTCCGCAATCGCCGGAGGGAGCTTCTCTGCACCTGTGATCACCAACTTTAGGGGAGCGAGTTGCTCCTTCGTCGCCTTCCGGAGATATCCTCGCAGAAAAGTAGGGGTCGCCAATAGTAGCCGGACCGAGTGTTGCTCGATCAGTTCTGCCAACTTTCCTGTATCGAGAGGATTGGGGTAAGTTACTACACTGATTCCTTCCAACAGAGGATACCACATCGTTACGGCGCAGCCGAAGCTGTGAAAGAGCGGGAGACAGCCCAGGACCTTGTCATACGGATGCAGATCGATTCGGGCACCGAACTGGTTCACATTCGCCAATAGGTTCCGATGAGATAAAACTACACCCTTTGGATCGCCGGAACTACCACTCGTGAACAGCAGAACGGCCTCCTCATGCCCACCCTCCCTAGGAATGCCCAGAATTCGAGCCAGCATCGACGCAGGCAGAATTTTCGATAGAGCGTAACACAGACCGATTTGAACCTTCCATCCGGGGAGCATGCGATCCAGCAACATCATATTTCCCTCTTCCGGCCAAGGAAAAGAAGAGTAGCGCTTCATGAACCGCTGAGCGGAAATAAAACAATCCAAATTCGCCTGTTCGATACAGGATTTGATGGCCCGCTCTCCGGCGGTAAAGTTCAGATTGACGGGCACTTTCCCTGCGAACAACACGCCCAGGTTAGCCAGAATTCCCGCTTTGCCCGGCGGGAGAATGATCGCCACGCGCTTCTTCTGCGTGGCTTTCCGGATCGCTCGGGAGAGCACCATCGCCGCTGCCAGCAGTCTGTCGTAGGAAAGGCTGCTATCGTCATTCCCGTCGAAGATTTCTGCCGATTTTCCACATCTCTTCAGCCCCTTTAGAATCTCCCAAGCGAGGTGACTCTTCAAAAGAGGACGAGCCGAAAACGCAGTTTCAGAGGCAATCAGAAAATTTTCCGTATAATTCGCCAGATTCGCAGCTTCGCGCTGAAGGAGCGATCCGAAGGAAAATACGACCCGCTCAATGTCCGACCGAGACTCCACTCGGAGGCAAGTCTCCTCCGGATGATCGATGAACAACGGCAACACCGGCGCTCCGGACGAAGTCAAAAAACGGAGAACCGCAGACGGAACCGTCATGATCTGGGCCGGATTTACCTTTACGATGCCCGGCACGAAAATCGCCAGCCCATCTTCTCCCAGATGCTGATGAAGCACTTTTTTGAAGGAATCCTTTGCCTCCTCGTTCGAAGAAAATTCGATGATCGCAGTGCCGTTTTTTTCAATCCTGCCTCGGAGAGGCGGATCATAGGTGAATCCTCGATCAAACAGATACGCGACTTTCCGTCCCTGAAAATACTTTTCCAGATGGAGCAAATCCTGAAAGGAGAGTCGATTGGGAATGATGAGAACTCCGCCAGCGGGAATGTTCTCTTCACCGTGCAATTCGAGTAAGTCGCGCTGGCTCATATCAGGGAATGTGCCTTGCTTTTCCGAAATATCGACTCGTTTTCACAAGTCGATGTCAGGATGTCCAGAAGGATCGTATTTTCAACGAGGTGCAATCAAACCGGATTTAAGTATCTCGAGATGAATTCGAGTTTTCCACAGACTTTCTGAGCACGGACTTCATGCAAACCCATCGACAAACCAGCTTGAAATCGTAAAATCAGCGTTGAAACCACTCGGCTTCCTCTCCTCGACCGTGTACCAAAAACGCCCGTGATCTTCCTTCCGTCGATGCGTCTCCCCATTTTCGAACTCGAGACTGATTTTCTCGCTGCCCTGCGAGAGGATCAAGCTCGCATCGTCGTCGAGGCTCCTACAGGCTCGGGGAAATCCACTCAGATTCCCCAATTCCTTCTTGAAAGCGGTCTCTGTGATTCGGGGGAAATCTACGTGCTCCAGCCTCGTCGTCTCGCCGCTCGAATGTTGGCCGCACGAGTCGCCGAAGAGCGAGCGAGTCGGCTCGGTGAGGAGATCGGTTATCAGGTGCGCTTTGAATCCGCAGTCTCGCGCAAAACCCGTGTCCGCTTCATTACGGAAGGGATTCTGATCCGAAAACTCCTCGAACAGCCCGATCTCGCCGACATATCGGCCGTGGTTCTGGACGAGTTCCACGAACGACACTTTTTCGGCGACATCAGCCTAGCTCGTTGTCTCGATGTTCAGCGCACGTTACGGCCCGATTTGAAGGTGATCGCGATGTCCGCCACCCTAGAGACAGCTCCTCTCTGTGCTTACCTTGGACCGACCACCCGACATCTCATTTCCTCGGGGCGAACCTACCCAGTGGAGATTCTCTACTCCCCACCGCGAGAGCGTCACCGCGGCGAATTGTGGGATCACGCAGCACGAGCGATCCATGAGCATCTAAAGGATACAGGAGTGAAGGGAAACATCCTCGTCTTCATGCCTGGACAATACGAAATCCAGAAGACGCTCGATGTTCTTCGCCGCGCCTCGTGGAGTTCCGCATTCGACCTCCATGCACTGCACGGCGAGCTGCCTCCAGCTCGACAGGATGCTGCGGTTCAATCCGGAACAAAACCAAAAATCGTCGTGGCGACGAACGTCGCGGAAACCTCTATCACCATCGACGGAGTACGACTCGTCGTCGATTCGGGTCTGGAGCGACGGGCATCCTTCGACTCCCGGCGGGGAATCAATACACTACACATAGAGAAAATTTCGCTCTCATCCGCCGATCAGAGGGCCGGGCGAGCGGGGCGCACAGCTCCGGGAGTCGCCATCCGACTCTGGCGGGAAAGCGAGCAGCGCGAACTCACCACGCCACCCGAAATCAAGCGCATGGACCTGACCGAGGCCGTGCTCATTCTCTGTTCCAGCGGCGTTCGCACCATTCGCGATTTTCCCTGGTTCGAGGCTCCCGATCCCAAGGGGCTCGATGAGGCAATTCGCCGACTGCAGGAACTCGGAGCATTGGATCAGAATGAATCGCTGACTCCCGATGGCCATCTCATGGGGCAGGCTCCAGTTCCTCCGCGCTACGCTCGCATTCTCCTGGAAGCCTCCCGCCGCAACTGCCTACTCCCCATCGCCCGCATCGTAGCACTCACTCAGGCGCGTTCTCTGTTCCCGCTCCGGAAGCGCCATTCCGATCACCTGATGCCCTCTGACTTCGCTCAGCCAAATGATGTCTCCGACTTCCAGCCTCTCCTGCGCGCATGGCAACAAATGGAGACAAATCAGTTCCGCTCCGAACTCGGCGAACGTCTCGGCATTCACGCCGGAGCTGCCCGCGATGTGGACCGTATTAGCCAGCAACTCGTCCGGATCGCTTCGCGATGGAGTCATCCGGCAGATTCTCTCAATCCATCTGATCTCGGTGAACCAGACGGAGAGACATTAGCTCGCATTCTTCTCAGCGGTTTTTCAGACCGCCTAGCTCTGCGACTGAGTCCATCCACCCTTTCCTGTGCAGTCGTCGGAGGACGACGCGGAATCCTCGAGAAAGAGAGCGTCGCCTCGGAGAAAGACGCTGGACTCTTCATCGCCAGTGAGATGATCGAAGTCGAAGGCAAAGACGTATCCGTAAAGCTATCCCTCTGCACGCGGATCGCGGAAGACTGGTTGCGCCAACTTTTCCCACAGGATTTCCACGAGCACAACGGCGCCCTCTGGGACGAGCGCCAGCGCCGCGTCGAAGCGCGACGAGAGCGTCGCTTCCGCGATCTTGTCATCGAATCACGAGTCAGCGGCGAGCCCCCAGGCGAGCAGGCAGCTCTACTCCTTGCGCAACGCGTGCTCGCGGGCGAACTCAATCTCAAAGCCTGGGATGAAAAGGTGGACCTATGGTTTGCCCGCATTGCCCTCGTCGCCGAACACTGTCCTGACTATGGCTTGACCCTGATCGACGACGAATCAAAGCTCCTCATCCTCGAGCAGATCTGCCAAGGAGCAGTCAGTTACTCTCAAATCAAGGACCGCCCAGTTTGGAAGGCCCTCCACCAGTGGCTTCCGCCGCATCAAGTCGCGGCACTGGATCGACTGGCTCCCGAAACAATCGCACTGTCGAACGGACGGACCACCAGAGTTCACTACCGTCTCGGCGAGAAACCTCGCATCTCTGTCCTGATCCAGCATATCTTCGGACGGCGAGATACGCCCACTGTCTGCGATGGCCGCGTTCCCATCGTCATCGAGATCCTAGCGCCGAATCACCGCCCGATTCAGGTAACCGAAAACCTATCCACCTTCTGGACGGGCAGTTACCCCGCGATCCGAACCCAACTCCGAGGCCGCTATCCGAAACACGAGTGGCCCGAGTTTTGAAAGTCCTGTTGACGACCCGTCCACCGGCCTCAAGGATAGACTTTCACAGATACGAGAAAAAGAATGATGAAAGGAAACATCTTTGTCGCGGGAGCGAGCGGAGTGATCGGTCGCGGACTCTGCCGCCTGCTGGTTGCGGACGGTTGGACAGTAGTAGGCACGACCCGTTCGGCTGACAAAGCGCCTATGCTGAAAGAAATCGGAGTCGAACCCGCCATCGTAGATGTGTTCGATGCTCCTCGACTCCTCGAGATCGTAGCAAAAGCACAGCCGGATATCGTGATCCACCAACTGACCGATCTGCCTCCGGCCCTCGATCCGACGAAAATGACTGCGGCATTAATTCGCAATGCCCGGATTCGCGAAGTCGGCACTCAAAATCTTGTCGCTGCAGCGGTTGCGGCGGGAGCCAGTCGTATGATCGCGCAGAGCTTGGCCTTCGTCTACGCGCCCGGTCCACAACCCTATCCGGAGGAAGCTCCTCTCTGTCTAGACGATCCCGACTACGGGATGACAGCACGCGCTGTAGCGAGTCTCGAGCAGCAAGTGCTAGCCGCCCCGCTGACCGGAATCATTTTGCGCTACGGGAAGCTCTACGGACCGGGCACCGGCTTCGACCTAGCTCCGAGCGGCGGTCCGGTGCATGTCGATGACGCAGCCGATGCCGCTCGAAAAGCAGTGACTCACGGATCAGAGGGCATTTACAACATAGCCGAAGATGACGGCAGCGTCTGTATCCGGAAAGCAGCAGAAATCCTCGGCTGGACACCTGGCTTCCGTATCGACGAAAGAACGGCCTGATCCGGATGGCACAGGATTCAGCTGATTACACGAAATCTAGGACTAAGAGCCCGTCGAATACCAGCCTAGAGAAACGTCCCTAGAATAGAATAATCCAGAAGTGTAAGCCCTGAAGTGACAATCGATTGCCGCATGCGGTTGCCACACCCTTTCAAGGGAGAATGCTTGTTGGGCGATGATTCCTAGAGCCTTGATTTAGACTAGTAGATGGCACAGCGTCGGTGCTTGAGAACTGAAAGCGTCTAATCTGGGGCATCCAAGAACTTGCTCCAAGAATTTCGAATCTGATCGATGTTCCATATTAGGTGCTAACGATAAACAATCTGTCTCTGCACACTGAACATTCGAGTCGGACGTGATGCTTTCTCTGTTGTAGATTGGTATAGTCATGGTATGATAAAAATCCTGGCGGCAACCAGGCGGCACCCGCGCACAAAACAGTCGGGACCGCTCGCGTAGGCGGAGGCTTCGCGACCCCGCGTCACCTGCCTTGAGCCACCCTTCACGAGGGTGGCATTTGTGTTTCTGGTGGAGATCGTTCATCGTTTCGTGAATCCAACGATCAATAAGCTGTCCCTGAATCGAAAACAGCCTGTCCCTAAGAATCTGAGATCGCAAAAGGTTTGAGTGACTCGTCAGATTTTCGACCCCTCCGACAGTCCGGTTCTAATCGAGTTCCCTCTTGCCCTGACGCCATTCCTTGATTACACACTTACACCATGAAAACAACGGTCACCACGAAAAACAGGATAAGGGACAATCGCCAAGCAATCCTATCTACGATGACTTAGGTGGGTATCCGCGACCTACTCCACCACCATCTGATCGACGATATGGCGTGCGATTGCCAGCGATGCAGTGGCCCCTGGCGAGGGAGCATTCAGCACATGCATCTGACCAGGAGCACTTTGAAAAAGGAAGTCCATTACGAGAGAGCCATCCCGCTTCATCGCTTGGGCACGCACGCCAGAGAAACCACCCTCCACGAGATGACTATCCTCCACGGCGGGAACGAGCCTTTGCAAATTCCGAAGAAATACGCTGCGGAAGCAAGAGTTCGTAAATTCTCCAAGAGTCGCCTTGGGATACCGAAGCAAGAACTTCCATAGTCCCGGCCACGAAAGTGCAGAGAGAGCATCGCGTGCCGAGAAGGAGGTCTTGTGATAACCCTCTCTCTTCATTGCCAACACCGCATTGGGCCCAGCCTCCAGCCCACCCTGTATCATGCGGGTAAAGTGAACTCCTAAAAAAGGAAACGCCGGGTTAGGTGTCGGATAGACCAAATGATTCACTAGGTGCTCCCCTTCTCCCACGAGTCGAAAATATTCCCCTCGAAACGGAACGATACGACAGGGAGGCGTGTTCCCACTGTCACGACAAATTCGATCGGAATGCAGCCCTCCACAATTTAATAAGAAATCAGCTCGTATCGGGTCTCCAGAAGTCTCGATCACCTGCCCCTCAGAGCTGCGGCGCAATCCGGTGAACCCAACCCCTGTGCGCACCTCATGGCCGACCGATATCAGGAGATCGCGCATTTTTTGAGCTACTTCGGAGTAGTTCACGATTCCCTCTTGGGGCACCAACAATGCCGCTTTTGCCCGGACATTCGGTTCGCGCTCTTTTAACTCCTCTGGGCTGAGCCAACGCAGATTATCCAATCCATTTGCTCGTCCACGTGACTCTAATTCGCGCAAGCGTGGCACCTCAGAATCATCCACAGCAACGACTACTTTCCCGCAAATTTCATGAGAGATCCCGTGTTCTACGCAAAATTCCGTCATTCTGCGTATCCCCTCCACTGCCAGACGAGCTTTGGTAGATCCCGGTTTGTAATAGAGTCCACAATGCAATACGCCACTATTGTGACCAGTTTGGTGACGTGCCACTTCACTTTCCTTCTCGAGTACGATAATGCGAGAAAACCGATTCCGTCGAGCAGCCTCCAAGGCAGAGGCCAAGCCGATAATTCCTCCCCCGACGACGCACAGGGTAGTGTCCGAACGATGGTTCATATTGTTTTATCTATTGCTTCTCGCCACAGCCAACCTTTACGCTCCACCACTCACGATAAACAAGCTGACCCCGAAAAATTATTCGTCTAGATATGGTTCACGGTTTTTCGTCGCGAAGATGAAATGATACTGGAGGCTGGTACGGGTCGATGGAAGGACAGGACTTCGCTGCCATCCCTGCCGGGATACAGATGAAATGTGACCTCAACAAATGATCCTGTCGTCTTCCGGGGGCAAATGTGACTAAGACAATCTTGTCTAAGTCTTTCCGCACGAGATTACAGACAGGATTGTCTGTGCTACCTTGACCCTGTATTCGTGCAGCTGGGCTGGCTCAAATTCGAGGCACTGACTAGACCATCAGAATCGTTACCTTCTACTTTCGGAATCTTCACTGCTTCTTCGCAGTTGGTTTTGGGATGCTTTTGATATACTCGATGATCGAGTCGATCTCATAGTCCTTCAATACACCGAGATAGGAAGGCATCCCAACTCCGGTGCGTTCCATCTCATATCCATTCTGGACTCGACGCGAAGGATCGAGTATGGACTCGCGCAGGTAGGATTCGTCCACTTTTTTCAGCAAGGTGCCGTCAGTGAATTCACGACTGGCCTGCCACAGGCCGACCCACGGTGGTCCGACAGTGAGAGAGGCTCCGCCACCGACAGTCGCTGGGGCTACAGGTGAAGGAATATCAGGATCGCCCGTCGCATGGCAGGCGATACAACCATACTGGATGACAAGCTTTCTCCCCAGCTCAGCGGAGGGTTCGACAGTCGCTGCCACGAGATCCGCCCGAGGAGTCAGATCGACTTTGTTATCCGAGAACCCATTCTGCGCTAGGTCGATATCGCCTAGTTTGAATACGCTGAGATACACATTTTTCACATCGTCCTCGCCCGGTGCAGGTACCCGATACGTCAACCGCAAAGCTTCGGATGGACGCATGTCAGCGATTCCGAGAAAGATGCTCTTTCGATCCTGAGAAAGCTTAGCGCTCAAGACAGGAAGAGAGTCTTGGCCCGGTTCGTCGTTCAGTTTATAATTGCCGGACCCATACTGAAAGGTTTGATGATAATTCCATCGATCCGCAGAATAGCGCCCTAGATCAGTCGCTAGCTCCGGGGAGAGCGGCTGATCGAAGCTCAGCAACAGCCCTCGCTTCTCCGCCCGGATGTCACGCGATAGCCAGGATGTTTTTCCACCGGGATGCACGCGAAAAAGTCCGCTGATCTGAACTCCGGAACTCCCGAAAATCTGAAATCCCACGAGATAGAGTCGTCCGTCCACCGGATTCACTCGCCCATTGAGCAATCCAGTCGGAAATCCGGATAGGATGGAGGCCACGGCCCCCTGTTCATGATTCGGATCGAGATAGACCTTGAAAATCTCCGGTCGCCCGTATCCGATATGGACCAGCGCCTCGTCGAGTCCGGCCATGTGGAGCGGAGACTTTCCGGTCCGCTGGATCCAAACCTGACTTGCGCCGGACTGGTTGACGAAATGTGGAATCCAAAGCTCTGGCAGATCGATGGGAGCGGGGTGCGTCACATCACCTTTGAATTTTTCAGGCTGAAATCCAAAATAGCGACCTTTCTCTACGTCGTAGATAGGAGTCCCTGGTTTCCAATTGCCCTGCTGATCGCTTGCCGTCAGAAGTCCTGTCTTGAAATTGTAGCCGAGATAGGGCTGACGAAACCCCGTAGCAACGACTTCGTAAGAGTTTCCATCGGGGGCGACCTTGATCACTGTCCCATTCAGCTTGCCAATGATTCCGCCCATTTGTCCACCCAATGCCAGATAAAAGCTGCCGTCGGGTAAGGCGATGCAGTCCATCGCATACTGGCGCGTTTCAGCGGACTGGGCGAAGATATTCGAGACATTCTGATACCAATCAGCCTCGCCATTCCCATCCGTATCATGCAGGGCGACGATACCGTTGCGGTCGAAGACGTAGATCACTCCGTCGTGAATCGCAATACTCTGAGGCTCGTTCAAACCAGAGGCGAAGCGGCTCCACTCGGCACCGCTGTCAGACTCAAGTCCTGAGACGATCCATACGTCGCCATCAAAGGTGACGCACGCAGCCCGTCCATCGGGAAAAAACTCCAAATCTGCCAGCCGGACATTTCGCTTCCAAGGATTTGTCGTCGGCAGGGGAAAGTTATCATACACCCAGGCGGCATCTTTCGCCGGAGGTGTCGGGGCACCCGTCTTCACACCCTCATTCCACCGCCGACTCGGTGCTTTGATCGCAGGAAATTCTCCTCCGTTCGCAGTCGTCACCGTACCCCCTTGGGTGATGGTGATCTGGTGAACGCTCGGAGTGTCCGAAGGATCGAGCACGAGCCAATCACGATCCCCCACTCCCGAGCGAATCCAGAGTTTCTCCTTGCGCGGATCGACCTGGATCAGACGGATAATCGTGCCATCACCGTCGCCAATGGCCAGCCGTTCTCGCACCGTCGTCGAGGCGATCCTGTATTCAATCTGCGCACCACCTTCCAGCAATCGAATCCCGAGAAAGCGTCCGAGCAAAGGCGGCAGCGCCCCGAGTCCTGTCTCATCGGGTTCCGCACGACCTCGATCACGAGGATCCTTCAGCATAGGCTTTTCACCGGACGAAATACCGGGAGCGAGCGACTGAGCCAACCAGGGGCTTCCGTAGGGCTGGGGCAAATCGCCCGCCTTCTCGCCGATGGGAGCTTTTTGATTCGGTAGGCGATAGCTGCCCGAAGCCATCCCCACCATCGAGAGATACTCCCGATCCGAATTCTGTTCCCAGAACAGCGCCCAACGTAGCAAATCAGGATCAAAGCAACCGAACAGACCATCCGTGCCGTCGCCGGCTGGCACGATGATTCCTCGCGGGATGAGATTATTCGCCACTGGGTGCTCTCCAAATTGTCGCGCATCTACGGTCTGCGTAAAAAAAGGACTCCCCTCCTCAATGTAGGAGCCAAACGGCGAATCGAGCGCGAGATGTGCCTTTTCTTGGGCATAGACAGGCAAACTGAAGAAAGTGAGCGAAGCGAAGCACGGCACGACGCCATATCGGGCAAAAAGGTCAGTAAAAAGGTACATGGAAAATGCTATTCTGCCCGAAGTTCATTTTTACGCAAGACACGTGATGTCGAGAGCACAACCCATTTTTACGCTTTTCGTTCCCTACGAAGATTTCTCAGTGGGCTGCTTGCCATTCACGAGAAAACATGACACCCTTTCTGCTTAGAGTAATCAACCACTCACTCTTCTTCGCTTTTATCTCCTCCTTCCCCACCTATTCACATTCTATGGACATCCGCATCGAAGACTACGAACTCCTCGGAAAGTTTTATCTCGGTCGCAGCTACGATCTTGACCAGAAGGCCCTGGGTGACGACCTGATTCTCTACGATTCCAAAGACCTCGTCACCCACGGGGTCGTGCTCGGCATGACTGGATCAGGGAAGACGGGTCTCTGCATGGCTCTATTGGAAGAAGCTGCGATGGACGGAATCCCCGCCATCGTGATCGATCCGAAAGGCGACATCGCAGACCTGATGCTGACGTTCCCCGATCTGGATGCGGCCAGTTTTCGTCCTTGGATCAACGAAGACGACGCTGCGAAAAAGGGGCTGTCGCCTGATGAATTCGCTGCGAAGACGGCCGATACCTGGAAGAAAGGTCTCGCTGATTGGGGCCAATCGGGAGAGCGGATCCGCCAGTTTCGCGAAAAAGTCGATGTTTCGATCTACACCCCTGGTTCCAATGCAGGACTACCCGTCTCCATCCTTGGATCACTCGACGTGCCGGCATTCGAAATTCTCGATGATGCCGAGGCTCTCTCCGAGCGGATCGAATCGACCGTATCGAGCCTTCTCTCGCTCGTGGGAATCACCGCCGATCCGCTCCAATCTCCGGAGCATATTCTGTTATCCAATATCTTTCTCCACTCATGGAAAGAAGGTCAGGGAGTCTCGTTAGAACTGTTAATCCGTCATATCCAGGTTCCACCTTTTGACAAAGTGGGAGTGATGAGCCTCGATACGGTATGCCCACAGAAAACCCGGCTCGATCTGGCGATGAAGATGAACAATCTCCTCGCCTCCCCCGGGTTCTCGACCTGGCTAGAAGGCGAGTCCCTAGACATCAAGCGAATGCTCCACACGCCCGAGGGAAAGCCGCGCATTACGATCTTTTCCATCGCCCATCTCAGTGATGCAGAGCGCATGTTCTTCGTCTCGCTTCTCTTCAATCAGACATTGGGATGGATGCGGACGCAGACGGGGACGACCAGTCTGCGGGCACTTCTCTACATGGACGAAATCTATGGCTATCTACCGCCTACGGCCATGCCTCCGTCGAAGAAGCCGCTAATGACCATGCTGAAGCAGGCTCGCGCCTTCGGTCTGGGGGTCCTCTTGGCCACACAAAACCCCGTCGATCTCGATTACAAGGCACTCTCGAATATCGGCACCTGGTGGCTGGGACGGCTGCAAACCGAACGCGATAAAGCTCGCGTGCTCGATGGCCTAGAAGGCGCGGCAGCTGCCACCAACACACAATTTAGCCGCTCGAAGATGGAACTGCTCCTCTCGGGGCTCGGCAATCGCGTCTTCCTGATGAACAATGTCAACGACGACGGCCCCTGCGTGTTCAGTGTGCGCTGGGTAATGAGCTATCTCACCGGTCCCCTCGCGCGAACACAGATTAAAGCTCTCATGGACCCGAAGCGGGCAGCCCACGCAGCCAATGCCGTCTCTCTGATGGCTGATGCATCGACCTCCGCCGCCTTGCAAACCGTCCGCCCGCGCCTACCGAAGGGCGCGACAGATTATTTCGTCCCGCTCGGTCCTGGAATCTCCCGCGAAGACTTCACCTACGTGCCATCCGTGATTCGCATCGGAGAGACGAGGTATGAAGATTCTGCGAAAGGCGTCTCTGGAGCGGACCGCTTCACCTACCGCAACGAAATCAATCAGGACACCGGGGACGTCGACTGGTCGAAGAACTTGCCTCTACCTCCCGGGCTTGCGATCAGCCAGTTGGATCGTGAACCTGCAGGTGGAGCGAAGTTTGGCGAAATTCCACACTCTCTTCTAGATGCGAAGTTCTGGACACAGGCATCGAAGGATTTCGTCGACTGGATTTATTCCCGACGATCTACAACAATCCTCAGAAGTGCCGCCACAGGTGCCTACTCGAAGTTAGGGGAATCGGAAGGCGACTTCCGCGCACGCCTTCAGTTCACGTCCCGCGAGTCCAGAGACAAGCGTGTCGATGACCTACAAAACTCTTGGGATAAAAAAATCAAAACTCAGTCAGAGAGAGTGACTCGCACTCAATCCACACTCGACGTCCAAAAGGCGCAGGCGAGTACGGCTAAAATGGACACAGCGTTGCGCATGGGTGGCTCTGTGCTGGGAGTCCTGTTGGGAAAGCGAGTTTCGCTCACCTCTGGCCGTACCTCTATCACAGGTGTGGCGAGATCAATGAAAGAATCTGGTGATGTATCTCGTGCCCAAGAACAGGTAAGCTATGAACAGGCAGAACTGGACAAGCTGATCGCTCAGCGAGATCAAGAATTGGCGGCTCTGATCGCCTCTCTGAATCCTCAGAACGAATCCTTCGAAACTGTCACTCTCACTCCGCTAAAGAAGAACTGTTCCGTGGTCGATATCGGGATTCTGTGGATTCCTCGGTGAATGAATTTCGCCCATCGAATTCTACGAGTTGGTCGATGAGCGCTCCCTCGCGCAGCCGATCCAAGATTCCGAAAGCTCCTGCGCAGCCCGAGTCCGGTCTCGCGGAACTGCGGCGACTCGACCACGCCCATTTCTGGCATCCCTTCACTCAGATGCGCGACTGGTGCGCGTCGGAAGATGATCCGCTGATTATCGTCTCTGCCCAGGGCGCGATTCTGACCGATGCCGAAGGGAAAGATTACATTGATGGAAACAGTTCGATCTGGACGAATATTCACGGACACCGCCATCCGATGATCGATGCTGCGATCCGAGATCAACTCGACCGAATCGCTCACTGTTCGGCGCTCGGCTTTTCCAACGAGCCATCGATCCTGCTCGCTGCGAAACTGGTCGAAATCGCTCCCGGTGACACATTGACCCGAGTCTTTTTTACTGACGACGGCTCGACGGCGATCGAGTGCGCCTGCCGCATGGCAGCTCAGTATCGAGATCGTGTCGGCGAATCGGAACGCCAAGAGTTCATCGTTTTCGACGGGGCCTATCACGGCGACACCGTCGGTGCTGCCTCCCTCGGCGGGATTTCAGCTTTTGCCGACATGGGTGGGGCCAAAGGCTACCCGATTCGCCGGATCGGATCGATCGAAGAACTCGCGGCCATCGATTCCAGTCGAGTCAATGCCGCAGTGATCGAACCTCTCATCCAGGGAGCGGGTGGAATGCGCCTGTGGCCCTACGGAATGTTGCGACAATTGCGAGACTGGTGCGACGAACACGGAGTCTTTCTGATCCTCGATGAGGTCATGACGGGATTCGGTCGCACGGGGCGACTATTCGCGTGTGATCATGAATTGGTCGTGCCCGATTTTCTCTGCCTCGCGAAGGGTCTCACAGGTGGTTATTTGCCCCTGGCTGTGACACTGACTACCGAGAGAGTATTTTCCGCCTTCCTAGGAGATTACGATTCGCTACGCACCTTTTTTTACGGACACAGCTACTGCGGGAATGCCCTTGGAGCAGCGGCAGCACTCGCGAATCTCCGCATTTTCGAAGAGGAAAACGTGATCGAATCACTTGCCCGAAAGATCGAAGTTCTCGGGCAATCCCTTCACGAGGCAACAACGTACTGTCCCCACTTTGGTGAAATCCGTCATCTAGGAATGATTGGAGCAATCGATCTGATCGACATCCGAAGCGGTTCAGAATTCGACTGGCGAAGAGAGACTGGCGCTCGGGTCTGCCGCCGCGCTCGCGATTACGGATTGCTCACGCGCCCAGTCCGCGACACTCTCGTGCTCATGCCTCCCCTCTGTATTAGCGAGCAGCAGATTCGTATCTGCGTGCAGGCGCTCGTCGATGCGACGAATGAGATCCTAGGCAATCCCTGAAGTGCGAGCGCGATCTCAACGTCGTCCCCGACCTCCGAAAATCGCTCCCAGAACCACCCCGGCGAATACTCCAATCGACACAGCCGTCAGCGGATTCTTGCGGATATAGTGAATCGCACGCTCGTATTCGTCACTGATCACTTCTTTCCCACGCTCAAAGCCTTCGATTGTGGAATCGACGAACTCTCCACTATGCTCTCTCACCGCAGCGATGGTCTGATTCGTTTTCTCCCTCACCGTATCCATCGACTCATGCATGTAGCGACGAGCATCGTCGGCGAAATCACGAATATTCTTCTGAGCATCCAGTGTGGGATCGGAGCTTTCAGTTGGTGTTTCTTCGTTCATTATGGTTCTAGGTTATTCGCTTTCGTCCTCACCCGGAGCACTTCGTTCAAATTATGATTCGGAAAATCGCGATCTATCACTCGCTCGATATCCGGCAGCAGTTCTGGGCGAAGCCTTGCGTCGAGCGATCAGCGCTGTCATTTCGGTCTCGATCCACTTTTTCGCATAGGGCAACAGTAGAGGGAGTAAGCGGCTCCCCACCCATCGGATCGCCGAACCCGCCAGTATCCCTTCCCGTTCCGAGTTCCCTCTTCTACGTCTCGTGAAAGCGAGAGAAAGCACCGTCCCGACCCCAATCGCCCCTGCCACCCACGCTACCGGATGTCGCCCCATCTCGGTCTGGAGGCGACTGCGAAAATCGAGCGATTTGCCTACGCCCGACACCGAGATAGATAGCTCATCTCGCGTCGCAGCGATGCGGGTGAGAATCTCGGCTTTGGAAGATTCGGGGGCCATCACATGCAGTCAGATCAGCGAGGGCGACTCGATTCACTCTTACGTCGCAACCATTCTCGGTCGCGCCGAAACTCGTTCAGAGAATCGGGAAAAAATCCGGAGACTGACCATCGACGAGCGAGGAGATAAAGCACGACTGCGATCAACAAGTGCCCGCCCGCCACCACGAGCGTCGCCAGAGGCCATCCCAAGGACAACGCTGAAGCAAGCCAGCCAATCAGAGCGACAAGTAGTAACAAGTAGGTCAGCACTAAAAAGGCGATAGCGATCACCAAGGAAAGAATCCAGCGGAGCAGACGAGTTTTCGCCTCCCGCGCCTCCCATTGAAACAGTTCTGCTCGTGCCGAAAAGTGATCCAGCAGAGCCCCCAGAGCACTCGCCCCCCACGCAACCGGATCATGCCCCTGAGGAGGAGAATCATCATCGTCTGGAGATTTCATTTCTGCCGGAGCCAGCGGAAGATTCAGCGAAACAGACGCACGAGGAGAAATCCAGTCGCCGCAGCGATCCCGACCGAGAGAAGCGGATTCTCTGTAATGAATCTCTCCGTCGCTTCGAGAATCTCTTTCGGAGTCGGACTCGAGGATTTGATCGCGTTTTCCTCGGTGACAGTAGCCTCGGGCGCCACCGCGTTCACATCGGAGGGAATGAGAGAATGTTCCTGCATAACTCACAGCTTGCCATCATGTACCGCCGGAAGCAAGAGCCGGTTTCCCGTGTCACGAACGAACTACTACACCGACGGGTGCGGAGACTACGCCAGCACACGCCGATCCAGAAGGAAGCGCCGACTGGAAAATGTCGTCATCCATCTCTCCGAGTAAACCGAACTTTCCTACATGAGCACTCTCCGGGAAATGTTGCCCAGAAAGCAAGAATGCTTGGCCAAGAGATTTTCTTCAAAGAATTACTTCCTATGGAAGCAAGGAATCCGAAGGCCGATTACGTCACTTCCCTGGCACGGACCAAACAGGGTCAAACTCCCCGTCAGACCCTGTTAAGCGACTCTGAATTCGCTCGAGTAGCATGCGCGACGGACCGTCATCCGGTGTAATCTTCAATGCCTGCATGACGCGATCACGAGCTTCCTCAAAATTTGCTCGCTCAAAGGCATCGAGCGCCTTCTCATAGAACTCCGTCAGACGCGACCATTCACTATTCTCATGAGATGGGGCGGGCTGGTAGAGATCGACAGGCATTCGGATATTCTTCACCCTCACCCGACACAGACGACGCGACAGAAAGCGACCTTGGATCCCCTCCTCCGTGGCACCCGTCATTAGCACCGATGTATCGAGCCATTTCGTCACTCCCTGCACGCGACTGGCCAGATTCACCGCCGTTCCGAGAGGTCCGTATTTAAACTTAAGGTGCTTACCAATGTTACCGACTAGGGCCTCTCCGGTATTGATCCCGATCCCGACTTCCGTCGGCGCATCAATGATACGCTTCCAATGGGTATCCAAGAGCGGGAGTCGATCGACGATGTCTAATGCTGCTGCACAGGCGAGAGTCGCGTGATCGGGCTGATGATTCGGCGCTCCCCACATGGCGAGCAACTCGTCTCCCGTGTAATCCACCAGTACCCCCCCGTGATCAAGCACCACCGATGAAAATTCGCCTAGCACAGCACTGAGCCAGCCGATGGTTTGCTTGGCTCCCAGCCTTTCACTGACCGAGGAAAAACCACGAATGTCGCAGAAGAGCACGCTGACATCCGCCTGCCGTGCCTGCATTTTCATCGGATCAGGATTCCGAGCGAGTTCACGAGCGAGTTCGGGAGTGAAATGCTGCTCGAAGACCTTTTCGCGCAGTCGCTTTTTCTCCAGACTCGCGTCGAGCCGTGCCATCAGGAGCGCCGGACGAATCGGGCGCGAGAGGAAATCCTCTGCCCCGATCTCGATACAGCGCACTGCGTCCTGCTCTCCCTGTAAACCGGTGACGACGATCACAGGCGTGTTACGGAGCTGTCCGGTTTCTCGTAAATGTCTCAAGACTTGGAATCCATTCATCCTGGGCATCTGAATATCGAGTAGAACGGCATCGAATTCGTCACACTCCATTTGTTCGACGGCATCCACCCCATCCTGAGCGAAAGAGATGCGGAAACCGCGAGGTTCGAGGAGACGACGAAGGATTTCCCGATTCTCAACATCGTCATCTGCGACGAGAATGTGACTGGGACTTCCCGTCGGAGACTGTCTCGTAATCGGATCACTCTCCGATCCTGTGACGGATGCAGACTCTGACACAGCCGAAGAATCTCCGACACTCGAAATCGCCGTGAGACAGGCCTCCAGAACCGGAGTCAGGTGATTTAGCGTCTGTAATATCTCCGCCGAGATATCGCCCATGCGCATCAACTGGAGTAAGCCGAAAAGGTGGTTCAGTCGATTGCGTAAATCGTGCCGAAAGTCACGTTCTCCCTCAGAATCAGTCGGAATTCGGCGGATTTCTTCTAGGAAATGTTTCGTCTCTGTAGCGAACTTTGCCACATCACTCCGCAATCCTTCATCTGCCGTCATCGTCTGGCGCTCCAGTTCCGACACGAGCGGAGAGAGCTTCGCGGCGACTTCGGGCAGAATCGACTGATCCGGCTCACTGGAGGAAGAATCTTTCAATCCCATAGTCTTGCCTCAGCACGCGATGCTTGCGACCAAAAAAACGCCTATTAGCTCACGAACGAACGTGCCATGATATAGTCGTCCATCACATAACCGTTTCCGATATCCTTGCAATCCTCCGCTCGGACGAGGAATCCATTCTTTTCATAAAATCGAATCGCACGAGCATTTTCCCGATTCACCCGCAACCAGACTCCCGTCGCTCCACGATCGTTCAGTCGGGTAAAGAGCGTCTGCATCGCAGCACTGCCCACTCCCTGGCCCTGAGCTCCCGAGAGCACATAGAACTTATGCAGTGGACATTCCACCCCTGATCGCACAGGTCCGAAAGCGAGAAATCCCAGTCGATGCCCACCGCGCTGCATCCAGACATACTCCACACCATTTGCCACATCCCGCAGCATCGTCCCCGGCGAATACATCCATGTGATCATGTAATCCAACTGCTCTGACGAAAGAATATCTCCGTAGGCAATAGGCCAAATCGAGGCGGCCATTTCGGTGACAGCACGATGATCGCTTTCCGACACTGGACAAAGCTCGATCAATTGGGAGACTCTCTCACCTTCACTCATTTAGTCGCAGTGTGACACCTTGCGCTCTCGCTCGAATAGGCAGCGAAGCTATTCGCTCCCTTCATTTCGCGAAAATTGCAAATGATAGAGTCGCTGGTACTCCTCACAGCGTTCGAGCAGAACTGCATGAGGAGCCATATCGACGACGCGTCCCTCCTTCATCACCACGATTTCATCGGAATCGAGCACGGTCGACAGGCGATGCGCGATCGCGATCACCGTTTTTCCCTCAGAAAGCCGAGCCAGTGCCTCCTGAATCATTTTTTCCGACTCTGAGTCGAGCGCCGAGGTCGCCTCATCTAGGAAGAGAATCGGGGCATCGCGCAGCACTGCACGGGCGATAGATACCCGTTGTTGCTGTCCGCCGGAGAGCGTGCAGCCCTTGTCCCCCAGCATCGTATCGTAGCCCTCTGCCTGTGCGATGATGAAATCATGAGCATAAGCGAGTTTCGCAGCCTGCTCGATGGCCGCATCATCAGCATCCAGCCGACCATAGCGAATGTTGTTTCGTATCGTATCATGAAACAGGAAGGTGTCTTGGCTCACCAGACCGATCTGTCCGCGCAAAGACGACTGCGTGTAATCGCGAAGATCTCGCCCATCGACCAGAATCGCTCCTCCATCCACTTCGTAAAAGCGCAGCACCAGCGAGAGCAGAGTCGACTTGCCCGAGCCACTCTGGCCCACCAGTGCATATTTTCGCCCTGCCTGAAAGCGCAGCGAAACTCCATCCAAAGCCGCCACACTCTCGGTGTAGGAAAATCTCACATCACGAAGTTCGATCTCGCCCCGACAGTCTGTTAGATCGATTGCATCCTCCTTGTCCTGAACATCAGGTACCGCGTCTATGTATCCGAAGACCTTAGCCGCTGCTACATAGCACTTCTGCATCTGCACTTGCATACGGCTCAGCATCTTCGCATGAGGGTATATGCTGATCAGGCCCAGATTAATCGTCAGGAAAGTCTCTGGCTTAATCTGCACATACCAAGCATAGAGCATCCCAGTCGCGATCCCGAAAGCACCGACGATCTCGACCAGCGGACCCGAGATTTCCATCGCCTTGCGCCAACGCATGACGAACTTGTTAATGCGATAGCTGCCTTCGTTAAAACGCTCGCGCTGGTATTCCTCCCGTCCATTCGCCTTCACTAGGCGGATACCGGAGAAACTCTCGTGCAGCGTCACCATTAGCCCCTCGGACTCTTGTTCTTCTTTACCACCCGCCTTTCGCACCTTACGGCTGATCAGGAGCACCGGCACGATGCAGAGCGGAAAAACGAAAAGCGCCCCGAAAGTGTAAAGTGGGTCCATCATCAGCACCATCGCGATAATAGAAATGATCGCGATCGGATTCTGAATCAACACACTCAACAATTGTCCACCCGCGTCTGCCGTCGTCTTCGTCTGGTTCGCCACCATCTGGATCAGCTCGCCCTGTTTCACCGTATTATAAAACGAGAGTGACTGTCGCATCAGACTGGTGAAGGCCTCGTCCCGCAGGCGATAGAGCACCTTCAGATTCAGCCAGATCATGCAATACTGATGCAGGAAGTAAAAAAATCCCCGAATCAGCAACAGTACCGGGATACTCAGGCAAACCGCTAGCACGAAGATCCACTCTTTGTCCGGGGGAAGCTGTGGAGCGGGAAACTCCACATGCGCGAGAGGAGGGAAATGCAGATCCTCGAAGGGACGGTACACGGTGCGGAGCTGCTCGCCCTGAGCTGCTGGCAGCACGATGGTGAAGACGGATTTCAGCACCAGAAGCAAAAAACCATTGAAGACACCGGACAATACCCCGAAAAACAGCCCCCAATAGAGACGCACACGCAGCGGCTTTAGATAACCCAGCAGACGACGGAACACCGCTCGACGGTCCGCTACCAAGTCATCGGTGGTAGCAGTCGCCAAGTCGATGGCTCGAAGATTGGAGCTAGTAGGAGCAGGTTGAGGCATGAGCAATAGGAGGGGCATTGATAAAAGCGAATCACCCTGAGCGCAAGCGATTGCACCGATTCGCAATATCGACCTTCCTAAAACCGAAAATGCAGACGGCGCATTAGCGTTCTTTACATTTTTCTGAATTTCCTTGAAGATGGAAAAATTTCCGATGAAACGCTCATTATCCGCATTCACCACTCTGATCGCTCTGCCCCTGATGGCAGCCATGCTTCCCCCCGCTCACTGCGAGGATGTCCGGCAGGCCCCGCCCAAAGATCTCAACGGATATTTCCCCTTTGAGGCTCCGAAGAATCTCAAGGACTGGGACACCCGTCGTGAAGAAGTCCGCCGCCGCATTCTCGTCGCCGAAGGACTCTGGCCCATGCCTACGAAGAATCCGCTCAATCCCGTGATCCACGGAAAAATCGAATGCGACGGCTACACCATTGAAAAAGTGTATTTCGAGAGCGCTCCCGGCTTCTACGTCACCGGAAATCTCTATCGCCCGACTCATCCCAAAGGCAAAGTGCCCGCCATTCTCCTCGCACACGGGCACTGGCAAGACGCCCGTCTCTCACTGAAAGATGAAAAGTCTACTCGCGAGCAGATCGCCATCGGTGGCGAGCGCTTCGAAGACGGCGGACGCAGCGTCCATCAAGCACTCTGCGTGCAGGCGGCTCGCATGGGCTGTGTAGTCTGGCAGTGGGACATGCTGAGTGACTCCGATTCCATTCAGTTCTCTCGCGAAATTGTTCACGGGTTTAAAAAACAACGACCAGAAGTGAATACGACAGAGAACTGGGGCCTCTACAGCCCGCAGGCGGAAGCTCATCTCCAATCCATCATGGGTCTACAGACGCTCAACGCCGTTCGCGGTCTCGATTTCGTTCTGACCCTACCAGAGGTCGACCCTCAGCGCATCGCCGTCACCGGAGCCAGCGGAGGTGGCACGCAGACAATGCTGCTTTCAGCCATCGACGATAGACTCGCTCTCTCGTTCCCAGTCGTAATGGTCAGCACATCTATGCAAGGAGGCTGCACCTGTGAGAATACTTCACTTCTGCGTATTGGCACCGGTAATGTCGAGTTCGCTGCCCTCTTCGCTCCTAAGCCTCAGGGAATGAACACTGCCGATGACTGGACGAAGGAGATGGCCACAAAGGGATTTCCCGATCTGGAAAAGCTCTACTCCCTATACGGGAAGAAGGACTCGGTGCTCCTCGTTCGCGGCGAGCATTTCAAGCATAACTACAACGCAGTCACCCGAAGTGGCTTCTATACCTTTCTGAACAAGCAGTTCAAACTCGGCTTTGAATCTCCTGTAATCGAAAAAGACTACCACGGACTTGACCGGGCCGCTCTCACCGTATGGGACGCTGAACATCCGGCCCCGAAAGCAGCAGATCCGGAGTTCGAGAAATCGCTCCTGCGTTGGTTCCACGATGACGCCCAAGCACAGATCAAAAAAGCCGCAGAAACACCTGAGGGAGTCGAGTCTATGATCCGACCTGCCATCGAAATCGTCCTCGGCCGCAGCTATGCGCAGGGAGGTGAGGTGGACTGGAAACTCACAGATAAAAAAGACCTAGGCAAGTCCATCGAGATGAAGGGAGTGCTCACCAACTGGACCTACAAGGAAGAAGTGCCGGTCTGCTGGCTGTATCCCAAAGACTGGAAGGGCCGCGTCGCCATCTGGCTCGATGACCAAGGGATCGCTGGAATGAAGGGGAAAGAGATCGATGAACTCGTCGCCGCCGGAGTCGCCGTGGTCGGAGCTGATCTCATTTTTCAGGGCCAAGATGCCGGCAAGCAAAATCGAGTCGTAGAGAATCCCCGCGAAGCACCTTGCTACACCTACGGATATAATGACTCCCTGTTCGCTCAGCGCGTCCATGACGTGCTCTCCATCATCTGCTTTCTCCACAACACCCAAGTCGGAGATCACCCCCACCCAAAGAGCATCGCTCTGGTCGGCTCCGGTCAGAGCGGCGTGATCGCTCTCGCTGCTCGTGCTCTCGCCGGATCGGCGGTGGATCGCTGTGCCGTCGATACAGGCGGTTTTCGCTTCGGCAAGCTCACGGACTACCGCGATCCGATGTTCGTGCCGGGAGGCGCCAAGTATCTCGATGTGCCCGGTCTCATCCTGCTGAACTCGAAACTAGCTCTGCGCCTAGAGGGCGAAGGTGAGAAGCCTGCCGACTCGAAGGTCGCCTGGCTAAAGCAGTGAGTGATGTGTTATCCGGACTCCATGAAGTCGCTCACACTGTTTCTTCTCGCCGCATCCGCCTACTGTATCAGTCCGCTTTTGCTAAAGGCTGACGAATCTGCGGCATCCTCGAAATCCGCAGATCTGATTGCTCTCGAAGCTGCGGATGAAGCCCGGGTTCAGGCGATGGGCCATCCCATGCGTGAAGCGCTGGACGCAATCTTCTCCGACGATCTCCATTACACCCATTCGAGTGGAATCGTCGATACCAAGCAGAGCATGATCGACAATCTTCTCTCGGGGAAGCTCAAATATCTCGAGACCGTCTCCGAGTCCCGCGAATTCAGTATTCCGGCATCCGACATTGCTCTGATGTACGGACGGGTGAAGCTCAAGGTAGAACTCGGAGAAAAAGGCATCGTCGATCTGCGCCTGAGCTACTTGGCCGTCTGGAAGCGTGATGGACAGAACTGGAAATTCCTCGCTTGGCAATCTGCCCGACTCCCCGATACGACGCCCGAAGGGAAATAAACAAATAAGCTCATCTTTCCGCAGTGTAGCCATCGATTCATTTTGCCGTTTTGCGAATTGCCGAGACTTCGGATCGTATTCCAGTAGTCGAGGAGGAAAGTAAAAGCAGCGCCCACGTACCACGCCACTACCCGATCACGCCCCTCAGCTACGGGTGACAACACCTTTGATTCAATTACCAATCACGCTTTCTCCAGCAGCAGTTCCTGAAGAACCACTGCTTGGTTGTGCATTTCATCTTTTGCGGAATACACCAGCGTCACTGTCCCGCTCTTCATCGCGGCTCGGAGGGTCGCGAGCAGTTCTGTTTTCTCAGCCAACTCCTCCCGATACCGCGTGCGGAACTCCTCCCATTTTTCCGGATCGTGACCGAACCACTTCCGCAGTTCTGTGCTCGGCCCTAGTTCCTTCAGCCATTCCACGATTTTTAAATCCTCCTTCTTGATTCCACGAGGCCACAGGCGATCAACGAGATAACGCTCGCCATCCGCATCCGTCGGAGCCTCGTAAGCACGTTTAATCAGTAACTTCTTGCTCATGAGATCCTGTTTGTCGGGGAGTTGCAATCAGCGGCAAACGCCCTACGATACACACGTAATGCGTTCGCAGCAAGTGCCCACTTAGAGACCACAGCCATTCATCAATGGGAAAAAATCTAGGGAAAACATCTAGCGAAAGTTACCGCATTTCCGTACTCTCCCGAAGAGTACAATTCCGACTATACTCATTCTGACGTGATGAAACGAACCATGCGCTATCTTCTCTCACTACTTCTTCTCGCCCCCGCCCTGCTCGTCGCTGAAACACCTGCCCCAAAGGGTCCTGAGCGATGGAACAGCAAAATCGCGGAAATGGAGGCGACGCGAATCGCCAATCCACCCATTCAAGGCTCGATCGTCTTCGTCGGCAGTTCCAGTATCGTAAAATGGGATCTGGACAAATCCTGGCCTGGAAAACACATGGTCAATAGTGGTTTCGGAGGCTCCAAGCTCCCTGACTCCGTGCATTTCTTCGATCGTATCGTCACTCCAGTGCATCCTAGGGCCGTTGTGATCTATGCAGGAGACAATGATATCGCCGGTGGCGGCAAAGCAGAGGATGTCGTCATCGCCTTCCGAAACATCGTCGCCGCCCGAGATCGCACACTCGCGAGCACACCTCTTTTCTTCGTCTCCATCAAGCCCAGCATCAAGCGTTGGACTCTCTGGCCCGAAATGAAAAAGGCCAATGAAGCCATTGCCGCTCTGTGCAAGGCAGATCAGAAACTTTATTACATCGACATCGCGACCCCCACGCTCCCCGCTGACGGCTCCGCCCCCGCCGCCGATCTCTTCGCCAAAGACGGACTTCACTTGTCTGATAAAGGATATGAACTCTGGAAGGAAATCGTCGAGAAAGCTCTGCGTGAAGCAGATGTCGATTTCTGATTGCTACACAGATCCGTTATGGTCGAATCAAGTGTCCTCGACTACTGAGAACACTTGAATCTTGCTTCATCCTGATGTCTTCTTTTCCGGTGAAGATCGATCTCTCACAACCGCGCGTCGTCGCTACCGTTACTCAGGACGAAGATTTACCCCTTCTCCAGAGTAGAGAAGAAATCTGTGCTGATTTGCTGGAATATCGGCTCGATATGCTTCGGTCTCAGGTCGACCTACTACCCGAGATCATCAATTCCCATCCACTGCCAGCTCTGATCACCGTGCGATGTATGGATGAGGGAGGACATGGGAATCTCGATGCCTCGGCCCGTCGAAAATTATATGACCGCTTTCTTCCTGCGGCGACGCTGCTGGATACCGAGATCACCTCGCTCACAACTGCTCCTTTTGCGGATTTTTCGCAGGAAGTTCGCGACTCAGGGGCCATCCTAGTGGCTTCTTTTCACGATTTCTCCGGCTTTCCTGGGCGAGAACTCATTGCAGATCGTATCGCAGCAGCCTACTCCCTGGGTGCCGATGTGGCCAAAATCGCTGTTGTTGTAGAGAATATGTCCGATCTGTTCGAACTCGTCGATCTCGTCGAGCAGCAGGCAGAGCAAGGACATCTCGTCTCCGCCATGGGGATGGGACCTCTGGGAAAGCTGTCTCGCCTCGTCTTGGCAAAAGCAGGTTCCTGTCTGAATTACGGCTACCTTCGGATTGCCAATGCACCGGGTCAGTGGCCTGCTGGCCAGCTTTTTGATCTGATTCGGGAAATCTGATCTATTGCCTCTCCCCAGCTTCCACATGCCCTATTCCTCCCGATGCCCCGGAGCTGCGACGATACCTTCCACGATCTCCTGACGTCGCCTGGCCACGATGTGATTGGCAATCTCTAGGATCTTTTCCTCCAGAATGAGTCGTAGGTGACTCCCGCCTCGAAAGTCCGCCGGAGCGATGTATTGGATGCGTCCCGGAACACCGGAGAGATGGAAGGCTTTGCGAAAGCTGGACCGCGTCTTGTCTTGCGGATTGTACACCGCGATGCTGTGGCCATGATTGCGCTTCATCACGGTGAAACAAGGAACATCCGTCGGACCATCGCCGAGATAGATCATATTGGGGAACGGAATCGGGCGCAATTCATCCGGCATGTGATCGTTGACATCTTCGGAAGGATCCAACATGCCCTTATTGATCCGGAATAGGTATTGCGTCTTGCTGGTGTGAGAAATCACACGACGAGGAAAGGCGATCCGTCCGGATTGGTCTTCGGCGAACTCGCATCCAAAGATTTCACGGCAGTAGGGGCGGAGCCGACTTCCTGAGATCAGTTGCTTGATCCCACTCGAAACGATGTAGTGTTCAATTTTCACCCCCATCGCTCGGTGATCCTCGCGTAGAACGTCCTCAAGCTCTTCGAACATCTCCGGAATCCCTGGGTAAAACTGGAGGCCTTTCCCCAGTTCCTCCAAATCAGCATTACTGGGACCATCGAATTGGAGGTAATCGAGCATGGTCTTCAGATATGCCAGCTCGTTCTCATAGCCCTGTTCATCCACCAGAACGTGGCAGCGCTTCCAGAACTCTGTAGGATTGATTCCAAAGCGGGGGAATACCACCTCGTCCTGCATGTAAGTAGGACTCAGGGTCTGATCATAGTCATAGACGATCCCGATAATATTTTGCGGAGAGGACATGAGAAAAGGATTAGGATTGTAGTTCGGAGCGCATCGCCCGTTCCGTCTGAGCAGAAATTATATCTGACTCGACGGCTCGTAGCGCAGATTCCAGATCGCTGTATCGGTAGGCAAATTCATGAGCGAGGGCTACAGTCGGTTCCACTCTCTGACTATCGAGGAACAGATGCCCCATCCCACCTGGTTGAGCTTTCAGAAGAGGGCTAGGAACCGAAAACCAAGCCTTTCGTCCGAGAGTTCGGGCATAAGTCGCGGTGAACTCGCGATTTTGCACAGGGTTTGGGGCCACTGCATTCACCGGACCATGAAGAAGAGGATTCTCGATGCATTCAGCGATCAATCCGACAAGATCTGAAATATGGATCCATGACATCCATTGACGACCATTTCCCAGACGTCCTCCCAAGCAAGCTCGATACACCGGGCGCAGTCGTCTGAGTAGCCCTCCCTGCCCGAGCACTAGACCGATGCGGAGAATCACCACTCGGACACCGAGATCCTTCGCCTTTTCTGCAGCCGCCTCCCAATCACGACACAGTTCCGAAAGAAAACCGAACCCCGGATCACTTTCCTCATCGAGTCTATCATCGCCACGATTCCCGTAATAGCCGCAGGCCGAAGCCGAGATCAACACTTTTGGCCGATTTTCGGCGGCTTGTGTAGCCATTGCCTTCACCAGTTCCTCTGTCAAGCCGACACGACTCTCACGAATCCGACGGCGATTCCGAGCGGTCCACAGTGTCGCGATCGGCGCCCCCGCGAGATGAACCAGCGCATCCAGGCCTGAAAGATCGACGGCTTCTTGAGTCGCCAAAGTCCGAAGCGCCCCCTCCCCCTGTCCGGACGCCCACGCACGACGAGAGTAGGCGATCACCTGCCAATCCCGGCGTTTCACTTCTTCTGTCAAAGCGGTTCCGACAAAGCCGCTCGCCCCAGTAATCCCGACTCTCATCTACGTTTGCAACATGGACGGGATTCCGTCACTCTGCAAACGCCCTGCTCAAGGGACGAGATTTCCCTGACTCGACGATCCCCGGATCAATCAATCACTCCAAGTTTTCTTCAGAAACTGAGTAGCATCACGCGACCGCTTCTGCCTTCTGCATATCGAGAATATCGACGAACTCCTTCGAATTGCGGCGTAGGCGAGTCATGCCTTCGCTTGCCTCGAAAGAAAGCCCCTCCTCCATCAGGATCAACTCGGCAAATCCTGTCACTGACCCGATCATATTGCGAAAGTCGTGACGGATGATCTTGTCGTGCAAAGAAAAATCCTCCAAGGTATTCAGCTTGCGGCGAATCGCGATTCCGGAATCCTCGATATATCCGAATAATTCCGGGCCGTCTTCTCCGTATTCCGCGATATGACTACGGAGCTTCGCTGTCGTAGTTACGATATCTTTAGCGAGTTCCCGTAGGCGATTGAGCGAGGGATCCTCTCCGATGATGTCTTCCACTTCAGATGCTGCGGGAGCACTCAGTCGCTCCATTTCACGTTTCAATGCGTCGATCAAAGGACGAACTCCCTCGTGCGTCAGATGAATCGAACGGAATCCGGCAGCTTTCGCCCGCTCAGACACCTGAGAATTCGCAGTCGCTGCCAATCCATAGAAAGGAACCTGATTCAATCCCTCGATTCCCTTGACCGCCTGCAGAGCACTCCACAAGCCATACTCAGCCAGCTCAAGATCGATCACAATGGAATCCGGCGTATGCTGACGACAGAACTCGATCATCTGAATCGGATTCCACACCACCGCAGTCTGGAATCCTTCCTGACCCATAGCTTGTTGGCATCGCTCACCGGTCTGGCGTTCTCCAGCGACAATCAAAACTCGATTCATAGATTGATTTATTTGAAATTAAATAGAAATAATGGAATTATCATAAAAATACAGATTATTTAATCTTTCTGCAAATAATTTTTAAAATTATTTTCTTTAGACTGAAAAATCGTCGATTGCATGATGATTTCTCTGCTCTACAGTGCGCGGTCGGCGGGACGATTCCCGCTCTACACTGAATCCAAATATGAAGTCAATCCTACAAATCCTCTGTGTTGCCTCCGTTCTGGCCTCTCCTCTCGCTCTGCGTTCTCAGGATGTCGCTGAGATCACGATTACTGCGGACAAGGTCCAGTTCCTCTATGATGTTAAAGAGTTCACAGTGAAGCCTGCACAAAAGGTGAAGCTGACACTCATCAATCCCGCAGACAGCGTAACCAAACAGCCCCACAATCTGCTGATCGTGAAACCTGGAAAGGACATGGCTGTCGGGATGGCTTCCAATAATGCCATCAGCGACCCGGCCTTTCTGACGACCAAGAACGCGATCCCTGAGTCGGAAGATATTCTCTTTCACACGAAACTGGTTCAACCAGGGACGCAGGACACGATTGAATTCACCGCTCCTACGGAAGCGGGAGATTACCCCTACATTTGCACCTATCCTGGTCACTGGGCGATCATGAAAGGTGTGATGAAAGTCACCCCCTGAAGCAAGGACTCGCGTGTGCTTGCTCTGCAAGTCGCGAGAAATTGCGTTTTCTAATATAAACTTTTTACAACCCGATCCGATCTCTTTCGGATCGGGTTTTTTATATCCGATTCCTATCGCCGCCGTCCTTTTAGCCCGATTTTCGCCATCGGCCATTCCCTTCTTGTTCAGCTCAGTTATGCATATCTCCTCTCTCTCCCGTACCGCCATGGCTCTGGCTCTCGTGCTCACATGGAGTTCCACCCCTCTTCGATCCGAACCTACAGCAAAAGGATCAGCGATAGTCCCGACCCAACCTGAATCAGCGGATTCGATGACTGAGATGACCGCCCTCGACCGCTATGTTGCCGCCCCCGATCCTTCCTTTCATTTCAAATTACTGCAATCTCAGTCCTCTCCGAAAGGGACACTGCACATCCTCGAAATGACCTCCCAGACTTGGCGAAGCGCTGAGGAAGTGAATCATCCAGAATGGAAACACTGGATCGCAATCGCGATTCCAAAGGAGGTCAAGAGTAATACCGCAGCTCTGATGATCAGCGGAGGAAACAATGATCGCCCCGCTCCTGACGGCATCCGAGGAGATCTCGTCCAAGCCGCCATCGCCACCGGATCGATTACCGCCGAGTTGTGGAACGTCCCGAATCAGCCTTTAATTTTCAACAACGATGGCATCGAACGAAAAGAAGATGCAATCATCGCTTACACTTGGGACAAGTTTCTTCGCACAGGAGACGAAACATGGCCCGCTCGCCTGCCCATGACCAAGAGCGCCGTGCGGGCGATGGATGCGATCACAGCGTTCTGCGCCGCTCCCGAGGCAGGAAATCACGTGGTCGATAAATTCGTGATCTCCGGAGTATCCAAGCGCGGCTGGACGACTTGGACTGCGGCGGCAGTGGACAAGCGCGTGGTCGGAATCATCCCTATCGTCATCGACGTTCTGAACATGAAACCCTCCATGCTGCATCATTATGCGGCCTACGGCTTCTGGGCACCGGCCATTAAGGACTACACCCAGTCTCACATTATGGATTGGTTCGGGACACCTCAGTTCGAGCAACTAAGAAAAATCGAAGATCCCTACGAATACCGTTCTCGCCTGACGATGCCGAAACTGCTTCTCAACGCCTGCGGAGATCAGTTTTTTCTACCTGATTCTTCCCAGTTTTACTTCCACGATCTGCCGGGGCAGAATTATCTACGCTATGTCCCCAATACGGATCACTCGATGAAAAACAGCGACATGGGCGAGACCTGGCTCGCCTTTTATCAGGCCCTCCTGACGAAGGAAGCGCTGCCTCGCTTCGCCTGGACTTTGGAAAAGGGGCGAATCCGGGTCAATGTCACCGATCTGCCGGAATCTATCGCTCTCTGGCAAGCAACGAATCCGAAAGCGCGAGACTTCCGCCTCGAAACACTCGGCGCCGCTTGGACTAGCACTCCTCTGAAGCTTCAGGATGGCGTGATCGAAGCCAGTGTTCCTAGCCCGGAGCAGGGATGGACCGCCTTCATGGTCGAACTCACCTACCGCTTGTCGAGCGGGAATCGACTGAAACTCACCACCAGCGTCCAAGTCATCCCCGACCATACAGATTACCAGTTCTCGCCGAACAGCGCTCCGCAAAAGCCGTAATACCAGAGAGGACCAGAGAGGAGAACAGGGTGTCGTCACAAGCCTTACCCTCTCAGATCGCTCCTTCCTACCTCTCCCTCGCTCCTTTGCGTCGCTCAAATTTCTTGCCACCTCCCGGAATTTCTGCATACTTCCCGATCTATTGCTGAAACCATGCTGAGAAAAACACTATCCCTGATGCTCGTGGGCGGTCTTGCCCCCGCATTATCGAACGCCGAAACGGTGGACTTCATGACCCAGGTGAAGCCGCTGATCGAAGCCACCTGTATCCATTGTCACGGCCCTGAAAAGCAGGAGGGTGATTACCGAATGGATACGAAAAAGGCCGCCTTTGCTGGCGGAAAGAATTATAAGGGCGAAGTGATCGTACCGAAAGATCCAGATGGAAGCGCCAGCTACTGGATGACGACCGAGCCCAAGGACAGCAATGACATCATGCCGCCCGAAAAAGAAATTCCACTCACGAAAGAACAACAGGAGATCCTGAAAGTCTGGATAGAAGAGGGCGCTCATTGGCCTGACGACGTGGTGCTGGAGCAGACTCCGCGCATGAACTTCAAGAACAACATCCTCCCTCTCCTGAGCAAGGGTGGACCTTTCTCGGCCAAAGAGCAAAAGATGCTGCGTCTCTGGATCGAGCAAGGTGCTGTCTGGCCTGAAGGCGTGAAACTAGGAGGCGGAGGCGATGATACGAAATCCGGTCCCGGCGACAATCTGGAACTCGTCAAAGTCATCCGCGAAAACATTCTGACTGTTTCCACGGAAAAGACCGAGGCTGATATGAAAGACTACACCAATACGATCCCAAAGACAGGTGTGAAATACGACATGGTCGCGATCAAAGGTGGGGAATTTCTGATGGGAAGCCCGGATAACGAGGCAGGACGTGAGGCCAATGAGGGGCCACAACATAAGGTGAAAATCTCCCCCTTCTGGATGGGAAAATTCGAAGTTACATGGAATCAGTATGAACCCTTCATGATCACTGGTATCGCTCGCCACAAGGATGGTTCCCCCGAGAGTATCCCTGCCGATGCTCAACCAGTGGATATCGTATCCAGTCCCACCACGCCTTACGTTGAGATGAGCTTCGGCATGGGAATTGACGGCTTTCCAGCCATTTGTATGACGGAACACGCCGCCAGTAAGTTCTGCGAATGGCTCAGCGCTCAAACTGGCCACTACTATCGCCTGCCTACCGAAGCAGAATGGGAATATGCCTGCCGCGCCGGAACCACCGGTCCCTACAGCTGTCCCACTGACAAGTTGGCGGAATATGCGGTGATGGATCCAGAGCAGGTCCGGGTGGGTTACGAAAAAATCGGGACTAAAAAGCCTAATCCATGGGGACTTTACGACATGCACGGGAACGTGATGGAATGGTGCCTCGACCAGTATCTTGCGGATGGCTACGCGAAATTTAAGGACAAGACTACTGAGAATCCGCTCGAGATTCCCACCACTCTCTATCCTCGTGTCGCTCGCGGCGGTTCTTGGTATGATCCGCCAGAGGAACTGCGCAGTGCTCGCCGCATCGCCTCTTCCGCAAAATGGAAAGATCAAGATCCTCAGCTTCCGAAATCGATTTGGTATCATACGGACGCACACTGGCTGGGATTCCGCATCGTCCGTCCACTAGCAGTCCCGGATGCTGAGAAGATGAACCAGCTTTGGAATCTAGGTACGATCGGAGAAGACTGATCCCATGCCTGAAAGCGTGATTTCTTCACGATTCAACCAAGGAAAGGCGAGCTTCGTGCTTCGCCTTTCTTTTTGTTTTGTAGTCGTCTTTTTGATCGCCGGACGGACGATCCACTCTGAAGATTCAAAAAGCGGCTGGAAGCTACTCACCTTCGTCGAAGCCCACATGGGCACCCGATTTACGGTTCGGACTTGGGTAGAGGATGGACGCGAATCCGAACTCGCCCCAGTGGTAAAAGCTGTATTTTCGCGAATTACTCAGCTCGATCAGGCTCTTTCCGACTATCTGCCGGAATCCGAAATCAACCTTTTGGCGAAAGCGCCCGTCGATCAGCCGATCACGGTGAGTGATGACCTATTTCGCCTATTTTCGACAGCAGAAACTCTTGCGCGAGAAACCGACGGAGCCTTTGACATCACCGCTGGTCCTCTCATTCGGCTCTGGCGAATGAGCCGAAAGAACGACAAGCTCCCCACAGAAAAGCAACTCCTCTCGGCGAAAGCAAGAACAGGGTATCAGCTTCTAGAACTGAATTCGGCGGCTCAGACGATTACAAAACGCTCTGCGGGGATGCTTTTCGACGCCGGTGGGATCGCGAAGGGATACGCCTCCGATGCTGCTCTAAAAATCCTTCGCGAATCTGGCTTCCCACGCAGCTTGGTCGCAGCGAGTGGCGATATCGCCGTCGGAGAGCCCCCCCCCGGAGAGAGCGGATGGCGCGTCGGAATCGAAACGCTTGATATCGGTCACAACCTTAAAGACTTGCAGGCCATTACACTAGTGAATCAAGCCATTTCTACGTCCGGCGACTCTCGCCAATACTGGGAACACGAGGAAGTTCGTTATTCCCATATCATTTCCACCAAAACAGGCCTCGGGCTGACCGAACGCATCGGTGCTAGCGTCATCGCTCCCGATGCGACGACATCAGACAGCTACGCAACAGCCGTGGTGCTTCTCGGGGGAAAGGAAGGGTTGCAATTCATCCGGAATAAGCGAGGAATCGAGTGCCAAATTGTCCTCATGCACGAGGGTAAGGAGGTATTTCTTCGATCTGATGGATTCCCATCCCCAGCCCACCCTAGCTCTGAAACCGAAAGCTCCCAGTCCCCGTCGCGACGCCCGTGAAGCGGCGCTCCAATTCCTGTATGCGAATGACGCACAGGGAACGCTAGAATTCACTCCAGAGAAACTTTCTGATTTCTGGCAGCTTCGCGATGCCAAATCCCAAGTACAGACCTTCGCAGAAGAGCTAGTAAATGGCGTCGCATCGCACCTTGAAGACATCGACTCGATTCTCACCGAGCGACTGGAGAATTACTCGCTCGGACGGGTTTCAATCGTGGACCGCAATATTCTCCGGCTCGGAATTTACGAAATCCTGTGGTCGGATCACATCCCGAGACAAGCGGCGATCAACGAGGCGATTGAAATCGCAAAGCGCTTCGGCGGAGAAGACTCGTATCGCTTTATCAACGGAATTCTAGACAAGATTCGCAAATCGTGAGATATGGGGCTTTTTCAGAATATTCTCTCTCGCTTTCGCGGCAAGGAGATCGACTGGGACGATATGGAAGAAACGCTCGTCCGCGCCGATCTCGGTATAAGGCTTTCTCTCGAGATCGTCGAACGACTGCGTCGCAAAAAAGGCAAACTCGACGCTGATTCTGTGGCGGAGACCTGTCGTGAAGAGATCACAGCGATCTTGGGCAATACCGCAGTCGCTCCACCAGCACCTGGCACAGTCGGGCATCCGACCGTGATTCTGGTCGCGGGAGTCAATGGCGTTGGTAAAACAACCTCCATCGCTAAGCTGGCTGCCTTTCTGAAAAACCAAGGGCATGGCGTGGTACTGGCCGCTGCAGACACCTTCCGTGCTGCCGCGATCGAACAACTGAAAATCTGGGGAGAACGCATCTCCGTCCCCGTCGTGGCTACGCAATATCAGGGCGATCCCTCTGCCGTCTGCTTCGAGGCTCACCGCAAGGCAATCACCGAAGGAGCAGCCTATCTGATTTGCGACACGGCAGGGCGACTCCACACTCGCCATAATCTGATGGAGGAATTGAAGAAAATTCGTCGAACTCTGGCGAAACAGGACGAGTCTGCGCCGCACGAGCGATGGATCGTTGTCGATGCCACTACTGGCTCAAATGCCGTTTCCCAAGCCCGCGAGTTCCAGTCTACTCTCGACCTCACGGGAGTGATCGTCACCAAGCTCGATGGATCGGGCAAAGGCGGCAGCGTCGTTGCCATCCAGCACGAGCTAGGCGTGCCTACGCGCTTCATCGGCACAGGTGAAAGTGCTGAGGATTTCCAACCCTTCGTTCCCGAGAAGTTCGTGCAAACGATCTTGTAAGAGAGCGCAGACAGATCCTTTAGCTCCCCGAGAAATCACTTTCCGCGATTTCTCTGTTTACGGATCGCATTGTGATCTGGTATGTTAGCGACGGTCACTTTTCTCCAGATATGCGCCTGAGATCTGTTCATCGATTCTTCCTGCTGCTCACTGTCGCGTCTCTTCTCTGCTCACCCCCACTCTCTGCCCAAGACGCTGCGAAGAGTGCCTCTGTCTTTCCGGCGGGCAAAGCCGAGACGGGGAAGAATCTGTTCATTCAGCACGGCTGCTATCAGTGTCATAACGCTGGATCGACGAAGCTGCCAAAGATCGACCTCGAGCCTCGTTTAGTGATCGAGTTAGGAGGCGACCGCCATGCGAAGTGGACGCGTGACGACTTCGCTCAAGCAATTATGAATCCGAACCACGTCGTGGCGGAGGAGTATCGCATCGCGATGATGCGACTCGGTGACAATCTCAAAGCTGAAAATTCTCCTATGCCCAGTTTCTGGAATATTCTCCGGGTAGGCGACTTGATTCAACTGGTGGCCTTCCTCGACGAACTCAGTAATTAATTCGCCCTCCCTTTTATGACCACCCGACGTCAATTCTTTCGCAGAGCCGCGCTTTCCGGGGTAGGGTTCTCCACATTTCCTACCTCGGGCTTCTCACTCGCGGCGGAGAATCCTCCAGTCCCAAAACCCGTCCCAAAGGCAGAATCTTTGGTGAAAGAACTCTTTTCCTCGCTCGATGAGGTACAACGCAAAGAACTGGTCTACCCCTTCGACAATCCTCTCCGACGGAAAATTTCAAATAACTGGCACATCACTAAACAGCGAATCGACACCTTTTTGAATGCGGATCAGAACAGGCTGGTTCGTGAGATATTTCTGGCGGCTCACAGCGAAGAATATGCCGAAACAGTGATCCGACAGGTCGAACACGACAGTGGGAAGAAGGGCTTCGGCGACAGCTCCATCGCGATCTTCGGCGATCCGAGCAACGGGGACTTTCAGTTCGTCTTGACGGGTCGTCACTGTACCCGCCGAGTGGGTGGGGAGGCGGCTTCAGGAAAGGCCTTCGGCGGCCCTATTTTCTATGGTCACGCAGCAGAGAGCTTTGACGAAGGACCGGAGCATCGAGGGAACGCCTACTGGTATCAAGCCCAAAGCGCGAATCGCCTGTTCACGATGCTCGACGGAAAACAGCGGGAAAAAGCCCTGCAAGACAAGCGCACGCCGGATGATTCTTCGACAATTAAGCTTCGCCGGACTCGTGGTGATCTGCTAGGACTAGCACTTTCGGAGATGAGTCCGGATCAGAAAGCAGGCCTTCAGAAGATTCTCGACGATCTGCTGATGCCCTTCCGCGAGAGTGATCGAGTCAAGGCGATGGAGTTCGTGAAAAAGGGCGGAATGGATGATCTGCACCTAGTATTTTACCGCGAAGCCGATATCGGGGACGATAAGGTCTGGGACAACTGGCGAATCGAAGGCCCCCACATGGCTTGGTATTTTCGTGGGTCACCTCATGTCCACGCATGGGCACACATCTCTGACCCGGATGCCCCCGTAGTGGCAGATGATGTCATCTGAAGTTTCGTCACGGCCGTCTACTCTCTATCTTACTCGGATCCAGCAGACAGATTCTCCTCCTCTTTCTTCACGTCCTCCTGCAGTCGACTCAACTGATCATTAGAGCGCCGGACCTCCCCCTCCGCATCGAGCGACTGCATGTGCGTACGACGCCAGACGAAGTATCCTGTCACTAGGCCAAGAACGATAAAGACAAAGGCACTTCCCCCGTAATACGCAAGTCGGCCCCAAGAGAGAGAACTCACCTGATTCCAAAGCTCCATCAACTGGACGGACATAGTCTTCAGTTCACGCTTTCAGGAGCAGTCACTGGACTGATGACGATCTCCGCTCGCTGCGCCCTCGCACCGGAGAATCGTCGATCCTGTCCCAGCGCCTGCACTTTCACCACGCCCAACAGAATTCCGCGCTGGATGAAGCGCTCTCGCACAGCATCCGCTCGCTGGGCGCTAAGCGACTTGTTAAAATCAGACGAGCCTTCTGCGCCCGCATATCCGATTACGGTTACCTCGACCTCCCGCCCAAGACCGCGAATCGCTCGCGCCGCTTGGTCGATCTTACTCCGATCATCATCTCGCAGTTCACTCCCTCCCTCATCGAAGAAAACGGCGAAGGCAGTATCTGACTCTACCCATCCCGTGGTCAAATTGACTTCTGATTCTTCCTTACTATCCCGTGAGGATCTGGGAGTCTGAACTCCGAACGGAGCCAAGTCATCGAGAGGAATTCCATCTCCCTCGGGAACAGTCAAAAGAGCTTCATAGCTGTTGTCGCACGCAGCAGGAGCAAACGCGAGACTCTCAAAAGAGCGCAATTTTTCCTCGATCTCTGAGAACTCTCTGTCACGCGATGCTCTTTGCTTCATGAGGTCGTTTAGGCGAGTCTGGAGTTCTTGAACCTCCTGCAGCCGTGCATCGAGTGACTGACGAAGCGATAGAATCTTTGCATCGCTCGTCTCCCGGAACGATGTGAATTCACTCGCCTTGGCCTGCTCTGCCACCAGTTGAGCACGCAGTGCATCGATCTCGGATGAAAGGGCTGCTGACAGTCTTTGCCGCTCGTCTTCACTCTGCGACAGTTTTGCCCCCATCTCCAGTTCTCGTGCTTCGCGTTCCTCGCGGTGAACACGATTCACTTCGGTCAGTTCTTCAGTCTTTAACTCCACCTCCTTTTCTAGGTTCAGACAACGCTCTCGGGCATCACTCTCATCCTGCGTCAGGGTATCCACTTGTGTCTGCAAGCTCGAAACTTCTTCACGAAGCGTCGATATCTCTTTCTCCTTTTCATCGACTCGCAGAGAGAGAGCGAGTGAGCGCTCATCGCTCTCTCGCAGAGCCTGAGCGAGTTCCTCCGCTTCTTTCACGGAATTGAGCCGTCCTTCTTCTGCGGCCTTCAACTCAGCCTCAAGTCGCTCAATCCGTGGCTCCATCTCAGCCACAGAAGCCCGATGTTCGGTTAACTCGACCTCGATCAGACTAAGTTGCTCCTCGCGAGACTGCGCAGCCTCCTCAAGTTCTGTGATGTGGGAAGTCACTTCTTCTAATCGACTTAGCACCTCAACTTTCTCCTTTGAAACGATCTCCAGCTCACTCCGCAGGTCATTGATCGCTACCTCAGACTGAGCAAGGCGAGCCGAAAGATCGGCAATCGAAGCATTCGCTGTCTCGAGAGAACTCTCCGCAGAGGCGAGATTCCTGCTCGACAGGGCAATCTCAGCATCACGGAGTTTCACTTCTTCTTCTAATTCGAGCACCCTTGATTCGTGCTTCTGAGAGTCGCGTGCATGGAGATCTGCCGCCACACGGACTTCATTCAGTTCTCGATATCGCTCAGCGAGAGCCGATTCCAGTGATACCATGCGCAAGGCCTGCTCTTCCGAGTGACGTTGCCGATCCTGCACATCTTTCCCCAGAGTCCTAGACTCATCGACAAGTGCTTCCAATTCCCCTTCCGTCTGTGCGAGAGCATCTTTGATCTGACGCAACTCGTCCCTCTGACGACGCAACTCCTCAGAAAGGGCGCTTACTTCAGTCGTCCTTTCCTCCAAAACTGTCTCGACTTCCTCGATCTGAGCGAGTGACTTCTGATGCTCATCACTACGAGAATCCAGAGCGATCTTCGTCTCACTGAGTTCCTTCCGGAGCTCTAGCAACTGACTACTCGTGAGGCTGGCTTCTGCGCTCTTCTCTTCGTGTTCGTTACGCAATGCAGAAAAAGCAACGGTCGTCTCTTCCAATCGATGCGTGACGGTCTTCAAGTCGTCTTTTAGAGTCTCCGACTCTCCCTGAAGTGCCCCCAATTGCTTCTCGAGCTCGATATTCCTCTCCTGCGCAGTGCTCGCTGTCGTAGATTGTTCCGCGAGATTTTGCTCTAGAGTGGCCATCCGAGCAATCCTATCGTTCAGAGCCTGTCTCACATCGAAGAGTTCATGGCAGACATCATTGAGTTCGGCCTGAAGTGATTCGCGACGACGACGGAAAGCTGCCTCAAGCTCGCTGTGCTCTGCCTGAGTCGTCTCCCAAGCGGATGTTTGCTCGGCAAAGTGAGATTGGAGGCCAAGGAACTCCTGCCCCTTCGATTCCAGATTCGCGTGGAGCTGGAGAATCTCTTCTTCGAACAGAGCATGGGCCGCCAGCGATTTCGATTCGAGACTCTGCCTTTCACTGACATGTGCCAAAACAGCCTGCTCATGTTCCGCAGTCAGGCGAGCGATCTCTTCGCGCAGCGCAGTCGCCGCCTGTTCATGTTCCGCCCCGCGAGATTCTGCTTCGTCCTTCAGTGCCAAAACAGCCTGCTCATGTTCCGCTGTCAGACGAGCGATCTCTTCGCGCAGCTCGGTCGCCGCTTGCTCAGACGCCGCACGTCGCTCCCCCTCTAAGCGCATTCCTTCCGCCGCGATTCCTTGCTTCTGCGAAGCGGCCTGCTCGCGAATTGATCGCAATTCTCTGGAGCGCTGTTCGAACAATATCTGAATCTGCTCGGCCTCAGCGATCTTCTCGGGATCGGGAGCCTGAATCAATCTGGCTTCCAAGCTCTCCACCAGTTCAGACTGGCGCTCATAGTCGCTACGCACCTGATGCAGCTCATTGTGCGTATCCACTAGATCTTGCTCTAGTTCCAAAACCCTCGTTTCAAGGCGATCTGATACAGGTGCAGCATCCGCCTTGTCCTTTACCGCAAAGGGTAGCACCGGCATCTCAGGAACCTGCTCCAGATCCTCTCGCAGTTTCGCAGATACAGCCTTCTCACTAGCAAGCTGAGATTCAAGCTCGCGGAGGCGCACCTTCATCTCAATCTCATCTTCCGAAATTCCTCCATTCGGCGTCTTCCCTCGGACAGTTTGGATCTGCTCCTTCAGAATGGAAATGCGTGAGTCTTTCTCCGAAAGGCATTTTTCAAAACTATTCCGATCAGCCTGCCATCGAACACGTAACTTTTTAAACAAATCCTGCTGAGACGAACCTAGAGCACTCCATTGACTGGTGAGATTCATACTCTCATCAATCGCATTCGACAGTCTCTTCTGGTTTCTCCCCCAGATCATTCGGGCGAGAAGTAGGCCAATGCCAAAGAAAACGAGCGAGATTAAGCCGACGGGTAGCAGGCTTTTGAGTAGAAATAAAGGGATGTCGTACATCACGGTATAAGGGGAATAAAGTATCACGTTCTGCGTCTTGAATCAATCTTCACCCACCGCGAGTTCCGATTTGATCCGGGAAATTTCGTCACTGCTTCGCTCAAAATCGGCCATCGCAGCTCGATTCTTCTGCTCAAGAAGCTCGGTTTTTCGTCGTGCGCTCTTCCATAACATCCAGCCCAACAGCGCCCCTAGACAAAGAAAAACTCCGCCTCCGATCAGATAGGCGAGTCCCCAGTCCAACAGAAAGCGCTCAACAATAGGGGTAAAGGCTTGCATAATAAATTCCAAAGAAGCGCTTTTATAAAATTTCTCGACTAGGCTCACGGCTTCAGTTCTGCAGGTCGAGGGAAAACTTCTACACGCCGAGATTTCCATCGATCAGACTGGGGTATTTCCGAAACGTCTTCCTCCTTCGATTCCTTTAGCAGGGCATTGAGGGATAATCCCTGCCGAACCAGCTCTTGTATCACATTGTCAGCCCGCCGTAGCGCTAGTTGTTCATTGCTGGCTCTATTTCCAACACTGTCCGAATATCCAGACACAATCAGACGGACAGAGGCTCCAGACTCCTTCACCGCAGTGACAATGTCGCTGATTTTATTCTTCTCCGAACCCTTCAATAATTCGCTATTTTTTTCAAAGTAGATCGGGAATGCCTTCAGTTTTTCCGCCAGTTTCGCCAACTCTTCTGGTTCCAGAGTCAGGCGAGGGAAGGCAGACTCGGCGTGATTCAGTCGATTTGTAATCTCAGTGCCTGCTGGGAAAGTATTCACTGCCAGATTCTGAATGATCTGTCGATCCGGTAGCCCTCGAATACGGCCTTCCAGATTCAGGTGTCCAGCGTGATATTCCAGTTTCCCAGTGTCAATTCTCCTCAGTACTTCGACAAAAAACTCTATGAGTCCTCCCGTCCATGAATGCGATGCATCTTCAGGCATCGTCTGAATCTCGTTCTTCACGAGAAGATTCGGAAGTTCACTCTTTAGCTGCTTTTCGATTAAATCTCCGATCTGTGGATTCGGAAGCTTCCCCGCCAGTTTCAAGAGTCCTTCTTCGTAGGATGCCGTCAATTCCGGTGAAGCAACTGCGACCGTCGGCAGCGTAATCTTTGCCGCGATTTGCAACGGCGGCGTAAGGGAGCGAACAGGAGCCAGCAGGGAATAGATTTCCTCACGCGATTTCTCATCCTTCCCCACACCTTCCACTCGGATCTGCTCCGCAGAGAACTCAGCCGTCATCTCTCCTACTAGTTTCTGTAAGAGTCCTGAAAGAATCGAATCTAGGTTCTTCTGCCATGGCGCAGCACCACAGGCATCGCTAATCTCGATTCGATCCGTAATTTGTGGGGCTACTTCTCCCTCACTCACAGAGCGATCAATGAGCCGGATCAACTCATCTCGATCTTCTTGATTGGGATAAACTCCTGTCACGAGAATTCCGAAGCGATTTCGCGTCACCTTCAATTCTGCGACTTTTTGGAATACCTTGCGTTCCGGAACCAAAATGTGATCTACCACCCGACCCGGCGCTATCGATTGGGCCAGTTCCAAGAGTCCGGACTTTAACCCCTGATCTGGCATTGTTCCTTCTAGTAACAATTCATCCTTGTCGAGAGCAACAAGGGCCTTTCCTTCTTGAGCCAAGAGAGCTGATGCGACAGAAGTGAACTCAGTCATCCGAGAAAAAGGCAAAACCATGGAATTCAACTGCAACTGATTATCCACATCCACTACCCCTTTGACGATTCGCAATCGCTTTCCCAGCATCGAGCGTGCTGCCTCCTCGTGCCCAGCTAATGTTCCCTCAATCTTCACTGATGACGCCATCTCGGCACGAGTCACCACAATGCGCGTCGGAATACTCGGACGTATCGCAATCTTCGCGGCAGACGCATTCGGCCAATAAGCAGCAGATACCTTTTCGCGCAGGAGTTTCACGACTGCCGCCACGTCCTCAGGTCGATCCACCGTACCAGTCAACTGACCGTCGAGGTGATCCATGGTAACCTGAATGTCCGAAAACCCTCCTCTTTTCAGAACTGTGCGCGCCCGCTGCTGCAGTTCCCCCTCAATTCCTTCTCGCAAGGCAAACTTTGTCAGCCAGGTCGAACCAGCGACAGTCACACAAAAGAGTAGAAGAACCGAGAAAAACCTCATCTAGCGGAGATGTCAACGCTGAAAGTATAGAGAGTAAAGCCCTATTCTCAACCCTACTGTTACATTCAACACGAAGAAAGCATAAATAGCTCTGATAGCAGAGAAGATGTAAGTCATTAAGCAAAAAAAAGCCCGCACTCCAATCCGGATGCGGGCTTTCTTTCAAATAGACTCTACCGGTGCGCTCACGCTTCGCTGCCCATCTCCTCTGTCGCAGACTGACCGCGTTCCGCCATTGCCGCCTTGCGACTCAGCTTCACGCGCCCGCGCTCATCGACCCCGATACACTTGACGTGAACCATGTCTCCGACTTTCACGATATCCTCGACTCGGTTGACCCGGAAGTCTGCGAGTTCGGAGATGTGAACCATTCCGTCCTTACCCGGCAGCACTTCGACGAAGGCTCCAAAATTAGTAGTGGAAACAACCTTCCCATAATACGTAGTGCCGATCTCGATCTCCGCTGTCGTCCGACGAACGAGTTGGATCGCCCGATTCAGAGCCTCCTGATGCGCTGCGTAGATCTTGACGGTGCCATCGTCGGAAATGTTGATCTCAGCCCCTGTTTCGGCCTGAATCCCCTTGATATTCTTACCACCGGGCCCAATCAGCTCTCCGATCTTCTGGGGATCGATCCGAATCGACTCGATCCGGGGAGCGAGTTCATTGAGCGGACCGTGAGTCGAGATGACCGCATTCATCACGTCTAGGACCTTCATCCGTCCTTGAGCGGCCTTATCAACAGCTTCGAGGAGGATATCAAGTGGAATTCCTGGCAACTTCAAATCGAGTTGGAAGCCCGTAACCCCTTCAGTGGAACCACAGAGTTTGAAATCCATGTCGCCCATGAAATCCTCGTTCCCAATGATGTCGAGCAGAGTGACGTAGCGCTTGATCGCCTCTCCTTCAAATTCCGTCACTAGGCCGCATGAAATCCCGGCGGCGGGCCGCTTCATCGGCACTCCCGCATTCATCAGAGCCATCGATCCAGAGCAGACAGAGGCCATCGAGGTCGAACCGTTCGATTCCATAATCTCACTAGAGACGCGAATCGCATAGGGAAATTCTTCCTCACTGGGAATCAGAGGTTCGATCGACCGCTCTGCGAGAGCACCATGCCCAATTTCGCGACGGTTCAGACCACCCATACGCCCCGTTTCTCCGACCGAAAAAGGTGGGAAATTGTAGTGCAGGATGAAGCGCTTCGTATCCTCACCACCAGCATAGTTGTCCAGATATTGCTTTTCATCACTGGGAGCCAGTGTAGCGATCCCCAGAGACTGGGTTTCTCCCCGAGCGAACAGGGCGGAACCATGCGCACGGGGTAGGAGTCCTATCTCCGCAGACAGTGGACGGATTGTGTTGACATCACGACCATCGCAGCGCACACCCTTATCAAGAATACTGATGCGGAAGGCTTTTTTCTGAAGATATTCAAAGGCTTGGGAAATCGCGAAACCGCTGGCACTGGAATACTTCTCCTTCACTTTTTCTTCCACTTCAGCCCGCAAGGCTCCTACCGCAGTACCTCGCTCGACCTTGGACGGCTTGTAAAGCGCCTCTTCGATGCGATCACCAGCGACCTCATAGGCGATCTCTAGCAGTTCATCCTGCACCTCGACAAGAGGAGCTTGCCGCTTCGGCTTTCCGGCTCGACGAGCCAATTCCTCCTGTGCATCCAGAATCGGCTGAATCGCCTGCTGAGCAAAAGCGAGCGCCTCTTTGAATCTTGCATCAGGAATCTCGTTCCCGCCGCCTTCGATCATGATCACCTTGTCACGTAGTCCCACGTAAACGAGATCTAACTCGCTCTCAGAGCGTTGTTCAAAAGTGGGATTGACTACGAATTCGCCGTTGATCTGGCCCACTCGAACTCCCGCCACCGGCCCGGCGAATGGAATGTCAGACAGACACAAGGCAGCAGAAGCGCCATTGATACTCAAGATATCCGAGTCATTGACTCCATCCGCACTTAAGAGAAGCGATACCACCTGAGTGTCATAAAGGTAGCCCTTCGGAAACAAGGGACGCAGCGGTCGATCCGTCATTCGACAGGTGAGAATCTCTTTCTCTGTCGGCCTTCCCTCACGCTTGAAGTATCCACCGGGAAAGCGACCTGCGGCGGCAGCTTTCTCCTTGTACTCAACGGAAAGTGGGAAAAAATCCTGCCCTTCCTTGATTTTCGTGGACGAAACCGCCGTGACGATCACGATCGTATCTCCCACTCTAACAGTCACCGCACCATCGGCCAGCTTGGCCATCTTTCCAGTTTCGATGATCATTTCCTGCGCACCGACTTGGCACGCGATTCTTTCTATACTCATATTTCTTCCTTTTCTTGTTTCTCTAAAAATAAAACCACTCACCCAATCCGTTCCTCACCCCGAAATGGAGCGACGAAACTCGGACGCGAATCAACACACCGCAGTCAAACAAATGAACTTGGACGAAAGCCACAATTCAATGCCAGCGGAACGAGACCCCAAACGCCTCGCCACAGCAAATCTAGCGATCCCCAATTCTACGCAAATAACTCCCCAGCTCACCGATGCAAAAATCAGCGACGGAGTCCGAGAGTTGCCAGAACCTTCTGGTAGCGATCCTGGTTCGTGCGAGCGAGATAGTCCAGCAGCTTGCGCCGACGAGCTACCATACGCATGAGTCCTCGGCGAGAGGAAACATCCTTCTTGTTCGCCGTAAGATGGTCAGTAAGATGAGAAATCCGCCCAGAGAGGATCGCGATCTGTACATCGGCACTGCCGGTGTCACGATCATGCAATTGTAGGCTGACTGTAGTAGTAGTTGACTGGCTCATTATATGAAATACGGGCATCACCTTGACGCCGACATGTTTTTCTTTGCGTTTGCGGCGGGAAAGAACCACAATTCTATCACCTTGCAATGAGAAAGTGATTTAAAAATCCCATTCTTTCACGAAGTCCGTGACTTAAGCGCGACTTCTGTCGTATATCAAATCTGAGGAAATGAATCCCACGGATATCAACGCGGAAAACGAAGGCTTGCCAGACTCCATTCCGGTTATGATTCTGGATGGGGCGACGCTTTTCCCGTGTGGATACCTCCCGCTCTTCATTTCCGAATCACATCATCGCATGATGCTCGAAGCGGCACTGGAGGGGGAGCGAATGTTCTGTGTCACGAGTCCCCGGATCGGAAATGATGCGTCGGCACTCTACCATGAACTCTCGACGATCACGACCATTGGTCTGATTCGAGCTTGTGTAACCCATGAGGACGGAAGCTCACATCTAATGCTTTCCGGAATCAAGCGAGCAGAAATCGTCAAATGGGAGCAATGGGCCCCATTTCCCATCGCCCGGATCAACCCACGTCCATGTCGACTCGAAGATGTAGATCAGGCCCTCGATGCCGTCGATGAACTGATCGAACTCAGCGAGCAGTTATGCGAGCAAGGACTCCCGGTATCCCACTCACTGAGGGAACGACTCCGGCAAGCAACCGATCCATCCATGGTCGCTGACGTGGTCGGACATTGTGTTGTCACGGATTCTCGACAGCGACAGAATCTGCTTGAAATGGATGGTGTCGTGGAGAAGCTCAATTTTCTTACCGCGCATCTCGTCACTCTGCTGGGAAAATCGTGACGCTTCTTTCACATCGATCTCACCGAAGTTTCTCAAGCTCGTCAGATACAGCGTTCGATGAAGGTCATTCTCAATTGCCCCTTCGCTCTCTTGGGCTGAATTCAGTCGAAAATGTAACTATTCAGCACCCTCGGCAAAGGGCTGGGGGGATCCGCCCAGGGCGTTGCGGATGGCCTCGATAATGCTCAGGCC
>CAUJIH010000026.1 GCA_963205275.1 Verrucomicrobiota bacterium | reverse complement strand
CACGCGAGCCTTGAATTCGGGATCATGTCTTCTGCGTCTTTTCTTCATTGATGTGTGTATTAGGGTTTTAGGTTACACTCTTCTCGCGTTTCTGACCATCGTAGTTTAGTCACTGGCCTGATTTATTGGGAGCCGCTCAGTAGAAGGGGTAACCGTTCTACGTGTTCCGGGATCAAACTTTGTAGGAATTCCAACAAGTGGGAGAAAAAGCTCTCGCCGTTTTGACGTGATCCGATTGACCCCTCGTGAGCATGTGGCACAATTGACGAAAGATGAGGTCTATATGTGGCTGGCGGGTGTTGCAGGAGACGAGAGACTGAAAGCCGAGGAGACGGAGGAGGCCAAGCAAGCGAGGAAGGCCAAGATACTCGCCAAGCGCAAGGAGAGAGAGGAGGCGAAAAGGGCAAATCGTGACCTATTCGATTCTGATACTGAAGGACAAAACCTCTCCATGGGTAAGCGTGTCCCTGAATCAATAGGCGGACGCACGCAGGTAAGTGAAGATACTCCATGGGTGCCTGTCGGCGATGGACAGATATTGACGGGACCTGGTGCGATAGAGTTTCTCCCCATGGGGAAGCGTGCCTATCACGGCACGCCACACGAGGTCAAGGGGCGTATGTCGCTCGATAAGATAGGGACGGGAGAAGGAAACATCGCCTTCGGATGGGGACTGTATTTTGGGGAAAGGAAGTCCACGGGCGAATGGTATAGAGATACGTTGTCTCGCGACCTTCCAGAATACACACTGGATGGGAACCCTATCGATACCAATATTACAGGGTACCCATCGAATCTATCGACGACAGCCGATATAGTAAGACGCATCGGGGCAGCGGGAGGAAAGGACACAGCTGTTTTATACGCAGAAAAACAACTGGAAGCGACTCGGGAACACCACGAAAGGTTGCGGAAGTTGCGAGAGAAATTTCCAGACATCAGAAGAGATGGAGAGACGGAGGAAGGAAACGTCAGGGAAGCTAAGGAAGAAATCGAGAAGATAGAGAACTTAATCAAAGACCTACGTGCCTTTGATGAATCCCGTGTAGGACGAGTCCCGGAGAGGGGAAATCTATACACTATAGAGCTAGATGTAGAAGATAACGAGTTGCTCAATTGGGATGAACGGATAGCGGAATTGGACCCAATAATGAAGGCGGCGAATAAGCTGTTCCGCGACCGGTTCGATTATCCTCACGGCGCTTATTGGCAAGGGGGAGCGGCATCGGGAGCCTCGTTCTATGCCTCCGTCGCAAAAGCGGTATCTGAACAGTTAGGGAAGAAGGAAACACATGGGAGGCAACCTACGAAGGGGGAGGCGAAATTGGCATCCGCATTTTTGCGAGACGCCGGAATACTCGGAATTCGATTCCTCGATGGTGAGAGTCGTGGAAGAAGTGGGCTGAAGGGGGTTAAACAACAGTACCTCGACATTTTAACCGAAGATGCCGAAGTGGACGAGGTGAATGAGGCGGTGGATGTCGGAAGGTGTAGTTGGGGTCATGCAACATTTCGTGACAGTTGTAGTTGGAGAGGCAACATTTTTTACGGTACACGAACGTGGACGAGAAGCGAGTGAAAGTTTTGTCAAGAAATGTTGCATGACCCCGTAATTTTGACCCCGTAATTTTTTTCGGTGATGGGGATGGCAGTGGTGGAGAAGTCGTGGATTCAGGTTTCACTGGCTTGGCGAGTTTACAAAGTCGAACACAGCGAAAATTTTGAAGTCACTTGGATTGAGCGTGTAAATTTCGGTGATGCTCGCGCTGTGCCAGGTTGCAGCGATCAGGGTGTCGAGTAGGCGTTTTCTGCCAAGGCGATGTTCTCGTAACCAGTGGAGCCATTGGACGTGAGCTTTGTAGTCAGGATGAATCATCACGGTTTCTTCCGCTTGACTCCAAAATTCCGCCCATTCCAGTGCTTCGGTCATGGTCAGGGGATTCTGGAAGCGCTTGGCGTCGGTGACGATGTGGATGAACTCGGAAAGGATGCCTGAGGTGAGCGCCAGCTTTTTTTCCTCGGCAAGCAAGCTGTCGATGCGTTCGCAGACTTGTCCATGACTTGGATGATCTGGCACGACTCGGGAGACGAGAATGTTGGTGTCGAGTCCGATCATTCCTCGCGATTCAGGAGGTCATTGGCGCGAGTGTTCAATTCTTCGGACGAGACGAGAATCGCGCCCAAACTACGCACTGGCGGCGGCTGACGAAGACTGGAGTGTTGGCTCTGATCACCGAACAGGGAGCTTTCTAGCATGTGGATGGCTTCCTGATTGAGCGAGCGCTTATGGCGTTTCGCGCTTTCCTTGAGTGAGCGGTGAAGTTCCGGTGGGACGTTTTTTAGGGTGATGGTGGTTCTGATCATGATGGAAGCGTAATGGATGCGTTTTGGATGTCAAATCTGTATTATCTGTATTGATTCGAATAGAAAAGTAACTGTCCCTTCATTGATGGTCCCTCCATTGATGAAGTGGGTAATTCTGCAAGACTCGGAACTAAGGCACTATTCTTGTGCGTGTTCTGGGGGACTCTTCTTTACCGCTGGAAAAGACTCTGCCAGTTTTTGATCGTCTGGGGCTAGCTCATTCATGGCCACCGTCCATCGTTTACCCGCTCCATCCTGCAACATGACGCGAGTTTGGTCCCTTGCAACGAAGCGGGCGAAGAGGGGCTGGCCTAAGTAGTTTGACCAATCGCGAAAGCCTTTGGCTTCCATTTCCTTTTTCTGTTCGCTAATCGACTGAAGAACTGGGTAGCAGGCGGCGACGAGCTGATTAAAGTAATCGACGGGACGACCACTTCGATACCCCCGAATTCCACGGCGCACTTCTCCGTTGGGATGAAAGAAAAGTACGTTCGGATAGCCTCGAACTTTGAATTTCTCCTTAATGTGCCGCAGCATATCCGGTGCATCGGTAGGATTGCGAGGATAATTGAGATAGCATATCACCAGATTTTCCTTCACGTAATCGTTGAAACTCTTGGTGGAGAAGACTTCCTGCGAAAGTGCCATCGCCTGTGCATTCCAGATTCCGGTGAAAAGCAGCATTAGGGGCTTTTGCTCGCGCTGGGCACGCTCGAAGGCGTAGTGAGGATCGATTTCCCACCAAGCGCTATTGGGATCATCAGGATAGACGGGCACGCGCTCAGGGGCCTCATCTTCGATCATGCGTGCATTTGATTGAGTTTCGGAAACAGTGACTCCGGGCGGCTTCGTTTCGCCGGGAGTTAGCGTCGGTGGTACGGGAGCGAAATCAGCAGGTGTGGCGATCATCGTCGATCCCACGGGAGTCTCCTCGACCACCATCTCTCCTCCTGAGCCGTCCGAAGGTTCTGGAACATTCGCGAATTCGGATGATGGCGGAACCGGAGCAGCAATCGGTGCAGTGATCGGAGCAGCAATCGGAGCAGCAATCGGAGAGGGAATTGGCGGAGCATCCTGCGCCAGCAGACGAGTGCCCCCGCTACTGCCGAGATTCCATGCCATTGCCACGAGCACTACGGGCGCGATAGCGAGGGATGGGAAGGAACGAGGCATAACCGAGCGAATAGAGGAAAGCGGCGAAAAGTTACCACGATCTCGTTATTTCTACAGGAGAAATTGACAAGCGCCCTCTTCCTTGCTCTCGTAGGATTGATTATCGATTTTTAGCGACGATTCGATGGAGAAAAAGCCTTCCAGTTCTCTCGATTATGCCTTGGTTTTTGGGGCATTGATGCTGTTGTGGGTGATTCTGTCGGGAAAACTGGATGCCTTCCACCTGTCTCTCGGATTGATCTCCTGCGCTGCGGTGACTTGGATGTCCGGCGATCTGCTGATCGGGGCGGGTTCGAGCTTGGGACTGGCACGGCGAATGGTTCGCCTCTTTCGCTTTCTGAATTATCTGCTCTGGCTGACTTGGCAGATCGTGCTGGCGAATATTGCCGTCTTTAAACTGGCTTTCGCTCCGCGGACAGCGTGGCAGCCGCATATCGTTTGGCACAGAACGGCGTTGACGACGGACTTAGAAAAATTTCTCTTGGCCAATTCGATCACGCTGACTCCGGGAACGGTGACAGTGCGCATTTTCGGCGACATGCTCTGCATCCACGCGATCGACGATGTCTCGGCTGCGGGAATCAATGGAGAGATGGATCGACGGATCGCCCATATTTTCGAATAATTTCCTGCATGACTTTCGAACATTTTTCTATCGGTGTGGGGGTAGCTCTGCTGCTCCTGATGATCCCGGCGATGTGTCGGATCGTGATGGGGCCGACGACGATGGATCGCATCGTGGGTGCGAACATGGTAGGGACGAAGACGACGGTGCTGTTGGTCATCATCGGGGTGATCTTCGGGAAGGTGGATATGTTCATCGACTTCGCGCTGACCTATGCGCTGTTGAATTTCACCGGAGCCATCGCTGCTGCGCGGTATCTCCGTCACAAGGGACGACGCGGAATTGTTCTTGCCAGTACCTCAGAAGAAAGTGTGTGTGAGAGAGCGTAAGATTGGTTTTTGTTATGGTGATTTCCTTCCTCAGCGCCCTTCTTATTCTGGCCGGTCTCGTCTTTTTTCTCGGGGCGGGGGTAGGGATTTTGCGCTTCCCGGATTTCTTTTCGCGGATGCACGCGGCAGGAAAGGGGGACACGCTCTCGACTTTGCTCATCATCGCTGGCTTTGCCCTGTATCAGATGAGAGACTTGGGGGATTCTGAGGCAAGCGTTTCCGCTGTGTTGGTGGCACTGAAAATGCTCGTGATCATCGCTTTTCTCTACATCGCCAGTGCGACTAGTACCAGTGCTCTGGCCGAGGCGGGTTGGGAGGATGGCAACGATCCGGTGATCGCGCCGAAGCATGAAAACCGACTCGCTGGCCCCCCTGAGAGCAGAACTGCAGCTGCAGATCTCAATAGAAATTCTACCCACGATTCACAGCCGTGATTTTGCCTCTCGACATCATCCTGCTCATTTTTCTCGTAATCGCGGCGGTGGTTGCGCTGAAGCTGCGTGACCTATTGGGTGCCGCGATGGTCTTTAGTACATACGGCTTCCTCATTTGTCTGATTTGGGCGGAGATGGGGGCTGTGGATGTGGCCTTCACGGAAGCGACGGTGGGGGCAGGAATTAGTGGAGCTTTGATGATCGCGACTATTTTTAAAACAGCCCGAAAATCGAGTGACTGATGCAGAAACTTTTCGCCACCATCGCCGTGATCATCACGGGTGCGATCCTTCTCAATGCAGTGGAGGATTTTCCGCGATTTGGCGATCCACACTCTCCTCCGAACTCAGGAGTCAGCGGCGGATCAGTTTCTTCCTCAGTCCATTATCTGCAGAACACCTATCTGGACACGCGGGTGCCGAATGTGGTCACCGCCGTCCTAGCAGACTACCGGGGCTACGATACACTTTTCGAGACGGCTGTAATTCTCACAGCGGGGATAGCGGTCTTCGCGATTCTACGAGTGGTGCGTCGCAAGGATGAGGAAGAAAGCACTGGTAGTGAGGAAAAGGCGTGCTCGGGAGAATTTTCGACGAGTGATTCTGACGGGGAGGGCCGCCACCGCGTCGTGGTAGGTACGGCTTGTCGGGTGGTTGTGCCGCTGGCTCAATTATTTGGTTTTTACATCATCGCCCACGGACATCCGAGTCCTGGAGGTGGCTTCCAAGGAGGGGTGGTGCTCGGCACTAGCTTCATTCTGCTCGCTCTGGCGGGAGGGCTGGGGAGTGCATTGGGGCGACTGCGGGAGGATATGTATCTGCGCCTCGCCTGCCTAGGGGTTTTCATCTACGCGGGAATAGGTCTCTTGAGCCTGTTCTTTCGTCGGAACTTCCTCGATTACGGAGCTCTGAGCGGCCTGTTACAGACGGGGGGTGAAGAAATGGCACGCTCGCATGGAATTTTCGGTGTGGAATTGGGAGTGGCGATGACGGTGACGTCCGTCATGTTCGCGCTGTTCGCGAATCTCTCCACTCGGGGTGAATTGAAAGGAGGGCTGTGAGCGATGATGGAGTGGATTAAAACGACGATAGTTCCGCATTTTAATTTCTGGATCTATGTGGTGATCATGATGCTGGGCCTTTGGGCGGCGATTGGGAAAAATAATCTGATCAAGAAATTGATCGGGCTTTCGATCTTTCAGACGGCGATCCTCTTGCTCTACGTCTCGATGGGGGTAAAAGAGGGAGCATCGATTCCCATCGTGGATGAAACGATGGGCGAGGCTGCGGTCGACTTTATGGCACAGGGAGGGGGAGCTGCTGGGGCGACGGCTTTTCCCATCAATCCGGATCTTTTTGCCAATCCTCTGCCTCACGTTCTCATGCTGACGGCTATCGTAGTGGGGGTGGCGACTCTCGGGGTAGCCCTCGCTCTGTGTCAGGTGATTTTCCGGGATTTTGGCACTCTGGAAGAACCAGAAATCCTCAATCAGATCCAGACGATTCAAGACGATGTCTGAGCACTTACCCGTCATAGTCGTCCTTGCGCCTCTTTTCGGGGCTGTCATTGTCGGATTTTTTGGCACACGAGATCGTCACCTATGCTTCCCCATCGCGCTGACGGCTCTTGCACTGTCGTTCGTCTGCTCGATTGGAGTCGTTCATCACGTCGCCACAGTGGGCGCTTGGGATTATTTCGTAGGAGGATGGGAAAGTCCTCATGGAGTTGGTATCCAGTTGCGAGCGGATGGAGTGAACAGTCTACTGCTACTCGCCATCGCGGTAGTCGCATTGCTCGCTCTGGTGTATTCGATCCGTCAGGACGGAGAAAAGGATGCGGAGAAGTCGCCATTTTTCTACGTGCTCTTTTTGCTGCTTTGCGTCGGGCTATTCGGGATCACGATTACAGGAGACGCCTTCAATGTTTACGTGTTGATCGAAATCACGGCACTGACTAGCTACGGCTTGGTAGCGATAGGAAGCTCTCGTCGCTCGAGAGTCGCTGCCTTCCAGTATCTGGTGATCGGCACGGTAGGGGCGTCCTTTTATCTGATCGGCGTAGGCTACCTCTATCTGGCTGTCGGCTCGCTAAACATGGCCGATATTCGAACGATCCTAGCGGCTAATCCTGAGATTGCGAACTCTCGAATCATCGGCACTGCACTGGTTTTTATCTTACTGGGTGTTTGGACGAAAATGGGCCTTTTCCCCCTGCATGGTTGGTTGCCGAATGCCTATAGCTACTGCCCATCCGGCAGTGCTAATCTAATGGCTCCGCTGGTGACGAAGGTTTCCGTCTATGTAATGATACGCATCCTGTTCGGTGTTTTCGGACTGGGTGTGATTACGGAGAATCCGGGCTGGAGTGATCTGGTGGTCTTGATCGCGGTTGGCTCCATCGTGGCGGGATCGGTGATGGCACTGACACAGCGAGAAATTAAGAAAATGCTCTGCTGTCTGATCGTAGCGGAGGTCGGTTACATGGTCGGCGGCACTTGGCTGGGCGATGCCGGACGCTGGGGGCTGACGGGATCGATGTATCACATCTTGGCGGATGCCATGATGACTTCTTGCCTCTTCCTAGCGGCGGGTGTCTTTGCGAAGCAGTTCGGGGCGACGAGACTGGAGCATCTTTCGGGACTCTTTCGCCGTTCTCCCTGGGCGGCAGGTGCCTTTACCCTCGGGGGGCTGGCGATGATCGGCGTACCTCCGATGTGCGGCTTTTTTAGCAAATTTTATCTGATCCGAGGAGCCATCGATTCAGGCCACTGGCTTTACATTGTTGCTTTGTTGGGATCGAGTCTAGTGAACGCCATCTTGTTTTTCCGTATTTTCGAAATCGCCTATTTTGGGGAGGTGCCTGAGTCATCAGAGTCATCGGAGGGAGGATGCCCCACTCGCGGGAGGCATGCTGCTTGGAGGACGGCACCGCTACTGGTCGCAGCCGCGCTGACCCTCCTGCTCGGCATCTTCAATCGTCCGGTCATCGATCTGATCCGGGGAACAGTTGTGGAGAATATTGACATCGTGTCGATGCAAGAATAGATGGAGAACAGTATTCAAAGTTATCTGCCGCTCTGGGCCTGCCTTTCATCGCTGGCTGCGGTGCCTTTGATTCTGCTCTTCCGGCGTGAAACTTTTCTTCGTGAGGCGGTTACAATTCTGGCTGGAATTGCGAAACTGTGCTTCGTGCTGGCGATGCTCCCCATCATTCTACAGGGTAGTATGATCGAGCTAACCCTGTTCGGTGGTGGGTCGGATGGGCTGGTGCCGATTGCCTTCCGAGTGGACGGGCTGGGGATGGTCTTCGCTCTGGTGGCATCGATTCTCTGGATTCCCACATCGATCTACTCGATCGGTTATATGCGCGGACTGAAGGAGCATTCGCAGACGAGATTTTACGTCTTTTTTGCGGTCTCGCTGTTCGCCACGCTGGGCGTCGCCTTCGCGGGAAATCTGCTCACGCTATACGTTTTCTATGAGGTTCTTTCACTCTCGACCTGGCCGCTGGTGACGCATCACCAGGATGCAGAGGCGCGCCGTGGAGGGCGCTCGTATCTGGTGCATCTGCTGGGGACGTCGATTGCCTTCGTGATCCCGGCCATGATATATGTCTGGGTGAAATCAGGGACGCTGGATTTCGGGGTGCAGGCGATCTTAGCGAATACTGATCTGAGCTACGTTCAGGGGCTGGCGCTGCTACTTGCGTTTGCCTTCGGCTTTTCCAAGGGGGCACTGATGCCGCTGCACTCATGGCTGCCGGGCGCGATGGTCGCCCCGACTCCTGTCTCTGCTTTGCTGCACGCGGTGGCTGTGGTGAAAGTCGGCGTTTTCTGTATTATCCGCACGGTGCTGAATGTGTTCGGGATGGATCTTCTTGGGGGCTTGGGGATTCATCTCGTCCTTTGCTGGATCGCGGCGATCACCTTGGTCGCGGCTTCGCTGATCGCTTTGACTCAGGATAATCTGAAGCGGATGCTCGCATTTTCCACGATCGGGCAGCTTTCCTACATCATTCTCGGGATCGCGCTGCTGACGGAGCACGCAGCGCTCGGCAGCATTCTTCACATCGCGATGCATGCCTTCGGGAAGATTACTCTCTTTTTCTGTGCCGGAGCGATTTTCGTAGCGACGGGGAAAAAGCAGATCAGTGAGCTGAATGGACTGGGGCGGCGGATGCCGATCACGTTTGCTGCTTTCGCCATCGGTGCGGCCAGTGTGACGGGACTGCCTCCGATGGGGGGATTCCTGAGCAAGCTCTATCTGGTCTGGGGGGCGGCAGAGGCGCATCAGATCGCTCTTCTCTGTGCGTTTTTGATCAGTTCTGTGCTGAATGGAGCGTATTTCTTTCCTGTGGTGTATCGAGCTTTCTTCCTACCCGAGCCGGAAATGGATGCGATTCATGCAGACGGTGCCTGCTGTGTGCATGGCTGGCGGGAAGCGCCCTTGCTCTGTGTGCTTCCTCTAGCCTTCACTGCGATCAGTTCTATCCTGCTCTTTTTCTTCCCTAGCACCTTCTACGATCTTGCCTCCATCGTTCTGCACGGTGGTGTCGCCAACCCGTAATTTTTTCAATATCCGATCTCTCAACATTCGAACGCGATGAGCTCAGCACCACTTCAGGAACTCAGACACGAGGCAAAACCTGGCTTTCTCCACATTTTCGAAGTCGTCTTCGCGACGATGTGTTTCTACCTAGCGATCATTTTCATCGTTGGCTCCGGATTGCTGAAGAAGGATTCGGTGCCTAATTCCCCAGGCTCCCCCACCGCGGCTACTCCGGAGTCTCCTGCGTAACTCTGAGTTTTGCTTCAATGAATCCCTCCGATTCCTCATCCTCTCCCGATCCTGCCGAGATGCCGACTTGGTTTCTTCGCCCGCAGAATGTCCGGCGCGTGATCGCCGGTCTGGCCATCGCCTGCGGACTGCTGGTGCTGGTCGATCTAGTTGTCCTGCTGAGCGGAGTCGATCTGCATCCTCATTTTGGCTGGGAGCGCTGGCCGGGGTTTTATGCCGTGTTCGGCTTTGTCATGTGTTCCTTGCTGGTGCTCGTGTCTCGTTTCATCGTGCGTCCGCTGGTGATGCGAGGGGAGAACTACTATCAGCGCGACGAAGTCAGCGATTTCAAGTCCGAAAATCAGACCGATGCCTGAGGCACTCCCACCTTCCCTCATTTTCCTCGTCGGAGCGGCACTCATTCCGTTTCTGCGGGGACGATTGCGCCAGGTTTTCGCCCTCGCGGTTCCGGTGGTGGCTTTTTTTAACTACTACCTGCTCAGCCGGGGTGTTCACTGGCGCTTTGAATTGCTAGACTTCGAGTTGATTCTCGGACGTGTTGACTCGTGGAGCTTGATTTTCCTCCACGTTTTTACCTTGCTGTCCTTTATCGGCATCCTCTACGTGATCCGTGACAATAATCCGCTCGATCTCGTTGGTGGCCTCCTCTATGCCGGTAGTGCGATGGGGGTGGTGATGGCGGGAGATATTCTGACGATGTTTGTCTTCTGGGAGATGCTGACCGTCGGAGCTGTTCTCTGCCTGCTGGCGAGAAAAACGGTCGAGTCGGGGAAGGCTGCAGTGCGTTACTTGCTGGTTCACCTCTTCGGCGGAGGAGTTCTGATGGCGGGGATCGTGGTCCATATTGCCGAGGGAGGAAGCACTGCCTTCGATCAGATCGGGCTAGAAGGAGTTGGCTCGTGGCTGATGTTCATCGGATTCGGGATCAATTGCGCTTGGCCGGTTCTGGGGGCCTGGCTGACGGATACCTATCCTGAGGCCTCGATCGGCGGGGTCGTGTTCATGGCCACCTTCACGACGAAAACGGCTGTTTATGTGCTGGCCCGAACCTTTTCTGGAGAGCCGACGCTGATCTGGATCGGCGTTATCATGGCAGTCGTGCCTATCTTCTACGCTGTGATCGAGAACGATCTGCGACGTGTGCTAGCCTATTCGTTGATCAACCAGGTCGGCTTCATGGTGGTGGGCGTCGGGCTCGGTACGACTCTTTCACTGGATGGAACGGCAGCTCATGCCTATTGCCATATTTTGTACAAAGCCCTGCTCTTCATGTCCATCGGATCGGTGATCTACCGTACCGGCAAGTCGAAGGCCACGGAACTGGGAGGGCTGGTGCGCTCGATGCCTCTGACCTGCCTGTTTTGCTGCATCGGCGCGGCGAGCATTTCCGCTTTCCCATTCTTCAGCGGATTCGTGAGCAAGTCGATGATTATGAGTGCGGCAGCGGATGGAGGACACGTCTTGGTCTGGCTGGCTCTGCTGTTTGCATCGGCTGGCGTTTTTCATCACGCGGGAATCAAAATCCCCTTCTTCGCCTTTTTTTCTCACGATTCGGGGATTCGTTGCAAGGAAGCTCCGATCAATCAACTTCTGGCGATGGGAATTGCTGCCTTTTTCTGCCTTTTCATTGGCACGTTCCCGGATTCCTTCCTTTATCCCATGCTGCCGAATCTGGCTTCAGGATATGTGCCTTATACGTTCGGTCATGTTCTCGATCAGTATTCGCTGCTGCTCTTCAGTGCGCTGGCCTTCACCCTGCTGATGTTGGCGGGGCTCTATCCGGCGGAAGTTCGCGCAGTAAATCTGGATGCGGAATGGTTCTATCGGCGTGGCGGGGCCGTGGTGTATCGCTTGGCAGATCGCATTCTGAACTCGCTGAATTCTGCAGTAGCCCGGATCGTGCAGGGAAGCGTGATCGGTGGACTCACGCGGTTTTTCGAATCTGGTTCCGCTCGCATCGCCTGTCTCGTAATGGTGCCACTATGGAGGCTTTCGGGGCGTGATGAGGAACAGATCGCACAAGGTCGCGTGTCTCTGGCGGCGCGGATGCGATCTGATGCCTTCCCTGTGGGAGTGACCGTCTTCGGTGCCGTGATCCTGCTCGGTCTGCTCTCGTTGGTCTATTATACCGCATTTCGTCGAGGATAAACGTCGGATCCGGTCTTATCGTTTTGACAGGGGCAGGCTCTGGCACCCCCTTAAATGTAGATGAAAACAGTCTCTCTCAGCTTTCCTAATGAACAGGGAATCACTTTGAGTGCAAAACTCGAACTGCCGTCCACGAGACAGCCCACGCACTTCGCGATTTTCGCTCATTGCTTCACCTGCGGACAGAATTCTCTCGCTGCCGTTCATATTTCTCGCGGCCTCACCGAGTGCGGATTCGGAGTTCTTCGCTTCGACTTTACGGGGCTCGGTGATAGCGAAGGCTGCTTCTCGGAGACATCCTTCACTACCAATCTCTCTGACCTAGTCGCTGCGGCGAATTATCTGAGCGAGCATTACCAGAGTCCTGAGTTGCTGATCGGTCACTCTCTCGGCGGAACAGCGGTCCTACACGCAGCGCGACTGCTGCCGGAGGTCCGAGCCGTCTGCACCATCGGCGCTCCGATGGAGGCAGTGCATGTTCTGGCGCTTTTGCGAGAAAGTCGTGATGAAATCCTCGCCAAAGGAGTCGCTGTCGTCTCCATCGGAGGCCGTCCCATGAAAATCGGAGCCGAGTTTATCCTCGATCTGGAAGCTCACTCCACAGCGGAAATTATTCGCAACTTTGGGAAGTCTCTGCTAGTCATGCACTCTCCCCAGGATCAGATCGTCGGAATCGATAATGCGGCCCAAATTTATCAGGCCGCCCGCCATCCGAAGAGCTTCGTCTCTCTCGACGGAGCCAATCATCTGCTGACTGATTCTCGAGATTCCGCCTATGCGGCGAACGTGATCGCCGCTTGGGCCGGTCGTTATCTGACGGCTGCTGCTGAGAGCGATTCTGAATCTGGCTCGCAGAATCTGAGCGCGGACGGAGTCACGGTTTCCCTCCAAGGGCCGCGCTACACATCGGAGATCACCGTTGGTTCTCACCGCCTGATCGCAGACGAGCCGAAGGATGTGGGCGGCGATGATTTGGGGCCTTCGCCCTACGACTTGCTCTGTGCTGCTCTCGGTGCCTGCACGGTCATGACGCTGAAAATGTATGCTTCGCGCAAGCAGTGGCCACTGGAAGAGGTGAGCGTGAACCTACAGCACGAAAAGCGTCAGGGAGCGGTCCCCGATGGGACTCCCGCAGTCTTCACTGATCACTTTACCCGCACCGTCAGCATCACAGGGAATCTCGATCAGGATCAGCTTCAGCGTCTGCTGGAGATCGCTAATCGTTGCCCCGTCCATCGCACGCTGACGAGCGGAACCGTCGAAATCGATACTCAACTGAACGACGATAGATAAACCATTTGAAACACCCCGCCGATTCTGCCATCCTCTCAAGGCCCATTTTCGGCCATCACTCAAATGCCAAAGCAACACAATCAGGCCATCCTCGCCCTAGAGGACGGAACGGTCTTTCGGGGAACGGGATTCGGTGCCTCGACGACACGCACAGGGGAAGCGCGCTTCTCCACCGCCATGTCCGGCTATCAGGAAATTCTCACCGATCCCGCCAGCCGTGGACTGATGCTGGCGATGTCCTATTCCCACATCGGGAGCACCGGTATGAATGAACTCGATGCTGAGAGCGACCGTCCTCAGGTCAGCGGACTCGTGGTCGAGGAATTATGCGAGCACCCGAGCAGTTGGCGGAGTCAGCAGTCGTTGCACGAGAATCTAGCTGCTGCTGGAGTCCCCGGAATTCAGGGCATCGATACGCGGGCGCTCACGCGCCGACTGCGGGAATCCGGGACGATGCGAGCTGTCCTCTGTACCGATGGCAGTCTCGATGAAGCAGCAGCCGTGGACTTGGCACGTCGTTCGGATTCGCTGAAAGGCAGCAAGCTCGTTAGCGAAGTCACGACGAAGCAAAATTATCTCTGGGATCCCGAGGATCGTCTTAGTCGCGAGTGGGTCGTCAGAAATCCGACTTCGCCGGTGCCTTACACGATGGAGGGGAAGGACTGCTTCGTATCGCTTCCTCCCACGCGTCACAGACTCGTCGCGCTCGATCTCGGAATCGGACGCGGATTTCTTTCCAGTCTGCGACAGAAGGGGTTTCGCGTCGAGGTAGTGAATGCCTTCGCCTCCGCTGATGAAATTCTGGCGACGAATCCCGACGGCATCGTTCTTTCGAACGGTCCTGGCGATCCCGCCGCGCTGGAGAAAATTCACGAGACTGTACGCCAGCTTCTCGGGCGTAAGCCAATTCTAGCGATCGGATTAGGGCATCTCATTCTGGCCCATGCTCTCGGTGGACGTACTCGCGCTCTGCATAGCGGTCATCACAACGGACAGCCGGTCCAGGATCTCCGTTCCGGAGGCGTAGCGATCACGCATCAGAATCAGGGCTTCGCCGTTGACGAAAGCTCTGTTCCCTCCGTCCTGGAAGTGACGCATCGAAATCTAAACGACGGTACGATCGAGGGCACGCGCCATCGCGAACTTCCTGCGATCTCCCTTCAGTGTATCCCTTCTGCGGCTCCTCGAACGAACGATGTGTTCGACATTTTCGAAGAATTTGCCAAAATGATTGATCAATCCAAGTAATTTGTGGTAATACATCTCCCATTCTCATGGCTTCACTTACCGTTTATCTTCCCGACCAGGATCCGATCAGCTATTCTCTAGATGGTCGCGAGCAATTTTACATTGGTCGTAATCCCGACAATGACATCAGAATCGATCACTCATCGCTCTCCGGTTCTCATGCGTTGATTTACAATTCAGGTGGCACGTTCAGGATTCAGGATACCGATTCGACGAATGGCACCTATCTCGACGGCGAGGCTGTCACGGACACAGCGATGGGAGATGGTAGTACGGTCGTTTTCGGTGCGATCCAGGCCGTGTTCTCTGCTCAGAACGCAACTGCACACAGTGATTCAGCGCCATCTGCGTCGTACTCTGGTCATGGACATGGATTCGCTCATGAGTCCTTCGTCGAGGTCGCCCAATCTTCAAGAAAGCCCGCCGGATTCCAGAATCTTTCGCCCATCGAGAAGGTGAAGCCGACAAATACGCTGGTTCTGTTCGCTTCCATTTTTGGCGTGATCGGACTCTTGGCGGTCGGGGTACTGTTCTTCTTCGCCACGCAAATCATGTCAGCCTAATGGGTCTGATTTGGCCTGAATTGGCTCGACGTAGATATTTCTGACGCAATATTCGATTGATTCCTTCCGCGTGAGGGAATATGGCTCACTTTTCTCTTATCCAGAATTTTTCATGTCCAATACCATCGTGATCGGTGCCCAATGGGGTGACGAAGGAAAAGGCAAAATCGTCGATCTGCTGACTGATCGGGCCGACGTAGTCGTACGTGCCCAGGGAGGGAATAATGCTGGTCACACTGTCATTAATGACGGGCATCAGTACATCCTCCACCTCATCCCCTCGGGCATTCTCTGGCCGGAGAAGCTCTGCGTGATCGGGAACGGTGTCGTGATGGACCCCGTCGCGATTCTAAAGGAAATCGATGGACTCGTCGAAGATGGGATAGAGATCTCACCTAAGAATCTCTCGATCTCAGATCGCGCTCACCTAGTGATGCCCTTTCACCGGGAAATGGACGCTTTCAAGGAGGCAAATCGGGCGGTGAAAATCGGAACGACCAAACGAGGAATCGGTCCCGCCTACGGAGACAAGATTGATCGCATCGGTTTCCGACTGCACGAACTCGTGAGTGGCTCGGCCAGTTTCGTCGAGCGTCTTCACTCCCGAATTGAGGAATGCAATCGCCTGTTTGAGACTGTGGGGATGGCCCCAATCGATGCGACTGCGGCAGAAGAAGAGCTGCTGGCCGCCGGGCGACGATTGGCTCCCTACTGTGCCGACACGGTAGCGATTCTTCATCGGGAAATGAAGGCCGGACGCATGCTTCTGTTCGAGGGTGCTCAGGGCACTTTCCTAGATGTCGATCAGGGTACCTATCCTTACGTGACCTCATCGAACACTACCTCCGGTGGAGCCTGCACCGGCTCGGGCGTGCCTCCTCATCGCATTGATCGCGTCGTCGGAGTGACCAAGGCTTACACCACCCGCGTTGGAGAAGGCCCTTTCCCGACTCAGGACGATGCGCTGGCCGACCGCTTTCACGGCATGGGGCGAGAATTCGGAGCCACGACCGGACGCAAGCGCCGCTGCGGCTGGCTCGATCTCGTTCTCGTCCGCTACGCGGCGATGGTCAACGGCTTTACCGAGCTAGCCATCACCATCCTCGATGGCTTGGACGACTGTGCCGAGATTCCCATTTGCTCGCATTACGAGCTGGACGGGAAGAAGCTTACTCTTCCTCCTGCCTCCATCCATGATCTTCAGCGAGTGGTCCCTGTGTACGAAAGTCTGCCTGGATGGCAGTGCGATCTCTCGCAGGTGAAGCGCTGGGAAGATCTGCCGCCACAGGCTCACGCCTATCTCGCGAGGATCGAGACGGAAACTGAGACGCCCGTAGCCATGGTCGGCGTAGGCCCGTCCCGAGAACAAACGATCGTGCGCTGACCACCCTTCCCGCCGAATCCTCCATGACAGTCCTTGATTCGGCACTCGATCTCACGGCACTTCCCCGACACATCGCTGTCATCATGGATGGCAATGGTCGCTGGGCGAGTGCGCGGGGACTCCCCCGACACGACGGCCACATCGCTGGAGCGGATTCGGTGGAAGACGTGATTCAGAGTTGTGGCGACCTCGGCATCGAATACCTGACGCTCTACGCCTTCAGTTCAGAAAACTGGAAGCGTCCTGCGGTCGAGGTAGATGCCATCATGGCCCTCCTCGCGCATTTTCTCGCAGAAAAGGCTGAGACCTTGATTCGAGACAATATCCGATTGCGAGTGATCGGGAATCTGGAACGCATTCCTCCGGAAACACGAGAGCTGTTAGAGGATACGATTTCGCTCACGGCGGGAAACACGCGCCTGACTCTGATCGTCGCCCTCGGCTATGGAGCACGGGAGGAAATCGTCGAAGCCACACGAAATCTGATGGAGAAGGCTCGGATGGGAGAGCTCGCTCCCGCAGATCTGGACCAAGAGACTTTTGCACGCCACTTGTTCACCGTCGGGATTCCCGACCCCGACTTGCTCATCCGGACTAGCGGAGAATGCAGAATCTCTAACTTTCTCCTTTGGCAGATAAGTTATACAGAAATCGTAATCTCCGAAGTGCTCTGGCCTGATTTTCGAAGAGAGCATCTGGAAGCTGCCATCGTCGAATATCAACACCGCCACCGTCGTTATGGTGGATTGTGAGGAGATCAAGGCTCCCCAAATTCTTTCGCTCTTCACTTTGCCAGTTCTTCTAACAAGGCACGATTCAGTCGAATCCCCGCTTCGAAGTTGGTGACGGTGAAGTTCTCGTTGGGAGCATGGATTTGGCAGTCGGGGAGGGCGAGTCCGAGAAGGAGGCTATCGACTCCGAGAATGTCCTTCACGGACTGGATGATAGGAATGCTGCCGCCTTCACGAATCAGGCGCGGCTCTTTTCCGTCGAAGGCGCGACTGAGCGCTCGCTGAGCGGCCTGACCGTGGGATGAATGGGGATCCATGACGTAGGCAGGCCCAGCATGGCCCAGCGTAACTTCGACAGTGCAGCCTGTCGGACAGATGGCCCGAAGATGATCGGCAGCCAGGCGTAGAATCTCGTCCGGCTGCTGGTCAGGCACGAGCCGGAAACTGAGCTTGGCGAATGCTTCACGGGCGATTACGGTCTTGGAACCCTCTCCCTGGTAGCCGCCGCCGATGCCGTTGACTTCAGCAGTCGGGCGTCCCCATCGCTGTTCGAGCGCCGTGTAGCCGTCCTCTCCCCAGAGCGCGGGGACTCCGGTTTCGGCGAGTGTGGCGGCATCGCCGTCAGGCAGGCTAGCCCACATTTCACGCTCCCATCTCTCCAGGGGCTGTACGCTGTCGTAAAATCCGGAGATGAGGATTCTGCCCTCAGAGTCGTGCAGAGAGGCGACCATCTGTGCTACAGCTGAGCAAGGATTGCGGATCGCACCACCGTAGACCCCAGAGTGTAGATCGAGCGCAGGACCGCGCACGGTGAATTCCAGACAGGCGATTCCACGCAGACCGTAGGTGAAGGTGGGAATGCCGGGAGCGATCATGCCGGTATCAGACACCGCACAGACATCGCATCGCAGATAGTCCCGATGCTGAGTGAGAAAAGAGCCGAGGTTAACGGACCCGATTTCCTCCTCGCCTTCGAGCAGGAAGATCACATTGACGGGGAGTTCGCCGTATTCCTTCAAGGTCTCCTCGACTCCGAGGATGTGGGCGAAGTGCTGTCCCTTATTATCAGTCGCTCCGCGAGCGTAGATTTTATCACCGACCAGAGTTGGCTCGAAGGGGGGAGTTTTCCACTCGTGAAGCGGATCGACGGGTTGGACATCGTAGTGACCGTAGATCATCACAGTCGGTCGATCCGGGCGAGGTGGATTCTTCGCGACTAGGATGGGATGGCCTGCGGTCTGGTGGACCTTGGCGTCAAGTCCCATCGAGCTGAGTTTCTTTTGTAAAAAACCGACGCAACGGTGCATGTCCTCCCGATGGCTTCTGTCGGTGGAGATGCTGGGGAAACGGAGGAACTCGAAGAGCTCAGAAAGCTGCGGGGACATGGGGGTGAAATTATGAGTTATGAGTTAGAAAGGCCCTTGGGACTTGTGCCTTCATCCTTTCGAGAGGGCTTCTTTACAGAATTTTACCGGGCTGGTAGTCGAGGGCATCGGGAACGGAGGCGGCGTAGACTTCGGCCTCGTCAATGAACTGGTCTGTCTGAGCTTCAGCGGCCCCGGCGTTGGTTTTGCCTTCTGCGAGGCAGGTGAGGAGTTCGGCTTCGCTCATACCGAGCCGGGAATCAGCGGCGAGACGAGAGACGAGATCGTTGCGCTCGGACTCGCCTGCGCGGTAGGCGTGGGCGGCGGCGACGGCGTGCTCCTTGATGACTTCGTGCGCAGTTTCGCGTCCGATTCCTCGCTCGATGGCTGTCATGAGGAAGGTGGTGCTCAGCAGGAAGGGGAGGTAGTGCTGATTCTCTCGTTTGATTACAGCGGGATTGGCTTCCATTTGATCGAGCACGGTGAGGAAGGTCTCGAAGAGTCCATCGATGGCGAAGAAGGCGTCGGGAAGCATGACGCGACGCACGACAGAACAGGAGACGTCCCCTTCGTTCCACTGATCCCCGGCGAGAGATGAAGCCATCGCGAGGTGTCCGCCGAGGATGACTTTGAAGCCGTTGATCCGTTCGCAACTGCGGCTGTTCATCTTGTGCGGCATAGCGGAGGATCCGACTTGGCCTTTGGCGAAGCCTTCACCTGCGAGTTCATGTCCGGCCATGAGTCGCAGGGTTTTTGCGAAGCTGGACGGAGCAGAGGCGAGCAGGTTGAGTGCAGCGATGACTTCGTAATCGAGACTGCGGGGATAGACCTGACCGACGTTGGTGAATAGATTGCCGACCCCCAGGTGGGTCGCGAGTCGACGTTCGAGTTCCAGCACTTTTATCGTATCTCCGTGGAATAGACTCAACTGGTCAAGCTGGGTGCCGACAGCGCCTTTCAGGCCTCGCACGGGATAGCGGGTGATCAGAGCCTCCAGTCCCTGGGCGGCATGAAGGAGTTCTTCGCCGAACATGGCGACGCGCTTTCCCAGTGTAGTGATCTGCGCTGCGACATTATGCGTGCGGGCCGTGATGGGCAGGCTACGAAATTCTTTGGCTCGTCCTGCCAGTCGATGGAGGGCCGAAGCGACGAGAGTGCGCACGACCCCGAGAGAGCGGTGGACTTGGAGCTGTTCCACGTTCTCCGTCAGATCTCGGCTAGTCATGCCTTTGTGAATATGCTCGTGTCCGGCGAGCTCGCAGAATTCTTCGATGCGCGCTTTCACGTCGTGTCGGGTGATGCGCTCACGAGCGTCGATGGAGGCGAGATCGATCTGATCGACGACGCTCTGATAGGCGGTGATGGCCTCGGCGGGAATGTCAAGCCCCAGATCGCGCTGGGCTTTCATTACGGCGATCCAGAGTTCGCGCTCGAGCCGCACTTTGCCTTCGGGAGACCAGATGGCCTTCATGGCGGAGCTGGCGTATCGTTCGGCGAGGATGTTGGGAATCATAAGAGAAAAAGAAACTTTGTGAAAAAGGGGAAAGTCTGATCAGCAGAATGCCGTGGAAATCTAATATCGAAAAGAACGATTACTCGTCGGGATCGGCGATGCTGCGAAGATAGTCGTAGGAATAGATGCCTGAGCTGTGTCCATCGGAAAAGCGGAATTGTACGGCGTAGTTTCCAACAAAGTTCCAGCTCCGGACGGTGACGGCGGAATAATCGCGCCCTTTGGGAATGTAGCCGATTTCCTTCCCCAGTAGATCGCGTTCGCCCGAAGTTTCGGCGCTGGGGGAGAGGGAGCGGAGCCGTCCCATCTGGTGGAAGGTCTCGTGCCCATCTTCCCATTTGATGGCGATATTGTCTCCGATGATCTGAATGTCTTGAATGGCTGTCATGTCCTGCCGTTTTCTGAAAAGTCACGCTTAACACGGTCTGATCATGCGAGCAACAGGGTATGATGCGCAGTATCGGTCGTTTTAGCGCTCAGTTTCCCGTTCTGATCTGACAAGCGAGTGCATCGAGAAAGAGGCGATGGGTGATGATGCGACGCGTGAGATCGAATTCGCTGGGTGTCTCGAATGTGTAGCAGTGATCTGAATGATGCTGGAAGAGGTAAATCGACTCTGGCCAGCCTCCCCCGAGCTGTTCTTCGATGAATCGATCCACGCCATAATCACGAAAGAGGAGGGCACGGGTGAAGGGGTTCCCGTCGACTTCGGTGGCGGTTTCACGAGGAATCGTGGATTCGCAGGCGGTGAGGAGAGCGTCGCCGTGGCTGCCCCGTAGGGAGAGTTCGTAGAGGTAGATGCCAGTGGAATCGTAGTCTTCGTGCAGGGTCACGGTGCAGTCGAATCGGCGCCCCTGGAGGAAGTGGTGGAGGGCAGCGATCAGCGGATGGGAGGGATCGTTGAATTGGCGATTCAGATCGATCCCATGTGCCGCTTCACGATGATTGGCGATCAGACCGACGGGGTTCAGGCAGGGGAGAATTACGACAGGGTGGGTGCTGAGGAATGAGGGATTCTCTGCTACCCAGTCGAGGAGCGCCCAGACAGGAGCGCACTCGTCACCGTGGATGCCGGTGCTGATGTATAGTCCACCGCTTTGCCCTGCTTTCGATGCCTCGTTTTCGAAAACGAATACGGGATGATTTTCCGTGGTGCAGAGCACCTGTGAGTGGAGGGAGTGCTCCACTGCCAGGCTCTGCCAGCGCTCGACAAGAAGGGCGTAGTCGTGACCGGAGTGGTTCAGAACAGACATTTTCACCCGATTCTACTTCCAGTCTTCATCGAAGAATCCTGCTTCGACGATACGACCGGGCGAAAGAGCGTCAGGCAGAACGTCGAGTCCGATGACCGCCCAGTCGGGTAGCTTAGGATTCTGGAGCGAGTTCGTACGGTCGTGGCCCTCGCGGAAGGTGAGGCCACTGTTGATGACGATGTAGCGATCTGGAGCCAATGGATTCGGGAAGATGAGAACGGGGACATGAGCATGCCTATCATATGTTTTTCCGTTCATGGTAAAGGTATCCTTTGTCCAGGAGACGGGCAGCTTGTCCGCGATACGAGCGAGCACGCGATTGCTCTCCGGATCGCCCCAGAGGATGAGGTTAGCATCACGCAGATCACCTATGGTGATGTCCTTCGCCGCTTTTTCGGGCAAATCACCGCGCATGAGGGCCTGCCAGCGGGTGCGGAGGTGCTCGAGTTCGAACTCCGTCCAGCGAGCGGCCAGCGGATCAGCGGGAGCCTGATCAGGTGGCACGACGATGAAGCGACCCATGAAGGCATCGTCGATGGGACCCTGCAGGCTGGGACGTTTACCGCCGGGAGCAGGCTCGCCAGATGCCCAAGTCCCATCGCGGAGGATGAAGGAGGTCTTCACTCCAGCAGATGGATTGAGTGGCAGAGTTCTTCCGCCGATCTCTAGAGTGGTTCCAGCGAGGCTCTGTCCGGAATCGGGATGGATTTCGAAGGCGGTGATCCCTTTCAGTCGCGCCTGAATCTTTCGCGCTTGGGGATCCCAAGTTACTTCGCTGGAGGTATTCACCCAGTGCTTTTCGAGTCGCGTGAACTGAAGCCAGTCGTATTTTCCATAGCGGAGGGTGGGAGTTGACCAGTGAATCGTCGATGCGGGGCGTTGCCGACCGCGCAGCCAGACTTCGTCCAGCCATTTGCGAATCTCCTCGACCCCCTCTTTCGTATAACGGTGTTCTGTGTCTGGAGCGATGACGTGCTGCATGGTGTAGCCGATGTCAGCCAAGGCTTGGGCCATGGAGTCAGCAGCGAGTTTCTGACGATCCTTTTCTCCGGAATAGGCGAGCAGGGGGCCGTTCAGGAAATTGGGAGCGTAAGGCGGCACGTCGTAGAGTTGCCAGAGTGTTTGCTCATACTCCGGCGGGTATTGGGCGGGTGTCAGATTGTTATATACCTTGGTATCGATGAATCCGGCTCCGGTGTGGACTCCGCAGAACTGATCCCGATAGTGGGCCCCGATGTGCCATGCACCGGCACCGCCCATGGAGAATCCAGCGAGCACGATGCGATCACGGTCGATAGGATAGTCAGCGGCGAGAGCGTCGATGGCTTCGAAAACGTCGATTTCACCCGCATGCTTCCAGCCGACGCACTGGCGACCGAAGGGGTGCAGGACGATGGCCTGCTGCTGATCGGCAAAGAAACCGCCGAGCGCCTGACTTTTCACCCGACATCGGTCGAGGAAGTGAATGTCAGTAGATTTATCACCACGCCCGTGAAGCCAAACGAGCACGGGAACAGGTTTGGAAAGGTCGAGGTTCTCTGGGATTTCCAGACCGAAAGGCTGGAAGGAATCGTCGATGCGAGAACGATAGCCGCGAACGATGAGACCGCGATCCGTCAACCAAGAGAGTTTGGTGTTTTTGCCAGGTTTTTCCAGCGTTCGCATCCGCTCCTCGGCGAGATCAAGGAGGGAACTGGCACGAGGAAACTCTTTGTCGGAGTAGAATTCACCGAGTTCGACTGCATAGCGGACGGCCTTCACCAGTGCCCCGGCATCCGCGATGTGGTCACGGTCGGAGAGCTTAGCGATCTGTTCATCCAGCGCACGGATTCGATCTGTCAGACTGGTGCGCAGATCATCGGGCAGGGTGACCCCATCCAGAGGAGGGAGGACTCTCGCAATCGGCGGGATGGGATCGAGAGCATGAGCGATGCCGACGGCGAAAAATCCGACGGCGAGTAGAAGGGAGTGAGTTTTCATCAGAGGCGATCTTCAGTAAATGGATCGATCCAGGCATGGACCTTGTTTCCGTCGAGCAGTGCCTTGTAATCGATTTCGGATTTACCGAAAATGACCGTGTCGATCAGAAAGTGGACTGTCACAGTGTCATAGGTGCCTGCGTATTCGCCGCCGACGGTCTCGCGGCCGTTCCAATGAAAGGACTGAGCCTCTTCGATGCGGGCACTGGCGACTTCTCCGCGCTTCAGGCTTTCCTTGACTAGGGCGATTTTTGCTTCGCCTTCGGCAGGGTTGAGTGGGGCGGCAGATGGACTGGCGGCTGCTCCCCCCGTCAGGGCCGCCAGCTTGGTCGGATCGGAGGCCGCGATCTGTCTAGCACGCTCCCGCTTTTTTTCCACCTCTGCTCGCTTTGCTCCCACCAGTTCCTGATAGCGAGATTCGATACGCGCTCTGAAATCCGTCTTACCGACTGCGATCTGGGCGTTCATTTCCGGGACCGTGGGAGAACCGACGGTGAGTTGGTCCCCCGATAGTCGGACAGGGGTTAGCGGTGCTCCGGCGGGCATGGTGCCTGTGCCAATCGCTCGTCCATTCGCGATCAGCTGATAGGAGATGTCCTCGCTGGCGACGATCTCCTTTGGAAAGGCGATTTGAGGAACGCTGCGCCAGTGATCGACGATTTCTAGCAGTGGCTGAAATTGTGGCATGGGATAGGCCTTTTCCAGCGCGAGATCCAGATCAGATTTCGCAGGGAGAGCGGGAGTTGTCGATGTGGGAGCGGAGGGTGTCGTCGTAGGAGGCTCGGCTTTCTGCGGAGCGGTGGTCGGTGTCGTGACTACTGCGGGAGTCGCAGGGACTCTCCGACTGTTATCTACGAGAGGTGCTTCTCCGAAAACCGTATCAATGGCGGATTTCAGGTACGGATCATAGGTGTACCAGCCGATCACGGCCAGAACTGCGATCACAAATAAGAAGGTGAAGAATCCTTTCATAGTTACAGACAGGGAGAGACAGACAGGAAGAGGAGAAACTGAGGCTCGATGTGCCCGAAGTCGTTCGACTGCGGAATCTCTCACTTGTTCACTGTCAATCTCGATTTTGCAAGTGAGCCGTGATCACGGTTCGACGTTAGAATACACGGATCTCAGATTTCTTTTGACCTATCCGTCTGGCGACATTGATTGCGCGATGATGATGCGAATCGTTTTCATGGGCACGGGAGAGATCGCGTTGCCAACGCTGCGTTGGTTACTCGACCATGCGCCAGAGGCAGGCGGGAAGCTAGTGGCGGTCTATGTTCAGCCCGACAAGCCGGTGGGACGTCATCAGGTGCTGACGCCGCCGGAGATCAAGGTCGTGGCTCAAGCGAGTGGAGTGCCTGTGTACCAGCCCGAGCGCTTGCGTGGGGATGGCAGAGCGCTGGAGGAACTCTCGGCTTTGTCTCCCGATCTGATCGTGGTGATGGCATACGGGCAAATCCTCCCACGAGCCGTAATCGCGCTCCCAACTCTGTGCTGCGTGAATCTTCATGCTTCCTTGCTCCCTCGTCATCGAGGTGCTTCACCGATCCAGGCATCTGTCCGCGAGGGGGACGCAGAAACGGGAATCACTCTGATGCACGTCGTCCCACGTCTAGATGCAGGGCCGATGATCCTGCGCCGTGCTCTGTCGATTCGTGAAGATGAGACCGGAGGGACGCTTCATGATCGCCTCGCCGATCTGGGCCCGGAGGTGATGGAGGCGGGAATGCAGCATTTTTCTTCTGGGGTGCCGGAAGGTGAAGAGCAAAATGAGGCGATGGCGACACACACAGGCAAGCTGACTCGCGAAGATGGAGAGATCGATTGGAGTCTGTCAGCCAGTCTAATCGAAAGGCTAGTCCGCGCCTATGATCCCTGGCCTGGGACGATGACGAGTCTACAACTCAACGGAAAACTTCTCCGACTTAAGATTCATCCATCTTCCCGTATCGTCGAAGGTGCGTTCGGGAATGCTCCTGGTGCGATCCTGGAAAGCGGTCCTCGACTGGTGATTCAGTGTGGGGGGGATGCGTTGGAATTGTGCGGCGATGTGCAGATCGAAGGACGGCGACGTATGACTGTGGCGGAATTTCTTCGCGGAACCCACTTGCCGGAGGGCCTAGTTCTTGGCAGGCCCACTACTTCGACTGAGTAAAGCTAAGATTGGAGTTTGAAAACTGCTCAGCATGATGGACTGTGCCCGAGATTTTTGAACGATTCCATGAACTCCAGACCATATAAACGCGTCGTCCTGAAGCTGAGCGGTGAAGCCTTGAGGGAATCCGGCAGTGAGGACAATATTTCCCCGGAGATTGTCGAAAGGATCGCGGAGCAGATCAAGGCGGCGCACCAGACGGGGCTGGAGATCGCCATTGTAGTGGGAGGCGGCAATTTCTGGCGAGGTGCCTCTGCGGCGGGACGGGGGATGGATCGGGCGACTGCCGACTACGTGGGGATGCTCGCCACAGTGATGAATGCTCTCGCTCTGCATAGTATGCTGGAGGCGGTCGGGGTACCATCGCGCGTGCAGAGTGCGATCGAGATGAAGAATGTGGCTGAAAATTTCGTCCGTCGCGTTGCGATCCGACATTTGGAAAAAGGCCGCGTCGTCATTTTCGGAGCCGGAACAGGGAATCCTTTCTTTACGACTGACACGACAGCGGCACTCCGAGCCAGTGAAATTTGCGCGGATGCGATCCTCAAGGCGACGAACGTCGATGGAGTGTACAATAAGGATCCTAGGAAGCACGAGGACGCTATCCGATACGAGTCAGTTACTTACAAGGAAGCGATCACCCAAGGTCTGAAGGTCATGGATGGCACTGCCTTTACCCTTTGTCAGGACAACAGCATTCCCATCATCGTGTTTGATATGACGAAGAAGGGGAATATTCAGAGAGCTCTGATGGGTGAGGAGATCGGCACGGTCGTTCACAGGTGAAGCTTGCGGTGAGAGGTTCTCGCTCTATTTTAGATCAATTATCCTGAATTCTATGGACCTAGAAACATTTCAACTTGAGACAGACGAAGCAATGGAAAAAGCGGCCGATTTTGTCGCGACGGAGATGACCGGGATTCGAACCGGGAAGGCTACTCCTGCTCTGCTCGACAATATCCACGTTCACGTCCAGTCCTACGGGACGACGATGCAGCTCAAGCAGATCGCTCTGATCACAGCTCCCGAGCCTCGGCTACTGACGGTACAGCCGCACGATCCGAGCACTCTGCACGACATTGATCGAGCGCTGCGCGAGTCGAGGCTAGGGATTAATCCGTCCAATGATGGACGCATCATTCGTTTGCCGATTCCGGAGCTATCTGAAGAGCGGCGGCGCGATCTGGTGAAAATCGTGCGCGACATGGCTGAGCAGGGGCGCGTCCGAGTCCGTGGTGCCCGCAAGGAAGCCATGGACAAGCTAAAAGTCGCTGTGAAGGCCAATTTGATTTCAGAAGACCAGTTTCACGATCAGGAAAATGAGGTGCAGACTTTAACCGATAAGCACGTCAAGGCCATCGATGCTCATTTGGCAGCGAAGGAGCAAGACGTGATGACGGTGTAAGGAGTCGAGCTCCTCATGGGGAATGGGGAGAGCTTATTTTCCCAAATCCTCCCATTCCCATCGGACCGGATCGAGTCCGTAAAATTCGCGGAGTTCCACATACAGATCCTGATGCTCGTGTTTCAGACCGTGCGGATCGACAAAGAAGGCTTCGGAGATGACGGCGAAGAACTCGGCAGGATGGGTCGCGCCATAGGGATCGAGCCAGGGTTCGGAATCACGAGTACGCGTGGCTGCCACCAGAGCATCATATTCTCGTCTCATGATTTCGACCCACCGCGTGTAGTCATTGCGTTCTGCCAGTCGTGGAATGCCGTCTGCGACACCGTTGTATTGGTCGAGTTGGTGTGCGAATTCGTGGATCACGACGTTCATGCCGCCGTCGTTGTCGCGTCCTCCCAGGAGAACGCTTTCCCAAGAGAGAACGACAGAGCCAGTCTCCCAGGATTCCCCCGAGAGAAGTCCACGTTCCTCTTCATTCACGCCGAAAGCCCGTCGTCCAGGATCCCGAAAGCCCCGAGGATAGACTAGGATGGAGCGTAGCCGAGGAAGAAAATCGTGATCGTCGCGACCGATCAGTGTGAGTGCGGCCTGTGCTGCGATGGTCAGGCGCATGTCCCTCGTCACTTCTGTCAATCCACCGCAGGCTTCATAGGATTTTTCCTCCGCCAGAATGCGAGTGAATCCGGCGTGTTTTTGTCTCAGATCGGGGGGGATCTTTCGCCACGTGGGAAAATTGTGGTCGAGAAGAGTGATTTCCTCTTCGCGAAAGGGCTGTGTTAATCGTCGCTGCCTAGCGCGTTTTCTCTTCCTTGATCGCAGAATCAAGAACAGGGCCACGATTTTTCCGAGCAGAATGACGAGGAAAAATGGCCAGTTCTGAGCAGCGAACTCGCTCATTCTTTTCCGCGATCAAAGGGACTGGGTGAGAATTCATACGCCTCGTTTCGATCCCGGAGGATTCCTGTCAGATAGGCGGCGGGAAGTAGCACCAGCCAGTCTCCATCCTGATCAGCGGCCAGACTGGAACCGGAAGGCAGAGAGAGGGGGGGAGGGTCGAGTCGATTGGTGTCTGGCGAAGGATTTTTGGCTCTCACCCATTGAGCGACGCTCCAGGGCGAAGACTCAATGCGACAATCGACATTGTATTCCCCCTCCAGACGAGCTTTCATTACTTCGAACTGGAGAGGTCCTACGGCCCCCAGGAGCGGGATCTTCCGGGCGCTGCCGTAGACCTCGTAGGCCTGTGTTACACCTTCCTTCAGCAGTTGTTCCATTCCGGACCGGTAGCGCTTCACGTTGGCCGTGTCATTATTGTGCAGATAGGAGAAACACTCAGGACGAAAGCGCGGCATCTCATCGTATTGAATCGAATTGTCGCTAGAAAGCGTGTCGCCGATCACGAAGTCATAGTTCCCGATCAGGGCCAGAATATCGCCCGCGTAGGCCGTGTCGAGTGTCTCTCGATCCTGTCCGAAGAGCTTCTGTGCATTTCCGAGGCGTATCTTTCGTCCGGTTTTCGCATCGGTGACCTGCATGTCACGGGTGAAAATGCCTGACACGATACGGATGAAGATGGCCTTATCCCGATGGCGAGGATTCATGTTGGCTTGGATCTTGAACACGAAACCCGAAAAACTGTCGCGCAGGGGATCGACTGGGCCTTTGGTCGATTCGCGAGGAGCGGGACCAGGGGCCAGAGCGAGGAAACGATCGAGCATCAACTTCACCCCGAAGTTATTCATGGCGCTGCCGAAGAAAACAGGCATCTGCTCGCCAGCGAGCGTTTTATCCAGATCGAGTTCTTCGGTGAGACCGTCGAGCAGATCGAGTTCCTGCTTCGCCGTCTCATGCACTTCACCATCGATGAGATCGCGAATGTGAGGATCGTCGATTCCCCCCACCGACAGTGGAGCTTTAAAAGCACCGTGAGCAGTTCGCTCGAAGAGGTTCACCTCATTCGTCTCGCGATTGAATATCCCGCGAAAACGTGGTCCGTCACCGAGTGGCCAGTTCAGCGGCACGGGCGGCAGTCCGAGAACTCGCTCTAGTTCGTCCAGCAGCTCTAGCGGTGGTCGAGCCGGGCGGTCGAGCTTGTTGATAAAGACGAAAATCGGGACTCCACGTTTTCGACAAACCTCGAAGAGCTTCAGCGTTTGAGCCTCGATTCCTTTTCCTGCGTCGATCACCATCACGGCGGCATCAACGGCGGACAGCACGCGGTAGGTATCTTCGGAGAAATCGTGGTGCCCGGGCGTATCGAGGAGATTGACGCAGCAATCTGCGTAATCAAACTGCAGCACGGTGGAGGACACCGATATACCACGGGACTTCTCCATCGCCATCCAGTCGCTGGTGGTCGCATTTTGATTGCGACGGGCGGTGACGCTGCCGGCGAGATGAATCGCACCTCCGTAGAGCAGCAGCTTCTCCGTGAGCGTGGTTTTTCCCGCATCCGGATGCGAGATAATGGCGAAGGTGCGACGTCGCCGGATCTGACGAGCGGCTTCCTGGGGGACGAGTTGGATGGCTGAGGACACGGATGAAACGGGCAAGGGAAGGGGAATTTCCCGTCTCAAAGCGATTTTGCCACTCCTAAGTTGCTGTTTTACGCGAAAAGCACAGAGTTCTTTCACTGAAAAGTGCCGCGAACGTGTGAGGCGGAATGACGTTATTGAGAAGCTGCCATTTCTGACGGACCTTTACGAAGATGAAAAAGAAATTAGCTTCTAAGGCTTCTTCAATATCGAGCAGGATACTTCTTGTCTCGATATTGCTTTTTTCGCTGGGAAGTGGAGGGCTGATTGGGCAGGAAAAGCCGAAAGAGCGAGCCAAACCTGCGCCCGCTAGACCCGCAGCTAAACCAGCAGCTAAACCAGCGGTAAAAGTGGCTTCCGTCGATCCGAAGCTGATGCAGGCACCATCCTCCGTCGTGCTCGGTGAGACGATGACTCTCCGCAACACGACCGGACAGGAGATCGAAGCTCGCCTACTTTCAGCCGCCGGTGAATTTATAACAATTGAGCGAGTGGAGGATACTCGCCGATTCGAGATTCCGATTTCCACCTTAGACGACTTCACAGCGGATCGCATTCGTCAATGGATGGAAACCAGTCCTAAAGCCGTAAATTTCTCGCTTTCGATCGAGTCCTCGAAAAGCCTCTCGAACGCGTCGAGCTTTATGAATATCGGACGTGAGTTCAAAACATCGGAATGGACATATCGTGTTTCCATTACCAATCTCACTCGCAATGTTCTTTCTGGTGCGCAGGTCGAGTATCGAGTGATCTATGATGATGCGGTCGATGTGTCCCGAGGTAGTGCCCTGCCAGGGAAGGGAATCGATCAGCAGGAAGGGCAGATCGTCGATCTTCCGGACATGGTGTTTAATGATCAGGTTGAGTTCGAGACCCTGCCGGTGAAAATCGATAACTACGAATATATCCCGACGACACGAGGAGCACCCCGTGAGTTCTCCCGCGATTCACTTCGCGGAATCTGGGTGCGTGTAATTAAGAACGGTGAGGTGATCGCCGAGTATCAAAGTAGCCCAGCTTCGTTGGCTCGAACTTCGTGGGACAATGAGAACCGCACAGAGATCCGCCTGAAGAATAATTTTCGCTCTCAGTTTGGAGCGCAGAAGTAAACGGAGCGAGGAGCGGAGAAGATCGGTGGATGGGGCGAAGCCGGAACTTCGGCGGCCACCATCGTTGCCAGCTCGCCAGAACGCGGACTCGCTAGTCTAGCGCAATGGGGTAGACTGGAAAAAGGCCAGAGGCTGTATGAAGCTCCTAGCTCAGCAAGCAAATCGACTCCGAAATGCCTACGTCATTGTTTAGCCTCCTTTCTCTCCTCACGGCTTCGCTAGCTCTTGGATTTCCTTAGCGTCAAGGACGCGATTGTATATACGGAGATCGCGGATCTGACCTAAGAAATGATCGTTGGGACCGCTGCCGATTCGGAGCTTGCCACCGTGGCGGAGGTCGAAAGGCTCGCCTTCCAACGAGCGCTCGGCGACAAGTTCGCCGTCGAGATGCAGCGCGATTTTCTCGGCGGAACGAATCGCGACGACGTGATGCCAGCCCTCGGGTAGGGAATGACCCCAAGCGATCCCCGCACCCGCTCGCCACGAATAGACATGGCCAGACGGCAGCGTGCTGCAATAGACCTCACCGTCGTGCTCGGCCATCGTCCATGCCCGGTGGTATTTCACATCGGGCGTCAGGTCAAGCTGGGTATGGCGCTCCCATTTCGAGCCGCCCCGGTATTCGTAGATCTCGGCGAGTGGTAGGGTGCCGCCGAGGAGGCGACCGTGATGAACCGTCATGCCCATTACCTCCATCTCATTCCCAAGCTGGCCGAGATCGGTCCAGGCGTCATCTTTCTCCAGACGATAGACCTTGCCGCTGGGCCATGTGCTGACGAGGATACGACCCTCGTACGGGGTGAAGGAATAGGTCTGAGTGTTGTCGCCGATCTGTCCGAGATCTGTCCATGAGGTTCCGTCCCAGCGATAGACGCGGCCTCCGTCGTAGCTGCTCGCGTAGAGGGAGCCATCGTGCGCGGCGAGGGCTAGGGTGCGCTTCGGCTCGTTCTCCGTACCACCATCGCGGGGCGTGCCTTCGGGCACAGGCAGCGATGTCCATTCCTTACCGCCCTCGTAGCGGAAGAAACCAGCGGGCCGGTAGAAGGAGGAGGCATGGAGCCGCCTACCATAGACAGCGAACCCACCCACGGCCTCGGTTTCCGGCAGATCGCCGACCAACTCCCACTGGTCTCCACCGAGATAGCGGAAGATGCGACCGCCGCGCTCCGTGCTCTCCGACTCGGTTAGGGACGACCCGGCCACGCGGGCTTTGCCGGGACCCGCGTACATCTGCCCTTCGTGCACGCGTAGGGCAATGACGCTGTTCGAGCGGTCGGGCGAGCCGCAGGAGACCCAATGGTCGTCGGCCTCGAGTCGATAGACATGCCCGGTACGGCCACTGTAGGGTTCGCAAGTGCCTGCGTAGAGCTGCCCCTCGTGCACAGCGAGGGCGAAGGCCATGAGCGAATGCTCCCCTCCGGGACGCCCCCGGTCGATCCACGGCGACTTTCTACCGTCGTCGATGCTGAATTGCAGATGCCGCCGATTCGACTCGCTAGCGGTGACGCCGGGGTTGGTCTTCAGGCTGAGAAGCACGCCTTTCTGGCTCGCCTCGTCTCTCCACGAAAGCAAGTCGCCGGGCACGTCGTTCCCATCCGGTGCATTCAGCCAAAGGGATAGGGTGAAGTCGCCCTGCCCAAGAAGCTCGGTGGGAGAAATGCCGAAGTCCGTCTCGGCAGGCCCGTTCCCTCTCCCATCAAAGGAGGCACCGTCAGGGGCGAAGCGCAGTAGAGGACCGTCCTTGGCCGTAGCGACACCGATCACGAGAAGCAAGGCTCCCGCCATCCGGGCTTTCCAAGTGTCTATTCTGTTTTTCATACTGTTCTACACTGCACGACAAAAATGTAAGAAATCTTATCAACTAGCGGCTCCTAGTGGAAGTATTTTATTGCGCGGATTCAAGCGGGTAACACAATCGGGTAGACTGGAAAAAGGCCAGAGGCTGTATGAAGTTTCTGGCTCAACAACCAAATCGAATCCGAGATGCCTACATACAACCGTCTGACCCCAGAGCAACGCTACACCATCGAAGTAATGATCCGCAACAAGAGTTCTCAAAAAGAGATTGCAGAGGTCATAATGATCTCTCCCACAACAATATCCAGAGAACTTCGAAGAAGTGGCATGTCGGCTACATCTTACTCGAATTCAAAGGTCCAGAAGCACGCCAAGGTTGGATCACATCGCCCTGGAAATCCAATTTCAGAGACAGTGATACACCTCGTTGAAAGCCCAACCTAGACCGATTGCTGGGCTAGGAGGAATTTCTAACCACGAACTGCACGAATGGACACGAACGGGGTTCAGTGTAGCGCACTCCTAGCACTGCCTGGGTCCGCCAACGTCCTCGTTGGCCTTTGCACCATTACGGCGATAGGCGCTAGCTCCTCCCTCCTTTCGTGTTGTCACCGTCCGAGACTATTCGAAATATCTTCCTGGCGGATGCCAGTTCCATTAAAAACCGCCGACAAGAATGTCCGCGCTCCTTTCTTCCTCCCCAAGCCCAGCACTTCTGCATCCTGCATTCATAATTCATACTTTAAAAAGTCCTGTCCCTTATGATCCAGCGAAGAGAGGTCTCCCGCTGAGGCGCGGAGGCGCAGAGATGGGTTTAGATGGCTTCCACTAGCCCAGCCTGGGTCCGCCAACGGGAAGCGTCCCAGAAATTGTTGAAATTGGGTAACTATTCAGGTATCTAAGATTAGTTGAATATTTTCAAAAATCAACGAGACTGGCCAAGCCTTGACTGATCGTGCCACAGCCCTTCGCCCTGTTGTTCAAGCTGCGTTTGACGCTGGCGGAATTGATGCCGTTTGCGAA
>CAUJIH010000025.1 GCA_963205275.1 Verrucomicrobiota bacterium | reverse complement strand
ACGGTCTCTTGCAATTAGCCCGCCGCCGGGCCAGGGGATATCGCTGCTTCCGCAACTTTCGCTCAATTGCTTACTGGATCGCTGGAAGGCTTGTTCTAAGGAACAATATTGCCTTTACCCACTAAGTTTCCGACAGAGCCATTTGAATGAAGGGTTCTGGTTCTATGAGCAACAAGTAGTCGGATTAGGAGACTACTTTGCCTCTGCCCTCAGATCTGACATTGAAGGATTGAGGCTTACGGCGGGTATCCATAGAAGAGACTATCTTGATTATCATCGTCTATTGAGTCGCATATTTCCATATGCCATCTATTACACATTTGAATCTGATCAAATCGTAGTGTGGGCCGTTATCGATTGTCGACGCGATCCGCAGTGGATTCGAGCTCATTTAGACAAGTAGAAGGATACGGAAAAAAATCGAGACCGCATTTATCTCCACTGATAAATCGGACAGCTTCACATTGTTGTGCTTGCTTGTTGAGCGAATCTCTTTTTATGAGCTTCTTGTCTACTGATTTTAAGGGACGGGCGGTTTTAAAGGCAGAATGCAGAATGTTGAAGTGCTGGGCTAGTGCAGAAGAGTGGCGCAGACAATCCTGTCTGTGTATGCTCCATCCGAACCCAGAACAGGATCATTTGAGCCTCCTAGTAGATTTCCGAGTCCAATAAATCACCTCTCCCCCATTTCCCCAAACTCTCACCCTCTCACTTGCCCCGTCCAGTATGCGCCATGAAATACAGGACGGGAACTGCCATGCGGCTGATGAAGAGACTGGCGACTTCTCCTGCCATCAGGGCGATGGCTAGGCCCTGAAAGATGGGATCGGCTAGGATCACCGCAGCTCCGGCGATCAGTGCCATGGCGGTCAGTAACATGGGGCGAAAGCGCACGGCTCCGGCATCGATCACGGCTTCGCTCAGGGGCATGCCTTCCCGCAAGCGCAATTCGATGAAATCGACGAGAATGATGGAGTTTCGCACCACGATTCCACCACCCGCCATGAAACCGATCATGCTGGTGGCAGTGAAAAAGGCATCGAGCAGGCCGTGAGCGGGCAAAATCCCCACCAGCGAAAAAGGAATCGCCGCCATGACAACCAAGGGAGTGAGAAAACTCCGGAACCAGCCGACCATGAGCACGTAGATCAGCACCAGACAAGCAGCGAAGGCCGCCCCGAGATCGCGGAAGACCTCGATGGTGATATGCCACTCGCCATCCCACTTCAGAGCGGGTTCTGAATCACTGAAGGGCATGGTGGCGTCCAGTATCTGAAGTTCGGCTTCACTCCCGCCATATTCACGCATGTCGAGCTGCTTCAACGCCTCGTTCATCTGAAAAATCACGTAGGCGGGGCTTTCTGCGGCTCCGGCGACATCGGCGATCACGTAGGTCACGGGCATGAGATTTTTGTGATAGCGACTTTTCTCCACAACGGTATCTCGTATCGTAACCAGCTCTCGCAGAGGAACCAAAGGCCGCCCATCAGCCCCCGGTTCGGGCAGGGCATTCGCATCACCTGAACGAACACGCAGGGCTAAGAGCTCGTCCGGAGTCGTCTTCGCACTGCGGGGCAGTTCCAGTCGGATGGGGACGTCTTCTCGCTCATCGGGCTGATGGAGCAGATCGACTGTCTCGCCGTCCACGGCCAACTTCAGAGTCTGCGAAATCGTCGCCGCGCTGATCCCGTGAAGCGCCGCTTTCTCCTTATCGATGTCAAAACGCGCTTTCTTCTGATCCGCCTCGACATACCAATCGATGTCCACCACGCCCGGTGTCGATTGGAAAATCTCCCGTACCTTTTCTGCCAGAGCCAGACGTGAATCGTCATCTGGCCCGTAGATCTCCGCGACGAGCGTCTGGATCACGGGTGGACCCGGGGGAACCTCGGCGATGGCGACTCGTGCTCCGTATCGCTCTGCGATCGCGGCGACGGCTGGGCGCACTCGCTTTGCAATGTCATGGCTCTGGGCCTTTCGACTCCCCTTGTCCACCAGATTTACTTGGATATCAGCGACATTTGCTCCGCTTCTCAGGTAGTAATGCCGCACCAAGCCGTTGAAATTATATGGTGAGGCCGTTCCCGCATAGACTTGGTAATCGCGCACCTCCGGCTCCTGACGAATGACAGCCGCCATCTCTCGGGCGACAGCTGTGGTTTTCTCCAAAGACGAACTCTCGGGCATGTTCAGGATGACCTGAAACTCGCTCTTGTTGTCAAAAGGCAGCATTTTCACCTTCACCCAGCCGATGCCTACCGTCGCCATGCTCCCGAGCAAGAGAAGCGCGATGCCGATCAGGAAAATCCAACGCCAGACGACATGGTGGATCAGCGGCCCCATGATGTGGCGGTAGAGCTTCGTGAAGAAATCCTCCGGATGCTCGCTCGCGAGGTGATGAGCCTGATCGACGGCGCTCTTTTCCCCCGGTTTAATCTCGGTCAGTTGGGAGTATTTCTTGCCCCAGCGCAACATACGGATCGAAGCCCAAGGGGTCACGATGAAGGCGATGAGTAGCGACCAGAACATCGCGGCGCCCGCCCCGATGGGAATGGGGCGCATGTAGGGCCCCATCAGACCTCCGACGAAGGCCATGGGCAGCACAGCTGCGATCACGGCGAAGGTGGCGAGCACGGTGGGATTGCCCACTTCGCTGACGGCCTCGACTGCAATGACGCTCCAGCTCCGCCCCCGATTGTGCGGTAGATGGAAATGTCGCACGATGTTCTCCACGACCACGATGGCATCATCGACGAGAATGCCGATGCTGAAGATCAGGGCGAAGAGGGTGATGCGATTCAGCGTAAATCCATAGAGGAAAAACACGAGGAGAGTCAGCGCGAGAGTCGAAGGGATGGCCACTGCCACAATACCGCTCTCTCGCCAGCCCAGCATCAGCCAGATCAGGATGGCGATGCTGAAAACCGCGATTCCCATGTGGAGCAAGAGCTCATTCGACTTTTCTGCTGCGGTTTCCCCATAGTGCCGAGTGACCGAAACTGTCACATCGGAGGGGATGATGCGCCCTTTCAGCATTTCCACCTTTTGCATGACCTCATCGGCGACAGTGATGGCATTGGCTCCAGGACGCTTCGCGATGCTGAGCGTCACGGCTGGCTCTTCAGTCGGAGCGGAAGCACTTCCGAAAAAGACGTATTGCGACGGCTCTTCCCCATCATCGACGATTTCGGCCACTTCCTTCAGATAGACTGGACGACCTCCAAAGACACCGACCACGACATTCCCCACGTCCTCCGCCGTGTGGAGAAAGGCCCCGGTCTCGATCAGCACTTCTTCATTTCCCCCTGTCAGTTCACCGGCGCGAAACTGGCGATTCGCCTGCTGCAACATGGGAATGAGTCCCGCCGGGCTGAGGTTGCGGCTCGCCAGCTTCGCGGGATCGAGCAAAACGCGTACGGCTCGACGCGATCCACCGTGCAGAGTCGTCTCAGCCACCATCGGCACTTGTTTTACCGACTCATCCACCTGCGCAGCCAAGCGACGGAGGGTCAGATGGTCATAGCGCTGGCTGTGGAACGTGAGCGCGAGGATGGGCACATCGTCAATGCTCCGCGGCTTCACGAGAGGCTGGGTCACACCCATGGGGATGCGGTCAAAGTTAGATCGCAGTTTTTCCGTCACCTTTACGAGACTCTGTTCCGGATCTTCTCCCACGAGAAAGCGGACGATCACTAGGCTCTGACTGTCGCTCGACGTGCTATAGACATACTCCACACCCGGCAGCTCCCAGAGCAGCTTTTCCATCGGGCGGGTGGCTCGCTCCTCGATCTCCTTTGCCGACGATCCCGGCATGGAGACCATCACGTCTATCATCGGCACTTTGATCTGCGGCTCCTCTTCTCGTGGCAGCAGGAAGACCGCCGCCGCTCCTAACAGAATGGAGGCGATCACGATCAGCGGCGTCAGCTTCGAGTCGATAAACATCGCCGCGACACGTCCGGCGAAACCGTGCGCTTCGGAGAGAGAATCGGTGGATTTCATGAATTGCTCAGAATCAGTTATCAGGCTTCACTCGGTCACAGACTGTCCATCACGGAGCTTTGTGTCATTGCTCACGATCACTGTCTCATCACCTTCCAGACCGGATAGGATCTCGATCTGATCGTCATCATCCCTCCCCGTCTTCACCAGACGCATGACGGCTCGGCCATCCTCGACAATGAAGGTCATCTCCATCTGCCCGCGCTTCAGAACGGCAGTCCGAGGCACGAACAAGCGCTTCACTTCACCCAGTGGGACCGAGACGCGCCCAAACTGTCCTGTCCTGATTCCCTCGGTCGGTGGCAAATCGAGCTTCACCAAAAAAGTTCGACTCGCAGGATCTGCCACGGGAGAAATCTCACTGACAGTTCCCTCGACGGGCTTCGTCAGTTGAACGCTCAGTTTGTCGCCCTGCTTCACATGCGAAAGAAGAGTCTCGGGCAAATCGGCCTCGAATCGGAGAGCACTCGGATCCTCGACCTCAGCCAGTGGTTTCCCCGGCATGGCCAAGTCGCCCATCTCTGCCAACTTTCGAGCGACGACACCATCGAAGGGAGCTGTCACACGCGCATATCCGAGCATGGTTTCTGCCTCAGAAAGTGCTGCGGTGGCCACTTTTACTCGTGCCTCGGCAGCTTCGTAATCTTGGCGAGCCGTGGCATTGCTCTCGATCAGACGAGCCTGACGATCAAAATCACGCTGCGCCTGGTCGAGAGTCGCACGCACTTGGTCCACCTTCGCCTGAATTTCCTGCACGTCCAATCGTGCCAAGAGATCGCCCTTCTTCACTCGGGCACCGAGGACGGCATTGTATTCGACGATACGACCGCTCACTTTCGCTTCAACGAGCGCCCTCAGCTTTGACCGGACCGTGCCGACAACATCCTCGCTCGCCGCGTGCGGCCTCCACTCGACACGCTCTGTTTTCACCCTCACTGGCGGCAGAGACTGAGACGAGTTCTCCCGAGCGACTTCTTCTCCATGCTCATTACACGCAGGAAACAGAGGCAAAATTACGATCAATCCCGCAGCGAACAAGAATCGAGAAAGTCTGATCTGCCCAATTTTGATCTGTCCTAGTCGAAGACGGGAAAACAAAGCCAGAATCGAATTCAATCGAGCGACAAAACTGCTATCGGAGTGCTTCATGTGAGGAGACGCGAACAGATGAACGGCGAATGGGAGGTAAATTTTAGTTCAGTTTTTTATTTGCGTATATGACTAATTGCTCATATTCTCACATAAGCAACTCTTTTTCTCCCATGCCTCTCTCGGTCTCACAAATGCCTCATCCTCCGATCAGTGACGAGGCGCTCTCACTCGTCAGCGCCTGCTTTCGAGCCCTCGGCGAACCGAGTCGTCTCAGGATTCTTCGGGCTTTAGAGGAGCGAGAAAGGAGCATCTCCGACCTGGTCGAGGTCACGGGATTGACCCAGACCAACGTATCCCGACACGTTCAGATACTCGTCAAATCGGGCATCGTCGGACGTCGAAAAGAAGGCTTATCGGTGATCTGCTTCATCGACGATCCTCTGATCACAGAACTCTGTCACATGGTTTGTGGGAATCTGGTGAAGCGTCTAGGAGAGAAAGTGAAAATACTGGAGAGAGCGGAAAGGTCCTGACGATATACGGCTTCACGGCAGGTTCAGATTGGCCTTGAATCTCGCCACCGGAATCGATAGAGTCTTGGACATGTCTTCCCATCGGTGTGCGACTTTTTTGGCTGGCTTTGCATTGATTCTCTCCCTCGCAGCTACGGCAGAGGAACAGCCCAAACGGTATCCGATCCCGTCTCTCGCGATGAAGCAGGAAATCGGTCACTGCTACACGCTCAATATGGACTTCGGAGAGCCGGGCGACAAAGAATCAAAGAATCAATCGGGCTTACTCTTATTCGAAAACGGAAAGGCCTTGGGACCGGCACGCGCACTGCACAAGGAAATCCGCGAGAAGGGCGGCGGGCTGTATTCACATTGGCTCGAACAAACCCTCTACTTTTCTACATCGGACAATTCCGATCCGCGCACCAATGGCCGACGCTATGAAGTCGCCTCGACCAATCCGGAAAGCACACTCGGCGGCATCGGTGAGATCGCGACGCCGATCAAGCGTCATACTGAGGTGATCCACAGTTCGCATCAAGAATACACGATTCATCTGGGCGGTCATCTAGACTTCGAGAACAGCCACACTCGCCACAACAACGGCTTCAACGTAGCCTTCCAGCCGAATGTCTCGCTGACCATCGCCAATACCGGCGACCAGCCCGTGCTCTGGCCGAAACTAGTGGCCAACGGTCTGCGTGACTGGAGTACTTATGATCGCCTGCTGGAGGACTTCACACGCGGTGCGACGAACGATCAGGAACGCGCACTCTTCATCTGGCAGACGGCTCGCGACAATCGCTATCATTGCTCGCCGCTCTTCCCTGATCACGAATTTCACGATCCGGTGAAAATGTTTAACTCCTACGGGCTGAATCTCTGCGATGATATGGGGTATTGCGGCGTCTCGCTATTCAAGAACGTGGGGCTAGGGAAGCCGAAATACTCCATCGACCCAAAGATACGTCACCTGAACGGTCACATGATGTGTGAGGCTGTAGTAGACAATCGTTATCAGTTCCTAGACATCGATGCGAGTGCCTTTTATCTCGACCGTGAAAACGAACGTCAAGTAAGCGGAGATGAATGCGCTCGCGACCACGATCTAGTCCGGCGCGAAGTCCACTTCGGACCAGTTTTCACCGGCTGGAGCAGCAGCAACAATTGGGCTACGCTTTTTGGAAAGGACGACAGTTCTTCACAGTCCTTCCAGCGCAGCCACGAGATGCGCTATACACTGCGCCCCGGAGAGCGCGTCGTATTTCGCTGGGATAATATCGGTAAATACGCCGCCTATAGTGAGGAATGGGATCATCAGCCACCGGTCTTCGGCAACTCGAAGTTCATCTACGCACCTCGACTTGGAGATCATCCGCAACCCGCCCCCCTAGCGTATGCCGTAGATACTCCTTGGGTCATCTGTGGGGGAACCCTGCGAGCCGAATTCACCGGAGGCGCTCAGGACAAATTCGCTCTGGATGTTCAGCTCGATGATCACACAGTGACTCGCGTCTGGGAGGGGACGGGGCCACAAAAGATTGAAATCGGAATCGATGAGGCGCTCCAGCCTCGTCGCGCTCCAGCGAAATACCACTACGAGGTCATGGCCACCGTTCCGGGCGCTGGTGCAAAACTCCAGTCTCTGGAAATCGAGACCGACGTCATGACCGCTCCCATGTCGCTACCCCGGCTGCGCCTAGGCGAGAACAAGTTCGTCTATTCCGATCAGCAGGAAGGAGCGCACGAACTCACGATCACCCACGAATGGCAGGAGTGCGAAAAGCTGAAACCACTGAGCCCCCCAGCAAATGTCGAATATCCTCCTGCTGGGGCGACCGTTCGAGATTCGATCCTCACCTTCCGCTGGCCCGCAGTTGAATCGGCCAAAGCCTATCACATGCAGGTCAGCCTACGCGAGGACTTCCGCATTCCCTATCGCCCCGCCTACGATGTCATCATCCCGGAAACAGAGTGGACCGTACCCTACACCGGGATGTTCTCTCCCGAGCACACCTATTACTGGCGCGTTCGATGCCGTAACAAATGGGGAATTTGGAGCGATTGGGGACCGACACAGACATTCCAGTGGGAGGGGCCTCGCGTGCCGCTCAAAGTACGTGCGGAAAAGAGCGGTGACGGCATGGTCCTGCGATGGGAAGCCAATCCGAAAGGTCTCCCTCCCGTCGCCTACGAAGTGTATGGATCAGACGAAAAGGGCTTTTCTATCTCCAAGACTCCCTACGATTCCTATACGCGAGGCACTGTTCCGGCGAACTTTCTCGGACGGACGACAGACACGAAGTTTCCTGTGGTTTCCCCCACTCCAGAGCACGAAAACATGAACAAATGCTACTATCGCGTCGTGGCTGTGGATGCGAACGGAACTGAGAGCATCTGTTCTGACTATGCCGAACTGCCGCATCCGCATTTTTGGAGTCAAGCACCGACAAAAGCCAAGCTCGGCACACCATTTTCCTATCGCGCTGGAGTGATCACATCTCTCGGCGACGCACAGCATCGCTACGCGCCGAAAGGCAACGGATTCTGGGAGGCAGAGGAGCTGAGCTTCACCCTATCCAAAGGCCCGGCATGGATGAAAGTCGATGCGAAGACCGGTGAACTCACAGGTGTCCCCGATGCAATCGGTAAGGTCCACGTAACACTGGAAGCCAGCACCCAGTTCGGAGGACGGGCAACGCAGGAGTTTGATTTGATCGTCGAGTGAGGCTTGTTCGCTCATTTTGTTCGCTCAGAATCCTAATTTCCCCATCGATTTCACATCCGTGACAGACGAAGCATCGCACCAGATCAGATAGCGATGCCCGCTGTCTCGTATCCATTTTCTGGCGGCATTAAATTCCCAGGTTTCGCCCTGTTTCGGTGCCTCACTGCCTAATTCTCCGAATGGAATCCGGAAACAAGCGGTCCAAACACGATTCTCCGGTTCAGCTTTCACTTTTTCACCACTGGTCTGCACGGAGAACTGCCACCCAGCGTTCCAAGATGCCTCCTCAACTAGGCGGTTTTTGGCATCCAGCTTCCAGAGCGAATCATAGCGCTTGCCGTCTGTCGGATTCGCAGCGAATCGATAGAGCGGACCATCAGACGAGGGACGAAAGCTGATCTCCACATATTCCTGCCGAAGGACATCGGACTCGGTTTTCGGCTCCAACATGTCCTCCGGATTCTGAGTCGGATAGAGGCAATCCAAGCGAACAGAGAGGCCGTCAGAATCTCGGAGAACACGCAGCGTCGTGCGCAGTTTGGATAAGGGCATTCCATAACGGTCGTGCTCGCCCAGAACCATCGCCGGAACTAGTTCCCATGCAGGAGAATCGATTTTGGGCGTTTCGTCGACCTTTGTCACCTGTATCTGGGATGGTCGCTTCGGGATCCAATCTCGAATCGCCGCGCTATCCCAGCCGAGACAGGTTCTGTCCCACCTCTGCTGATACATATCGTGCTCCAGGGCCGCATGACTGTAGAAATGACCTGCGAATGGGCGCATCTCCGGCCAGTCGTCCAGTGTTTTGAAGCTACTTCGCCCTGTCCCACCTGCCAGAGCCTCCAGTCGTCCATGCCACTGATCCAGCGCATCGAGCACGGGAATCAGGCGCTCCGGTGATTGATCCAGTAGCCAAGCATTCTCGAAATGAAAAATGCGAGAAAGGTCACGCAAATAATCGAACTCGATTCGGATCAAGTGCAGCCGAACTTTTCGATCAGTATCGTTCGCGGTCAACGTTTCGGCAGAGCTGAGAAGCTTCTCTGCCAATTCACAGTATTCTGGCGTATAGATGTTCGTGATATGCCACTTGTTATCTCGGAGCCGAGTTCGGGCATACTTGCGACTGGCAGCGATCATGTTGACTCCGAAGAAATCGCTGTAGAGGCCAATCTGCTCATGCAATTGATCAAAAAAATGTCCCATCACCGAGGCTGCATTGCCAAAGGCGGATTCACAAAACTCCTGTTGAATCTCCCGCCAGTCGGCGCTGGGATCGTCCATCATACGACCGTAGACGTAATACGCCGGAGCTTGCAACCCTCTCACATAGCCCATCGAACCGTCTTTTCTGCTCCACTGAACCCTGTTGGATGCCATGAGCCGCGCCATCTCGGCGATGTGTTCAGGCGTCCTTTCCGGAGCATAAGGGCCACAAATCCCGAACCCGGTAAAGGTCTCCTCCAGAGCACATATCCCCGCCGGGATACGAAGCCCCTGTAGTCGATCGAAGTCCTCACGCTTTCCGAACTGGAGCTGGGGAATCACGTTTTCTGGATATTCGGCCACCGTTTCAATCGGAGTATCCTGATAATCCCAGATGACAACGCGAGCCTTCGGATACTTCTGCCTCAGTCGCTCCGTGATGGAAAAGTAGGCCTGCCAGAGCTTACCAGACTTTCCTCGTGCATAAATGCCTTCATTCCATCCCTTCGCTTCTATTCCGAAGAGTTGAATGCAACGCTCACAGTTGCACTGACACAGGCGGTAGGAATCTGGTGGGCTGATCAGAATCGTGGCATTTCCCTTCTGAATTAATGCTTCAGCAGCCTCGAACATCAGATCTTGAACTCCTGGATGGGTGGGACAAAGCGGAATCTGCCCCGTCTGGATTTCGTTCGTATTCACTTCGAAACCTCGTTCAAAAGAGCGCTTCCCATTCGGCAACAGAGCGAAGTATTCCGGGTGAGTCTTCGCATATTTCTCCGGAGTAATCACCTCATTCCACGCAAGCGTTTCTCCCTGAATCGAACTGAGCAGGGGAAAGAAATTATTCGCGATCAGGTAAAAGGTCTCGTGGCCCGAATTGTCGCAGGCACGCATCATCGGAGTCTTTTTGAGATCGAGATGCTCGGGTACCGCGATCCGATTCATCGGAAGAAATGCGATGCTCCGTGTATCAAGATTTAGCGAACCGTCACTCTCAGAGCGCATCGGCCCGCTTTCCATGTTCAGGAAGAGAAAGCGAACGCCCGCGTGCTCGCGAAGGAAATCACAGACTCCCTTGACCGTCCCTAGGAGAGCCAACGGCATCTTACTGCTCCGGAGTGTGCGATGGGGATCTAGATGATCATTGCCGGCGATCATCAGATCTCTGCCGATGACCTTTTGATGGTAACTCCAGTCCTCATGCAGGTCTGTCAGAATCCCGTTTTTTCGGGCGAGCGTCGTTGAGCCGAGATAGATACCAGGCTTGTCAGCAGATTTCTCCTCTTCTTTTACTACATCAATCTCGTATCCGTTCTTCGCGAACGCAGCCTGCATGAGCTTCGCCGTAGCCAGTAACCACTGATCGACGACTTCATCTGCAGCTTGATTGGGAATCACGATCTGATAATCACATCGCCCATCCTCGGCGAGGACGAGATCGGAGGAATGTGCCGAAACCGACAGAAGCACTGCTACGCCGATGAGAAAAATCGTTTTCATATGACAGAGGGAGAACAATTCACAGATATCGAAAAATTAATGATTTTCACGAATGCGATCCAGCAGCGATACGCGGGCATCGTTCAGCCCATCCTCGCTATGGAATCGAATCCCACCTTGTACACCTCCGTTGTCGATCAGGAAGACATTGCGTCGTGTCTCCTCGTATTTTGGCCATACGGTCGAGGCCCCGGACACTCCGGAACCCGGAGGCCAATGGTAAGCCTCATTGGGATCTCCATTGGCCGCCAGATTGACCCAATAGGTAGCCAACTGCCTCGACAAAACGAGATCGCTGCCAAATCCTCGTGTCGAGCCGTCAGAATTGCCGGATGGTGGTCGAGGCATGGTACCAAACAGGTAAGCAACCTCCGCAGAATGGCCCGCTCGGTCCGGCGTGCTCGATTGACTGCATGGCGATGCGTAACCAAATCGATAAAACCAGGCTGAGCTCTTCTTGCCGGTCTGATGCAGCCCTGCCAGTATTTGTGCCGGAAATCCAAAAACCAAATCGCGGTACACAGTCGACACCAACTCGACGTCATCGAGTTCTCCATAAAGACGACGAAGTGAATTGTAGGAAAACTCTGGCATAAGGCCCCGATCTGCTAACAATCGCTCAATCCATGTCCGACTCGGCGTTTGCCCTAGACCATACAACAGACTGGCCTCGTCACTGGAGTAGCCGATCATGAGAGGCACATCCACCTGATCTCCCCTCTGGAACCCAGCTACGGCGTTACGATGGGCCACCACCTGACCATCTAGGAAGGGATAATTCCTGTATTCCGCTTTGATGACGCGATTCCGCTCGTCCCATTTCGCACCGAAAAATCCGATCAATTGATCGAAACTGATGCCGTGACGCAAAGCCGTGGCAATCCCATCGCGAGACTCGACTTGCGCAATGGTGAGCCCTTCATACTTCGCTTGACCCGTCGGATTCGCGCACAGAACACTTTTGTCCAGACTGGCGTAAAATCTCTGTGCCAGTGCCTGTGCGGACCGAGGATTCACCGCCCAGTCTCCATACGCAGAGAATCTCTCGCCTATCCCACCTCCGGATTGAACGATCGCCCGATGAAATAGCGACTCCCCACGAATCTGCGGTGCGAGCATCAGACACAGAACACTCGCTCCTCCTGCTGAAGAACCGAAAATCGTCACTCGATGCGTATCGCCGCCGAAGCCCCCGATATTAGCTTTCACCCATCGCAACGCGGCGATCTGGTCTAGCAAACCGAAATTAACCTTCGGATCTGGCTCATCCGAAAATGCAGCATGATGAAAAAACCCGAGCGGACCTAGGCGGTAGTTCATCGACACCACCACCACACCGCGCGCTGCCAGTCGCGTACCGTCCATCTGTGGATGGGCAGCGGTGCCTCGCACGAAACCACCACCGTGAATCCACACCATAACCGGGAGACGCTCTGCATCTGTCATCGCCGGAGTCCAGACGTTCAGCGAAAGGCAATCCTCAGATGCTCTCGCAGGAAAATCCCCGCTCTCCACCCCAGTCCCTTGTTCGGCAGATCTCGCTTTACGCTGTCCCGTATTGAGTTGCTGAGGACACTCTGGACCGAACGCGAGCGCCGAAAACGGCTCCTGCGGCAGTCGAGTCAGTTTCACCGGCGCACGCCAACGCAGATCACCCACAGGAGCTTGGGCATACGGAATCCCCCGATATGCCGCCACCTTTACCGCAACTTGGAATCCTTCGTCAGTATTCGGTTCTACGACGACAATCTTGCCTATGACCGTTCCAGTGCCATCAGGTAAACGGACCTTCAGAGACTGATCGAAAGACGGATCTGCGAACAAATTCAGACAAAGTGTAAGGCTAAGCAGCGTGACAAACGTGATTTTCATCCGAAGCGCGCTCAAGGCTATCGCGAAAAATTATTAAAGTAAATCTCGCTGTTGAAACTGCGCGGAACTGCTCTCGCCAAGGATCGAAGTATGTCATCGACCTTTTGCTGAGACTAGTTCTCGCAAAGCACCTCATGATGCAGGGATTTCACCGCACACGAAATCGAGACGGAGCGACTCCGTACCGAGATTTGAACGCGGCGGAGAAGCTGTGAATGTTGGCGAAGCCAGCGATTCTAGCGATGGTGGTAATTTTCTCCTCGCCCTTCGTGATCATCGCCAATGCGCATTGCAGACGAATGAAGGTCAGATGGCTCACAGGACTTCGGCCCAACTGCTCCTGACAGAGCCGCCTCAGATGCTCGCGACTGACACAGGCGATTGCGGCCATCTCGGCTAGAGTCCAGTCTCGACCTGGATTCTGCTCGATCTGTTGCCAGAGTCGCCACAGGCGAGGATCAGGATTGGCAGGTCGAGCGAACGATTGAACATAGAGATGGATCAACGCACACCAGTGATGCAGAGTCGCCGAATTCCCACCAGCGATGACTTCCGCTCTCAGCCCCATCACGGCGCTCTGTAAAGCTTCGGCCTGAAAGGAGCCGATCACCGGTGACCAGGCTGCGATCATCGGCCAGCCCCCGACAGATTCAAGATAGCGAACGCCGACAAAGCGCCATCGCTGCCCGGCTTCACATTTGAATGAGTTACTAACGAACGGTGGCAGGAGGCAAGCCTGTCCGGCATGAACGCTCTTCCACATCCCATCGACCAGCACCTGTCCCCTGCCTTCGAGACATGCGAGAAAATACGTCCCTGACTGGCGAACGCGATGAATCGTGAACGGGGCCTGTGCATCCAGAATGCCGACGTGACTGATTTTATACTCGATCACCAACTCCGAACAGACCGGCGCATCGCGCAACCAAATGCGCTGATCGGTCGGATCCGAGCGGATTCCAAGGTAGCGGGTATCTGGCCCAAAGATTTCGACATCATCTGGATACGAAGAATCACTCATCACTAGAGAGAAATTGACTTTCCCTATCAATGTGGATTTGAAATAAATTTTTGTGTATCGCAAAATCTTGCACTCGCAAACAAATCTTTCCAGCATACCGACATGCCTAATCCATGGACCGGAATCGGAAATCCCTATACGCGAACTGAGGTGATCGAGCGTCTGCACGATACTCTTTCGAAAGGTCAAGCCATCATCGCCGCCGGAGCTGGTACAGGAATCAGCGCTAAATTCATCGAAAAAGGCGGAGCCGATCTCATCATCATCTACAATTCTGGCCGATTTCGCATGATGGGACACGGCTCGACGGCGGGCATGATGGCCTACGGTGATGCCAACGCCATCGCGATGGAAATCGGTGAATTCGAGGTATTACCAGTGGTGAAGGAAGTGCCCGTCATTTGCGGAGTCCATGCCACCGACCCTCGACGTCGAATGTGGCACTGGCTTCTGAAAGTAAAGGACATGGGCTTCTCAGGCATCAATAACTTTCCTACTCACACCATTGTGGATGGGCATTTCCGACAAGTCCTTGAAGAAACCGGAATGAGCGTAGAGAAGGAATTCGAGGCAGTGGCTCTTGCCCGGCGGATGGACATGTTCAGCATCGTGTACGTCGGATCACCCGATGAAGCAAAGCGCATGGCCGAGAGCGGAGCGGATGCGATCATCGCTCATGTCGGAACTACCGTCGGCGGATCGATCGGAGTCGTCGGAGCCGTGGTTTCGTGGGAGGATACGATCCGCCGGACTCAGGCGATCATTGATGCCGCGAAATCCGTGCGCAAAGACATCTTTTTCCTCTGCCACGGCGGTCCGATCAATACTCCGGAAGATGCTGAGAGAGTCATCCGTGCGACCGATTGCGTCGGCTTCGTCGGGGCGTCCAGCCTCGAGCGGATGGGAGTGGAGGAATCGCTCACGGCGCTAACACGCCAGTTCAAATCGATCACCGTCCACTCCACACTCTGAGGCGCTGCGATGATCGTATAAGTTCTTTGAGAATCATTGTAGATTTCAACCGCAGCCTCACCTCTCAATCCCATGTTTCTCGAAGCCAGCAATACCCCGGATGAAGTCGTCGACCAGCGTGCCCACTTCTGGATCTCGCGTCCGGAACTCACAGGCACAGAGGATCTTTACTGCGTCAAAGTCATCATCCCTCCCGGTGGCGGCCATCCCTTTCACTACCATCCTGGCAAGGAAGAGATCATCCACGTCCTGTCCGGACAAGCCCATCTGTGGATAGGCGAATCGCATCGCGATCTCGGACCTGGGGAGTCAGCCTGGATTCCTGCATCGGAAATCCATGCGGCCTATAACCTGACCACTCAGGATCTTGTTTTTCTCGCCATTATCTCTCCCGGTTCTGCGCCCGGCGGAATGACTGTGGACGTTTTTGAGAACGAACCTTGGAAATCTCGTCATGCAAGGATGACCTCCCCTGACAGTCCAGCATCGATTGTGTAAAAAAATTATCGACTCTGAATCATTTTTCACGCTACCCTCTCACGATATGACAGCCACTAGTGCAAATTCTGCCCTGAATCATCCTGCCCCGAATGCCATGCGCCTCCTGTGGGCCGGGTTCCTCGCCATCCTCGCCGCTGGCATCGGCTTCGGGGTGAGAGGAGGAATTCTCGACAACTGGGCGACTGAATTTCATCTAACCTCCTCTGTGATCGGTGAAATTATCGGGGCTGGCTTTACCGGATTTTGTTTCGGGATCATCATTAGCGGAGTGATCGTGGACAAGCTCGGGTATGGAAAAATCGTTCTAGTCGCGTTTCTTCTTCACGTCGCTTCCGCTCTGGTTACATTTGCCGCGACTGGCAATCAAAGCCCGGAGGTTGCTCGCAGCTTTCTCTACTGGGGCATGTTTCTTTTCGCTCTGGCGAACGGCAGTCTCGAAGGCGTAGCAAATCCTCTGGTCGCCACCCTCTTTCCGAAAAATCGCACGCACTATCTGAATATACTCCACGCCTCCTGGCCCGCCGGACTCATTCTCGGCGGAATGATCGGATGGTTTCTGGGCAAAGGCGGAATTTTCGGAGCTGAAGGACTAAACTGGCGTATCCAGTTGGGCTTGTTTCTCATACCGACCTTACTTTACGGCCTAGCCTTTCTCGGACAAAGATTCCCGAAATCTGAGGCAGCTGAAAAAGGCCTTCCTTTCGGTGAAATGATGCGTGAAATCGGTCTGCCCGGTGCGGCTTTGGCCGCCTATCTACTCGTTCTATTCTTCCGAACCGACCTCGGGCTGCCCGGCTGGGCCGCATGGTCTATCGGTGGCGTTCTTTTACTTACTGTCGGAGTCCTGACTCGCTTTTCTCTCGGTTCACTCCTTCTCTTCGTCCTCTACATCGCTCACACATTTCTGGGAGCCGTGGAGCTGGGAACAGACAACTGGATTCAAAACATCACCGGAAATCTGCTAACTCAGAAAGAAGGGAAAATTCTTTTTGTTTGGAGTAGTTCACTGATGTTCGTGCTCCGTTTCTGCTCGGGCTGGATAGAAAAGAATCTGAAGCTCTCCCCCATCGGAATTCTTCTCATCGGTTCTATCATCGGATGCATCGGTCTCAATCTGGCGAGCGGAATCACGACATTCGCGAGCGCTCTAATCGCACTCGGAGTCTACGCATTGGGAAAAACCTTTCTCTGGCCCACCATGCTGGCGGTGATCGGGGATCGCTTTCCCAAGACAGGAGCTGTCGCAATGTCCATTATGGGTGGCATCGGAATGATGTCGGCGGGCCTGATCGGCAGTCAGGGACTGGGCTATGCTCAAGATCGCTTTATGGTGGAGCATTTGCAGCAGACGAATCCGGAACTGTATGCAGCGCAAAAGGTCGAGAAGTCGTCTTCCTTCCTGTTTTTTGAGAAGGTGCATGCCGTCGACCAAAAAAATGTAGTCGAAGCAAAGGATAAACCCGAAGCTGAGCGTTCTGCGGAACAGAAAACCTTGCTCGATTCTCTGATCGTCGGATCTCGAAAAACCCTTCGAGCGGACTCCTTCCTCCCTGCAACCATGGCTGGAATTTATCTCCTGCTCCTGATCTACTTCCGCATGATCGGAGGTTACAAGGTGGTGCAAGTAGAGGAAGAGTAACGCAGGGAATCCTGTCTGTGTTAGCGATTTCTTGGGCCGCCGGAAGGAAATTCAGAATGTTGAATGATGAAGTGCCGGGCTAGTGGAGGAAGAGTGGCACAGACAATCTTGTCTGTGTACGTCATTCGTGAAGTGTAAAGGACTGGCGATTTTCAATTCGCCTGCAACTGCCACAAGTCTCTCCCACGAGTCATAGGAGAATACGCGATGGAGCGCGATGGAGGCGAGGGCGGGAATCGAACCCGCGATAGGGCTTTTGCAGAGCCCGGCCTTACCACTTGGCGACCTCGCCATCGCATGGTTTACGAATAGGTCGGCTAGTTAACTCGCGAATCGCTCGACTGTCAAACACTGATGCGTGGAGAATGAACGGTGCTCCCCTTCACTTTGATTCCGAAGCACCAGAATTCTTGCCCGGTTTGTCGAAGGAGACAGTAATTCCTTCCCCACGAAAAGCCTTCACGATGTCTTCCTTCAATTGATCAGTATTCCGCCCTCTCAGAAGATGTTTCTCGAAGATGGTAGGTTCTGCATCCCGCCTGTCCACTCCCTCCAATTCTCGCAGATACGCGATCACATGAGCCGAATCCCCCGCTCCGTCGAGGTAGTAGAAGTAATACACCATCAGCCCGGCGGACCGATAGTTCTGATGTCCCTGCCCGATCGAACTGGTGAGCGCTCCTGCCCAAGTTCCGCTATCGAGTCCAAACAGCTCGCTCGGATCCAAGAACGTAAACTCCTTTGCCTCATGTAAATAGCCTTTCAGTTGCGATTTTCGGTTCGACAGATTGAACTTGCCCCGATTGTAATCCAGCATTTCCATCGCTTCCGCACTCCCCTCGATGAACCAGACTTGGAGCTTGCGCAGCCAGTGATTCATCATCTGGTGTGTGATCTCGTGGATCAATGTCGCATTGTCTCCGCCGTCACCGGAGTTATCTAGGAGCACGCGACTACCGGAGATCTTGACCCCTAGGGAAGCCAGTGGGGCGGAAAGCGCTTTTTCTCTCGTCGAATAAACTCCTGCCGAACCCTGCATCCCACCATTGGACAGGTAATCCTCGCGATTGGTGTATAGCTTGGCGACAAAATACTCCTGTCCTTCCTCAGGCGATGGCTTCAGATCGAGGGGAAGTGATGCATTGAGCAGGTAAGTCGCCTCGAAGATGCGTGAAAACTCTCGGACGACACTCGATGTAAGCTTAGAATCGCAGTGAAATTCGTAGTGCCCAGAGCGATAGATGAATTCCTTCGTCGCAGAATCCTCTTTGACGATCTCGGGAACTGGCGTCTGTCCGATATCGATGCTGCGCGGCCATTCTTTCACCGCAGCGGGAGCGGAGGAACTTGTTGTCTTTGGAGTTTCGGGAGTCTCTGTCGACTTTGCGAGAGATTTTGCATATTCCACATCCGCTGGAGACAGTCGGATCAGAGGAACGGTGGCTACGGTCCCATTGGCCAAGCGAAGACGGATATTTTCGCCTTCCATCCCCACAAAGCTGGCCTCGATGGTGCGCCCTTCAGTGCTGGTCCAAGTGCGTTTCGTCGCCTCGTCCGCACGCACAAATCCGATTGCTGCAATAAAAAGCCAAAGAGCGAGGAGGGCGAAGAATGGGCTTTTCATGGAATCGGAGGAGAGGAGCACCAGCGTTACCCTATTCAGGCAGAGGCTCTTCAGATGAGCAAGTAAATTCTTATGCTTGCTTCGGAATTCACCGGATCCCTCAATTTTTCGATTGTAGGAGAAGAATGTGCTCCACTCAGATGATCGATTTTCATTCACAGTGCTGGCAAGGGGCACAGTCACAAGGATGCAACGAAGGTGGGAATTCGTGCATGAGCAATTCGTGCATGAACGGACCCTGCGAATTCGACAGGATTGACCTACTGGCTCGTGCCGCCGGAGCTACGGGATAGGCGGCTCCGGCGGAGTGGAGAGATTTAACCGTCAAGGTCTGGGCGAGGAGAACTGAGCCGAGCGGTGTGGACGCGCATTGTTCTCATCACATGGACGTGGATGGGATCTACTATCTTGCGCCTGCCCTTGGACGCCGTGCGGGATACAAACCGTTCGAAGCGGGTTGGCTTATTTGGGGCTTTCCCCTGCCCCTGAGCCGGACTTTAATCATGGGGGAGTTGCTATGGATCAGGAGGTCTGTCTTGCGGTTGCCTGCGGCCTTGGGCTTGAAGGTGACACGGAAGGTGGCAGAGGCTTTGGGCGCGAGAGTGACTCGGGAGGGCCGGGTGAGGAGGAAGTCGCC
>CAUJIH010000024.1 GCA_963205275.1 Verrucomicrobiota bacterium | reverse complement strand
AAGCTGTTTTACTTTCGGCAGAAATCTCCTAGGTTTCCGGCTTTCTGCCGTCTTCGGCACGCCTGACGATGCCTATCGAACTGACACGCAATTTTTCTATCATCGCCCACATCGACCATGGAAAGACGACTCTCTCGGATCGTCTCCTAGAGACTACGGCCACGATCTCCCAGCGCGAGAAGCAAGATCAGTTGCTCGATTCGATGGACTTGGAACGCGAGCGCGGAATCACGATCAAATCCCATCCGGTCACGATGAGTTACCAAGCGAAGGATGGGAAAACCTACCAACTGAACTTGCTGGACACGCCAGGCCACGTCGATTTTTCCTACGAAGTGAGTCGTTCCCTTGCGGCTTGTGAAGGTGCCCTATTGCTAGTCGATGCTGCGCAGGGAGTGGAGGCGCAGACTGTGGCGAACATGCATCTGGCCAATCAGGCGAATCTTCAGGTCATACCAGTGATCAATAAAATCGACCTGCCCAGTGCCGACATTCCCGGCGTGAAACGCCAGCTCGAAGACATTCTCGCTATTCCGGCGGACGAGGCGATCCCGGCTAGTGCAAAGATGGGAATCGGGATCGAAGACATACTGGAGGCGGTCGTGGCGAGAGTTCCTCCTCCTGCACAGCCAAAGGATACGATCCTGCGAGCGCTGGTGTTCGATTCCGTTTTCGATACCTATCGCGGGGTGGTCAGCTATGTCCGCGTCGTCAGTGGCGAGGTAAAACGCGGTACCAGCATTCGCATGATGGCTACAGGAAAAACCTACGAAGTCAAAGAAGTGGGTGTTTTTACTCCGCGCCAAACGACGCGGGATAAACTGGTGGCAGGCGATGTCGGTTTCCTGATCGCCAATATGAAATCTTCGTCGGAAGTGAAAATTGGCGATACGATTACCGACACGAAAATTTCCGCGTCGCACCCGCTCCCGGGCTTCAAGGAAATCCAGCCCATGGTGTTTAGTGGAATTTATCCCGTTTCGTCCGAAGACTTCGAGCAGTTGAAGCTGGCGATGGGCAAGCTCCAGATTAACGACGCCGCTTTCACCTATCAGGCAGAGAGTTCCGCCGCCTTGGGTTTCGGATTTCGTTGTGGATTTCTCGGTCTCTTGCACATGGAGATCGTGCAGGAGCGCCTGCGCCGCGAGTTCAACATGGACGTGATATCGACCTATCCCGGTGTGGTCTATCACGTAACCCTGACGGACGGCAGCGAGGTGGAGATTGACAATCCGAGCTTCCTTCCTGAACCTCAGAATATTACAGAAATTCGTGAGCCAACGGTGCGATCCTATGTGATGACGCCGAACGAATACATCGGCGATCTGCTTCAATTAGTCGCTGAAAAGCGGGGACGACTGGTCAATACGGAGACGCTGGATCACGGGCGAGTTCTGATGACCGCGATTCTGCCGCTCAACGAGATTCTGGTGGATTTCAATGACCGCCTCAAGAGCATCACGCGCGGCTACGGGAGCATGGATTACGAATACGCCGACTATCAGGCGGAGAAATTGGTGAAAATGGATATGCTGATCGCTGGGGAATCGGTCGATGCCTTCTCCGTCATCGTCCATCGCGACAAGGCGGAATCCCGGGGGCGTCAGCTTGCCGCGAAGCTGAAGGACGTGATTCCCCAACAACTTTTCACAGTCGCGATCCAAGCGGCCATTGGTGGAAAAATCATCGCCCGTGAATCGATCACGGCCATGCGTAAAAACGTGACGGCCAAATGCTATGGTGGTGACATATCCCGAAAGAGAAAGCTTCTCGAAAAGCAGAAGGAAGGGAAAAAGAAGATGAAGGCCATTGGCAAAGTGAATATCCCCCAGGATGCCTTCATCAAGGTGCTCAAATCGGGTGATTAACCCATTCCCCAGACACGACCATGTTTCAGTTTCTCAAACGACCCAATCCGGAAGAACTCCTCGATTTACCCATTGATCGAAAAGGGCAGAAGGAAGGGCACTCTCTCGTGAAGGGGGTGCGAAAATTCCTCCGCTATAACGACGACCTGATCGACGAGGAGAGAAAGGAGGAAATTCGGAGCAAAAATCACGCATTTCAGACCGCGCTAACGGATTCATCGATCAAGCGTCGCGACCTGGAGATCAAAGCAGAGGAATTAACAGATCTCTGTCGCAAGTCGGTCAAAAATTACTCCGTATCAGCGTGGAAGGAGAATATCGAGGTAATTTTCGTCGCTGTCGTGATCGCCATGGGCATCCGGGCGTATTTCATCCAGCAGTTTAAAATCCCCACCGGATCGATGCAGCCGACACTGAACGGGATCATCGCCTATCCGACGAAGGAGATGAATCCCCATGCCGAGCGCAATGCTCCGGATGACTACACACCACCGGGGCTGTTTAAGCGTATCGTGGATAAAATCTGGTATGGGCGCAGCCATGTCGAATGGATCGCTCAGGAGGACGATGTGCTCCTGCTGGATAGAGACCATTTCTACGGACGCAATTACTTCTTATTTTTTCCCTACACTCATCTAAAAACGAAGAACGGACGAGTGTACAAGGCGCCGGGAACCGATTCGCGGGTCGCGACTCTTCTGAATACTAACTTGATTCGAAATCCCCAATACATTCAGGCGATTCCCGTGAAAAAAGGGGATGTCATCGCGAGAGGCTACGTCGATACTGGTGATCAGTTGGTGGTGAACAAGTGGATCTACCACTGGAAAAAGCCGACTCGCGGGGAAGTCTTTGTTTTCAACACTCGCGATATTGATTACATCCAGCGCGGGCTGAATGACCCCCGTGAAGGCTCGCAGCACTATATCAAGCGCCTAGCTGGGGTTCCCGGGGATCATCTGGTAATCGAGTCGCCTCACCTGAAGGTGAACGGGATTCAGGATCCTGGGCCAGGCTTTGCTCGCGTCGCCGCACAGCAGGGATACTACACGGGATATACAAATCAGGGACGGACGGAGGTAACGCTGGGTGCGAAGGAATACTGGGCGCTCGGCGACAACAGCGCAAACAGCTCCGACTCCAGAACTTGGGGAGTGGTGCCGGAGAAGAACATTGTCGGACGAGCGGCCTTCGTGTATTACCCGTTTGGCCATCATTTCGGCTTCGTCCACTGAACCTCGGAACGATCACTTGAACGCTCCGCCGTCGAACTCCCGGGAAATCGTTCGCCGTAGCGGATCGAATCTTGCCTTTGCGCTGGCGATTCTGCCGAGGGCTGTACGACGAGACATGGAGGTTTTTTACGCCTTCTGTCGAGTCATTGATGATCTGGTTGATGAGCCAGGGCTGGAGATGGAGTCGAGACGTGCGGGGCTGGATCGCTGGCGGGAGGTGATCGGAGGAACAGCGACGGAATACCACCCAGGAGTCGAGAGCGAATTCGCAGAGCTGATAAGACGCCTTGACCTGAATCGTGACGATCTGTCTGCGATCATCGATGGCATGGAAATGGATTTGACTCCGAACACTTTTCCCACAGTCGATGATCTGCGATTGTATTGCTATCGAGTGGCCAGTGCGGTGGGCTTGGTAAGTGTGCGGATTTTTGGCTGTCTCGATCCGCAGGCACGCTCTTACGCTGAGCAGCTCGGATATGCGCTCCAGTGGACCAATATCCTCCGTGATGTCGGCGAAGACGCTCGGAAAGGTCGCGTCTTTCTGCCACGGGAGCACCTGAATCGCTTTGGACTAGCGATGGAAGACATGCTGTCAGGAAAACCCCATCCTGAAAAGTTTCTTCAACTGATGCAATATGAAACCTTGATCGCTCGCGCCCATTACCGCGAGGCTCTCGCGATCCTAGCTACGTTGCCTCGATTTGATCAAGGTGCTCTGTGCTCTGCTGAACTCATGCGACGGATTTATACGGATATTCTCGATGCGATGGAGCGCGATGGTTTCCGCGTGTATGATATGCGCTATCGTCCGGGAAAACTCATGCTGCTAACTGAGTTCCTCCGAGCGAAGTTTTTCTCCTGACTTTCATGGAATACGTCCGTTTTAAACACGCCCGATTTTCCGCGCGCTTACCGGTTTCCTTCCGTTATTCACTCAGTCATTACTGGATGGTTGAGCAGGAGGATGTGGCAGGACGCTGGCGAGTCGGATTCACGAAGTTTGCCACCCGCATGTTAGGTGAGCTAGTCGAGGCTCGTTATGATGTCAAAGTGGGTGATGTCGTCGCATCGGGGCAGTCGATCGGCTACGTCGAGGGATTCAAAGCCGCCAGTGATCTCTATTGCGCCATGGATGGAAAATTCGCCGGAGGTAATCCAATCTTGGAAGAGGATGCCTGTATCGTAAAAAGTTCGCCCTATGAGGACGGCTGGCTCTATGCCGTCGATGGCTCGCCCGAGGAGGGGAGTGTGGACGTGCATGGCTATGTTGAACACTTGGAGGCTCTGATCGAGCAGATGCAGAAGGCGGGATATTAAGAGAATCCGATACCCGCTCTTGCCACTTCCTGGAATTCTGGCAGACTTCCCGCATGGTTTCACGGTATCTCATGATTGGCGGCTTTCTCGGAGCCGGCAAGACCACACTCATTCAACGATTCGCTCACTATCTCGATGAGAAAGGCCTCCGCGTGGGGCTGATTACGAACGATCAGGGAGCCGGACTCGTCGATTCTGCGATCGGACGATCCAATCGTTTTCCCGTCGAGGAGATCCCTGGTGGTTGTTTCTGCTGTCGCTTTCAGTCCCTCGTCGAAGCCGCAGAAAACCTCACAGAGGCCACCCGCCCAGATGTCCTTCTCGCCGAACCAGTCGGAAGTTGCACAGATTTAGTGGCTACGGTTAGCTTGCCTTTGCAAAGCATTTACGGTGACAGCTACGTGGTTGCCCCGCTCAGCGTGCTCGTCGATCCCATCCGTGCCGCGCAGGTATTGGGCATTCGAGAGGATAAACGCTTTTCCGAAAATGTGCTCTACATCTATCGGAAGCAGTTGGAAGAGGCGGAATTCATCGTGGTGAACAAAGTGGATCTGCTCAACGATGACCAACAGCAGGAACTGGTGAGTGCTCTGGAAAAGGAATTTCCTCGTGCCCAAGTCTTTGTCCTTTCCGCCCGCGAGGGCACAGGTTGCGAGGCCTGGTTTGACGCATTGCTGGCCTCCGACACGGACCCGACTACACTCGAAATCGACTACGAGCGCTATGCCGAAGGCGAGGCCTTGCTCGGCTGGCTGAATGCCGTAGTCGAGATCGAGGGAGGAGAATCGAGCGATGAGGAATTCGATGGGAACGCTCTGCTGAGCGATCTCGCCCGTGCGATCAAGGATAAGCTGGAAGAAGAAGGTGCGGAAATCGCACACCTGAAGATGACGCTGACGCCGTTGGGTGATCCCTATGAACTCGGAGCTGTCAATCTGGTTCGAGGCGGTGCAGAGCCAGAATTGTCTCATCGCCTCTACGAGCCACTGGAGGACGGCGAACTACTCGTCAACATCCGTGCTGAAGCTGACCCAGATACGCTCGAATCCGCCACCACACGTGCTCTGGCGTCCGAGATCATTCAAGTGCGAAGCCTGAGCTACCGCGTCACCCATATCGAGCATTTTCGCCCAGGGAAGCCTGTTCCTACCCATCGAATGGTGATTTCGTGATTCAAAACTCGATGAGGCTTTATCAAAATCAGCTTTGGCGGCAGGGAAGGAATCTGTATCGCATCGTCCGCGTGGAGCGCCTGTCAGTCGAGTTCAAGCAGATGGATTCCGATAATTCGGAAAAGTCAGTGCATCGAACGCTGACGAAAAAGGAATTCTGTCGTCTGATCAAAGGTGCGGAAGAAGTCCTCTCCGAAGGGCGACAAAAGGATGGGAGTGAGATGAAGTAAGAGCAAGGAATGGGCAGTGAAGGACAGGTGTTCGATGAATCAGTTTCTCATCACCCCTGCTGCGGAGAAGCTCCTAGCGTTGAATCCGTAAGTCATTCCAAGCAAGGGCGTTTCCTCTCCCTCACGGCCAGTATTCCGCGACTTTTTTTCGCAGAAAGGCGACGCTTCGAGCGAGCTGCTCCATTCCGTCTACTCCGTCTTCAATGCTGATCCATCCATCGAAGCCTTTCCGGCTCAGTTCCGAGAAGATCGCGTCATAGTCGTTCAATCCCTTGCCGATTTCACCGTGTCGAAGCCTCTTCGCATAACCGACCGAATCAGACTCCTCCCGTCGCAGATCGTCTAGTGTGCCTTCGATCAAGAAGCGGTCGCTCGCGTGCATGGTCACGACCCGGTGAGAAATACGTCGGAGTAGCACGAGGGGATCATCTCCTGCGAGGAAGGCATTGCTTGGGTCGTAGTTCACTCCGAAATACGGATGATCGATGGCATCGACGAGTTGACAGAAGACATCCATTTTCTGAGCGAATTCGGGATATGACCAGAAATCGTCCTTGTAATGATTTTCGAGAATCAGAACCACGCACTTCTCTTCGGCATAGGGTAGGCAGCTCCCGATACACCCCGCGGCCAGAGATACGCCCTCATCAATCGAAAGCTCCGGTCGGCGCTGCCCGCTCAGCACGCGACAATACGATCCACCGAGAGCGTGCGTCATGTCGATCCATCTCTTCTGCTTAGCGATTTCATGTGCGCGGAAGGTCGCATCCGGATGCGTAAAGTCTGGTGAGCAGCACATCATGGGGATACAGCGTCCTGTCACCTCGACCTCTTGCCGAAAGCGGGGCCAGTTTGTTTCGTCGGCCATCTCTAGGAATTCTGCATACCATTCCAGCCCATCGATTTCCAGCGCAGAAGCTAGGTGGATCCACTCTGAAACAGACATTGTTCCGTCCTTGCAGAGAGCTTGCATGAACGCTTTGGGAAAGGCGGCGATACGTGGCATGTCGGAGACTACGAGCAGAATCGAAGAAAGAAAAGGATCAGTAGAGAGCCAGCTTGATGTGGTGCGATTTTTAGATACTTTCGACTAGATTGGATTGACCTGTCTAATCTAGTTTGCTCGATTCAACCCCAATTCCCCATGTTTACTCTCAGTTCTCGCCAAACGGATCAACTACTCGCACTCTCGGCAGCTCTGATCGATCAGCGGGCAGCCCGCGTTTTGGTCGAACCCTTGGATCGTAGCACTGGTTACTGGTTCGGCGGAGGAAATGTCATTCGTGATCGCGACGGCTCCATTCTGATCTGTGGGCGGCATCGGGTTTATGGCGATTCGCGAACAGGTGTTGGAGCGGGTGAGCGAGGGAAAGAAACTGCAATCTATCGTGCGGACAATCCTCAGGGAAATTTCGAGAAAATCGCATCTTTTTCTAAGTCTGATCTCTCGACTCCGGATCGTGAGGTGATCTCCATCGAAGGCACAGCTCTCCATCTAACGGACGACGGAATCGAGTTCTTTGTCTCCACCGAGAAACAGGTACCCTATCCTGACCAAATCGCAGGCTACTTGAAACCCGGAACGGGCGTCTGGAGTATCGACCGACTCACGGGAAAGGATGTCCGCAGCATCTCCCCGGCTACTTTGCACGAGGTGATTCCCTCCGGATTTTGCTATCCAGCACGGCTCCACGTGAAAGATCCTTGGCTCTTCGAGAACGCTGGCGGCGACCTAGTGCTCGGCTATTGCACACACCCCTTCTCCTGGTCGAGCAGCGGAACCGCGCTGGCTCTGCGTCCAGTCGGCCAGTCCTCCTATCAGACGATTTACTCAGATGCTCTTCGTCGCGGCCCTGTATGGGATATCGCGGCTGCGCGGGTTACGGATCGTCTAGCCGTTCCTAAGATCGGGAGTTTCGCAGATGTCCCAGATCTCTCGATTTACTTCTACGACAGTTGCGAATGTCTTCGTCAACTCGACGAAAATCCGAAAGCTGTCTCGCGCCCTCGTGGCTGGTCTTGCGAGGAGATCGGCGGCATCGCCGTCGGCTTCGACGATGAACCTGGGGTGATGACTAGTCTGAGCGTGCTGGCTCCGCTCTTCACCTCTCCCTATGGGACGGGATGTTCGCGCTATGTCGCTACTCTGGCCGACGAGACGGGAATCTTCGCCAACTGGCAGCAAAGTCAGGAGGACTTTTCCCAGCCTCTCGTGGGTCACCATCTTCCGATGGAACAGATTCGCGAGATTCTCTCCTGAGTCGTGCTCGTGACCTCTCTTAGCTCCGGGCTTTCTCTGACTCAAAAAGAAAGGTTCCGAAGGATGCGGGCACATGGAAGTCGGGCACCTCAGTCTGCGGATGGATCCAGCTGATCCAGTCCTGGATGATCCCGTCGGCCCCATGTGAAAACTCACCGCGATAGACTCCGACGATCATTTCGCTGTCCCGCAGGCACGAGAGATCACGCAGCACAGACAGTGGAATGCGGCCTTCGACGCTGTATCCACTCTCGCGAATCTTTCCGGAAAACTCGAGTCCGGGGAAGCGCCATTCGCGATCAAAGCGACGATGATAGTGCGCCCGATAGTCATACACCTCTCCCCGTGGCTCCATTTCGATTCCGTAATAGGTGGACAAGTCGCGAGTCGGAGAAAAGAATAGCTCGACCCGATCCGATCCCAGCACTGCTTGTCCAGGTTCGCCCGATTCGTCCAGCACGAGATCGTGGTCTACGACATCGAAGCGAAAATGGAAATGTTCCGGTCCCCATACGGCGGAAAATTGTGTCAGCGGGCAAGGGGCATCTGTCCAAGGAAAGCAAAAGTCCTCGATTACCACTCCTTCGGCGGGATCGGAGCTTGCAGAATAACGAACCGTGTAAGTCTTCATCGGCGCGAGCATAGAAGGGATTCGGCGATCCTGCCACCGGGATTTTTCAGCTTCTCTATCTTCAGGAAATCATGCCGACTTTTCGGGTCGGAGCAATTTTTTGCCGGGTAAAAGCGCCGCTACGATTCCCAGCAGAGGCAGATAGGAGCAGAAATGATACACCATTTCGATCCCGACTTGATCAGCGAATTTTCCCAAAATCGCCGATCCGATTCCCGCGATACCAAAGGCAAGCCCGAAGAAAATACCGGCGATCAACCCGACCTTTCCCGGCACTAGATCCTGCGCGTACACCAGAATGGCGGAAAAGGCAGAGGCCAGAACCAGACCGATCACCACGCTGAGCGCCACCGTCACCGTCAGACTGACATACGGGAGTGCCAGCGTGAACGGAGCTACCCCCAGAATCGACACCCAGATCACCGGTTTCCGTCCGATGCGATCTCCCACCGGTCCCCCGAGAATCGTACCCGCCGCAACGGCGAAAAGAAAGACGAAGAGCAGGATTTGTGAGGTTCCCGTGCTCACTCCGAATCGCTTGATTAGAAAGAAAGTATAGTAGCTCGTCATGCTCGTCAGATAGACGTATTTCGAGAAAATCAGTATCACCAGAACCGACAGGGCGAAGATCACCCTGCCTCGGGGTAGCGAGTGGTGATGAGACATGATGCCCGCCCCTTTGCGACCGTGTGCCGGTAGAGCAGCGAGCCTCCGTGCCATCCAGCGACCAATCTGTGATAAGATGATGATTCCGAGTCCAGCTAACAGGGTGAACCACAGGATCGAACCCTGTCCTCTCGGGGTCACGATGAAGGCCGCCAGCAGTGGCCCGATGGAACTCCCCGCATTCCCACCCACCTGAAAGAGGGCTTGAGCCATGCCCCGCTTTCCGCCCGAAGCGAGGTGCGCCACACGCGAGGCTTCCGGATGGAAAACCGATGATCCCAGACCCACCATCCCCGCAGCGAAGATCAGAGACAGAAAGGAATGTGCCACCGCCAGCAGAAAGAGGCCGACGCAGGTGCAGGCCATCCCGATCGCTAGAGAATAAGGCTGTGGTCGCCTGTCTGTGATCGTCCCGACGACGGGTTGTAAAAGTGAAGCCGTGCATTGAAACGTGAGCGTGACCAAGCCCAACTGTGCGTAGGTCAGGTTCAGTTGCTCCTTGATCAGCGGGTAGATCGACGGGATGAGCGCCTGAATCGTGTCGTTGAGTAAATGGGAAAAACTGATCGCAACCAGCACAGCCATCGTTGTTCCGCTGGCAGCCTGTAGATCTGGCCCCGCGGCGTGGATTCGATTACCGTCCTCCATGATTGAAGGCGGGGACAGTCCGGCTAACTTGCTCAGGAATCAAGCGAGCATGAAAGGAGAAGGTGATTTTTCGGCTCCTTCCCGAATCTTCTGGCTCAAGAGTGATCGTCATTCTCTAGTCGCCGGGGGCGGCTTCGCGTGTATTGTCTGTACGACTCTCTGAGATAGATTCCACGCATACTCGTATCTACAATGAAAGCCTCCTTCAATCGTCGTGCATTCCTCAAAGGACTCGGGGTCGGGATTGCCCTGCCATCATTCGAGACCTTCTTGGATCTCGCCTCAGTTCGCGCAGGCGCATCGGGTCCGGGCAGAACAGCGACGGGAGCACCTCTGCGTGCCGCTTTCCTCTACAAGCCGAACGGGATGAACATGGACAAATGGGCCGTGACAGGTGCGGGCAAGGATTTCCAGCTCGGAGCTACGCATGAGCCCTACGCGAAATTTCGAGATCATTTGCACGTCTTCGGCCAGCTCGCGCATCAGAATGGCACCGCTGGACAGGACGGAGGTGGTGATCACGCACGCGCCAGCGCGACTTTCCTCACAGGAATGCGTCCGCGCAAGACGGCCGGCGCGGATATCAAGCTCGGAATCTCGGTGGATCAGATGATCGCGAATGCTATCGGCGATCAGACTCGTTTCCCTTCACTGGAACTGTCCTGTGAGGGCGTTCGGAAAAGTGGAGTCTGTGATTCGGGATACTCCTGCGCCTACCAGTTTAATCTCTCTTGGCGATCCGACACCACCCCGATGACTCCTGAGTCGAATCCTCGCCAGGTATTCGAGCGACTGTTTGGCTCTGGAGAGAAAGCCGAGCGTGAAAAGAGCTTTGCCCTGAGAAATCAGCGTCAGCGCTCCATTCTCGATTTTGTTCTGGAGGATGCGAAGACTCTGAATCGCCAGTTGGGGCGGAACGATCAGGCGAAGTTGGATGAATACATAACGGGAGTCCGCGAAATCGAGCAGCGGCTCGAGCGTGCGGAGAAATTCGGCCTGCCAAAGTCTCCCGACATGGAGATCCCGGGAGGTGCCCCCAGCAACTTTCAGGAATATCTGCACATCATGATGGATATGCTGGTGCTCGCCTTCGAGACCGACTCCACACGAGTCGCGTCTTTTATTTTAGCCCATGACGGCAGCAACCGCAGCTTCGCCGAGATCGGAGTCTCGGAGGGGCATCACTCGATTTCTCATCATCAGAATAATCCTGAGCTCTTGGATAAACTGGCGAAGATCGATCTGTTTTACTCACGTCAGTTCGCTTATTTCTTAGAGCAGCTACAATCTCGGAAAGATGTGGACGGAAACACGTTGTTGCACAATTCGATGATCATTTGGGGGGGAGGACTCGCCGATCCCAATGCCCACCGTCACACCAATCTGCCCATCATCCTAGCGGGTCAGGGAGGGGGAACGGTGAAATCGGGTCTCTACACCGATCTCGGGAGCCAGACTCCCATGAGTAATCTGTATCTGAGTATGCTAGATCGCTTCGGCGTGAAAGAAGAACGCTTCGGCGATTCGACAGCGCGCTTGTCTCAGATCGGCTGAGGGTGGCATCTGGAGAGCACCGGAAAGAAAGGCGGAATGCAGAATGTTGAATGTAGAAGTGCTGGGGTAGTGGAGGAAAAGTAGCGCAGACAATCCTGTCTGTGTAAGCCATTCCTGGGACCGCCGACGTCCCCGTCGGCAGCTTTACCCTACTACTGGCGACAGCCAGGAAACCTTCTTCATAATTCCACCCTCATCATTCCGAAATCTCAAAAAAATGCTTGCCTTCGCCAGAGAATTTTGCTAATCAAGTAACTGACCACCTGTTATCCCGCTTCACCTCCACTCCCCAACCGCCCCCCTGAACATGAAACCTGCCCTTTTCACCCGTTTCCTGTATCTCAGTCTATGCACGCTCTTGCTGTCATGGTGCAGTATCGCGTGGACGGCACCTGTGGTCAGTAATCTCAGTGCCTCTCAACAGCCGGGGACGAAGCAGGTAAAGATCACCTACGACGTGGCAGCGCCGGGCGTCTCGGAAGTCGAGATAACGCTGAAAGTATCGGCAGATGGCGGCGCTACTTGGAACGTGCCGGTGACGACAGTGACAGGTGCCATAGGGGCGGGCGTGAGCGTGGGGACAGGGAAAAGCATCACTTGGGCAACGGTGTCCAAACTTCCGTGAGATTTTGGGGCCTACGCACCTGTATAAAACGCTGAAACTCCATTCTGAGAAGCTGGGGATCCGAGGGCTAAATTTTTGACTCAAAGAGCGTTACGATGAGAAATTTGCACGTTTAGGCACATTTGTGCTTGCGTCAGAGGGCTAGACCTGACAAATTTTTCATGG
>CAUJIH010000023.1 GCA_963205275.1 Verrucomicrobiota bacterium | reverse complement strand
GCTGTTCGGGCTGTTCGGGCTGTTCGGGCTGTTCGGGCTGTTCGGGCTGTTCGGGCTGTTCGGGCTGTTCGGGCTGTTCGGGCTGTTCGGGCTGTTCGGGCTGTTCGGGCTGTTCGGGCTGTTCGGGCTGTTCGGGTTCATCCACCGGATTGAGCTGATTTGCCCATCCCTTATAGTCCATCTCCGACTGACTCACCCAAGACACATCCCTGAAATCGAGGGAGGTCTCGATAGAGACCACTCCTTCAGGTCTCTCCCATTGGATTCCACCAGGTTCGGGTTGCGGCAGAGTCTCAGATTCCTCCAGTGTCTGATCCAGATCGGAAACCGCCCCATAAGCAGATGTTCCCATTGGCTCTGTCTCGACTTCAGCAGGAACTTGCTCCACGGTTTTATCCGCTCGACGATCCAAGGCTAAGTCTTCAGTCGACCCAAGAGGCGGAATCGCGTTTGTCTCCGCTCGGTGAAAAATCCTCAGCAGACCGCTTCTTTCCGCCCGGTCTCGAGCAGTTGCCAATGCTACTCGCGCTCTACCGGGATCGTGCGCGAGCGCGGGAGCTACGTCTCTCTCGAAATTTTCATCGGGCTTCGACTCCACCGGAGGAATCTCATCCCACGCGTCGCTGTCTGGCGAATCATCTAGCTCGAATACCGTAAAGAGCGTTCCCGATCCGCTGATTGAAAAATCCTCAGAAATTCGAATCTCTTCTGTCCTGACAGGTTCCGTAGAAATAAGTGGCAGTTCACTCTCCTCAGCTAGCTCCAAAGGCGGAGCTGCTTCCTCCACCATCTCCGAAAGTCGTGTGATCAAGGGGAGTTCAGTCTGCGGGATTGGAATATCCACAATTTTAATATCCACAGTCTCAGTCTCAGTTTCTGTCTCAGTTTCCGTCACATCCGAAATTTCAGGAGGATTTTCGGAGACAGTCTGGTCAGAATGCGAATCTTCCTCTATCTCTGGAACGAGAGCAGCTTCTGCTGTCTCGATCTCAGGCTTTTTTTCCGATCCTATACGAGTCGACGATCCCGCATTCTTTCGTCCACGCGTTTTACGCGAAGAAAACCTCCCGACCAGATTGTCGAGCTCATCCTTGTCAATCCACGAGTCTGCCATAGTCGTCGCGGCTCCGGGATACGATCTCGTCATCATACAGGCCCAATCTGACCTCCAGTTCGGCGGCAAGTTGGTCGAAGATCAAGGCTGAGGAGGAAGGTCTTTCGCGCAGCATCGCCACAGGAACTCCGGTGCGACTGGCTTCGCGGAAATCTCTGTGAATCGGCACCACGGTGTCTAGGACCATCTCGATCGGAAGTAAATCACGGAATTCGCGCTGATCGTTTAGATTCGACGGGTCATCCGGATCAGCCATGGTGAGAAGAAATCCAGCCAAGCGCGGACAGTCTTCGGGATCATTCGCCGCCCGCGCCGCCGCAACCATGCGGAGCACCTGAGGCAAGGTGCGCAGGCAAAGAGCCCCCGGCTGCTGAGGAATCAACAGAGCATCTGAAAGCTGTGTCAGTTGCATCGTGAGCGGGTGCATCCCACTCGGAGTATCATACATTACCAGATCATAGCTGAGTTCCGTGATTCGATCATGAATCTCGCGAATGCGTTCCCCAGACACAAATGGACTGCCCAGTCCTCCTAATATTGCTTCGAAGGCACTCTTCGACCCCCGAGTCAGCAATGACAGCCCTGCGAGCCGAGTCGACATGATTGCTTCCGCAATTGTTCCTTCCGCACCGATCAAGAGATCGTGATACCCAATCGCGTCCTTCGATTTCTCCGTGAGGGAAAAGCCCACCCCTCCCTGCAGGTCCGCATCGACTAGCAGAACCTTCCAGCCTCTCCTAGCGAGCGAGTAGCTGAGATTGACTGCGACGGTGGATTTCCCTACGCCTCCTTTTTGGCTGATGAATGTGAGCGCGGACACAACAAAAGATGATACTGCCTAGATCATAACTCGAAAGTACGACTGTCACGACAAGAATTGTCATCTCAATCCTCCATTTTCTTACCAAAAGCATTGTCCGAGGGTTTCATTTCCTGTAAGCTTCTCTAATCTCAGATACTTTTGACCTATGATTTTGCGATTTGTCCCCCTTCTCGCTGTTGCTCTGTTCCCAGTTTTCGCCTCCCCCCTTTCGGCGGATGAAGTCAAACTGAAGTCTGGTCAGACGATTACCGGGCGTATCCTCTTTGAATCCGATGACATGGTCAGAATCGAGACTGCTGCTTCTGCATCGATCAAAGAAACAAAGACGATCGCCCGTGCGGATATTGAGAGTGTATCCAAAGATGCGCCCGACCTAGTGGCCTTCAAGGCACTCGAGTCGCTCCTTCCCACAGGGTCACTCGTTTCTGCTGATGCCTATAAGAAAATGCTAGAAACCGGGCCTGACTCGTTCTTACGGCAGTTTCCGGAAAGCTCCCATGCGGCGAAAGTGAAGGAGATGCGCGACCAAATTGCTGCGGAGCTCGATAAGGTAGAACGGGGATTTATCAAAGTGGATGGAGACTGGTATTCACCACAGGATAAACTGACTTACCGGGAAATGATCGCAGCCCGTATCCGGCTCATTCAGATGCAGGCGAATGCGAAACGCTCCGATCTGAACGGTTGGATCGCTGCGATGCGGGAGTATGAGCAGCTTGAAAAATACTATTTTGGATCGCCTGCATTTGCCAAGGCTATTCCGCTCGCGCTAGAGGTGATTCCGAAGCTCGGTCGCCAATTGCAATCATTAGCAGCGACGGTAGATCACACGAATGCCGAAGCTCAGCGTGCGATTGATCTCTCGTCAGCCGAAGTCCGCGCTCAGATTCTAGCTGCTCGAGCACGAGAAGAACAGATGATCTCGTCCTCTGTGGCCACTGATAAGAAGGCCGGTCTCAAGTGGGTGCAGCTCAATCAGCGTAGCAAAACTGCCATTGACGAATATCTAAGGACTGCAGCCGCAGAGCTCACACGTATCCGCACCTACGATGTCGCAAAGCTCACTCAGGCAGGTGAACAACTGGTGGCTGTCGATCAACTCATAGCCAGCGACAAAATCCGTGAAGCAGAGGCAAAATTGACAGTGGCCAAAGCTCTGATCGATCCCAAGCAAATGCCCAAGGCTGGAACAAGATCAAAAGACGCCAAAACCGCTCCTGTGCCCGGCTCCTACTTTAACGCTCTGGAGTGGAAGATCGCTGACCTCATCGATGCAGAAAAGAAGAAGGCAGCCGAGCAGGCCGCCAGATCGAAGTCAGCCGAGCTGGCAGCTACTGTAAAAAAATCGACAAATGTAGGAGAGGAAAAGCCTGCGAACCCAGAAGCCGTCGGAAAGGAGATGAAGGAGGGTGAAGTTAGTGAAGTAGAAAAGAAGTCGGAAGCTCCAGCCGATGACTTCGCCGCTCTTTCCAGAGCGAAGAATGCGACGGAAAAAGACAGGGGAGCAAATGCCCAAAAAGGGAAATCCCAAGCGAAAGGAAAGGTAACGGAGAAAGCTGCCGATATGGTCAAACCCTCTACAGAGGCAGCAGAACCCCCGGCTACTCCCCCCAGCGATTATATCGCCGATGACGAAAGTCACCTTTCCCTAATAATTTTCATTGCCACCGGAGTTCTGGTTCTCGTAATCGTGGTGTTGAAAGTACTGGGGATTGGAAAAAAGAAGGAAGAAGGAGACGACGAATAAGCTCCTACCACAGCTTTTGCACACCCATATGTGCAGAGACATCTCGCCGAGCTTTACAGCTAAGCGATGCGAGAGCGAGTGAGGTTGATATGGGAGCGAGGAAAGCGACTTCTTACAACTCGAATACCTTATTCATCGCGGCTGCGATGCTAGTCAGCTCAGCTTGGTCGCCGCCTTTTACCTCGGCAGCGCACCAGCCGTGATATCCGATCTCTACTAGGGCTTTTACCACATCAGGATAGTCGATATCTCCTTCGTCGATCGCAGTAAACTTATTTTCTTTACGAGAAAATCCCTTGATATCGAGTTTGATAATGCGCTTACCCAGCGCTCGAATCCAGTCTCCGGTATTTCCGTATTTCCAGTGGTTCCCGATGTCGAAGTGCATGCCGACCCAAGGAGAGGAAAACTCATCTACATAGCGCACGAATTTCTCTGCTGACTGATCGGCCCCACCTTCGTGATCATAGCAAAATTGATTCCAGACGTTCTCGATTGCAATTGCGACACCCAGTCGTGAAGCCAAGGGGATCGCCTGTTTGATATTGCTCACGCTCCGCTCCCAGACTTCTTGTTCCGTGCCATCTTTCCCGTGCCCTACTACCAGAAGAACCGAATGTCCGCCGACCAAGTGTGTTGCCTCCAGTGCCTTTCGCAGGGTTTCTAGGGCCTCGGCTCGAACTTTGGGATCAGGATCGGAATGACGGACCTTCCAGTGACTGCTGCATACTGTCCCTTCCACAGGGAGCCCGGTCGTCTGAATCGCATCCCGAACTTCGTTTACGTCGAATCCCGGTGCATCAAGCTCGATTCCGTCGAATCCCGCCGCTTTCGCGACAGCGAACTTTTCTGCCATCGTCTTACCCTCGTTCACCATTCCGATTTTGAGGGACTTAAAGAGCGATCCCTTTAGCGTTCCAGTGATCGGCTTTGCAGTCGCATCGGCAGCAGAAGCCGGACCAGTTGTCAGAACAGTCGCTGCGGCGGGAAGAAGAGCACTGGTAGCGAGGAAACGTCGTCTTGAATAGGATTGCATCCGCATATTCAAGCGGGGTTGACCGTCTCCGTCAACCTCCTTTCCGCTCTGCCGCACTTGCGTATCTGTTCAGCTTCCGATGGATCAGAGGATCATTCCCGCTGCCACCGTCTCGTTCGTTTGAGCATCGATCAGGATGAAGCTCCCGGTATTCCGGTTACGATGATAGGAATCGAACACCAGAGGAGCAGAAGTGCGCAGGCTGATTCGTCCGATTTCATTCAGCCCCATCACCTTGTCACCTTCGATTTTATGCAGTGTGTTGATGTTTACCTTATATCGAACATCTTTTATGAGTGCCTTCACCTCCTTTGTCGTGTGACGGAGATAAAATTTCGCATTGGGAGATAGATTCGTCGTCTCGGAGAACCAACAGATCATCGCTTCGATTTCCTGATCCTTTTTCGGTGGATTATTTACCTTCGTGATCATATCGCCACGGCTGATATCGATCTCGTCTTCGAGAGTGATCGTACACGAAAGCGGCGCGAAGGCGGCTGGTATCGGACCCTCAAAACTCTCGACAGTCTTGATTCGGGTGGAAAATCCAGAGGGCTGTACGACTACCTCATCACCAGGACGAAAAACGCCTCCGGCGACACGCCCTGCATAGCCGCGGAAATCGTGATACTCGTCAGAATGCGGGCGAATGACCCATTGCACAGGGAAACGAGCATCGACGTGATTGTTGTCGGAGCCGATGTAAACGGTTTCCAGATGATAGAGCATCGTCGGCCCTTCGTACCAAGGCATCTTCGCTGATTTCTCCACAACATTGTCTCCATGAAGAGCACTGATCGGGATCGCCGTCATGCCGACGATGTTGTCAAGGCGGGAGGAGAATCTCTTGAATTCTTCTGCGATCTCATTGAATCGCTCTTGGCTGTATTCGACGAGGTCCATCTTGTTCACTGCTAGGATAACATGACGGATCCGCAGCAGGTCGGCGATAAAGGCGTGGCGGCAGGTCTGCTCGATCACCCCAGTCCGTGCATCGACGAGAATGATCGCTAGGTTTGCCGTCGAGGCACCAGTCACCATGTTCCGTGTGTACTGGATGTGGCCAGGTGTATCGGCGATGATGAACTTCCGCTTTGGTGTCGCAAAGTATCGGTAGGCTACGTCGATGGTAATTCCTTGCTCGCGCTCAGCACGTAGACCGTCCGTCAGCAGGGCGAGATTCACATGTTCATCCCCGCGTTTCTTCGAGGTCGCTTCGACCGCCTCCATCTGGTCGTCGAAGGTATTCTTCGAATCATAGAGAAGTCGTCCGATCAGGGTGGACTTGCCGTCATCGACGCTACCCGCCGTCGTAAAGCGGAGCAGGTCCATGTTGAGGTAACCCTCGTCCAAAGGTATGTCAGTGTGCATAAAATCGAAACGTCGTCAGTGTTAAATCAGAAATATCCCTCCCTCTTGCGATCTTCCATCGCAGTTTCGGAGCGCTTGTCGTCGGCGCGGGCCCCACGCTCGGTCTGGCGAGCGGTGGCTACTTCGTAAATAATGGCCTCAAGGTCACTCGCGTCAGAATAGACGGCACCGGTACAGGTCATGTCGCCGATCGTTCGGAATCGGACTATCGCGTTCGTCTCAACCCTCTCTCCAGGCTGTGGCACTACGACCTCAGAGGTCGCCAGCATCGCCCCGTTGCGGTGAACGATCTCTCGTCGATGGGAAAAGTAGAGGTTCGGCAGTTCGATTCCTTCGGATTTAATGTACTGCCAGACATCCATCTCCGTCCAATTGGAGAGCGGGAAGACGCGAAAATGTTCACCGTGGTGCTTGCGACCGTTGAAAATATTCCACAGTTCCGGACGCTGATTCTTCGGGTCCCACTGTCCGAAATCATCACGATGAGAAAAGAATCGCTCTTTTGCTCGTGCCTTTTCCTCATCACGTCGAGCTCCGCCGAGGCAGGCATCGAACTGGTTATTCTCGATAGCGTCGAGCAGAGTTACGATTTGCAGACCGTTGCGACTGGCGAGAGGTCCTTTCTCCTCCTGCGCGCGCCCCTGTTCGATAGAATCCTGCACATAGGCGACGACGAGAGTTGCTCGCAAGTCTTCTACGAAGGAATCACGAAAATCGAGAGTCTCTTGGAAATTATGACCGGTATCGACGTGAAGCAACGGGAAGGGAATTCGTGCCGGATGGAAAGCCTTGCGTGCCAGATGTGCCATGACGATGGAATCCTTGCCACCGGAAAAAAGCAGGGCCGGACGCTCGAATTGCGCCGCTGTTTCACGCAGCACGTAGATCGCCTCAGATTCGAGCTGAGCGAGATGATTGACTTGATAGGTAGTTCTTTCTTCTTCCATGTCGGATTGGTGAAAAACGAGGAGCTTATCGGGGAAACTGGATTTTCTTCTGTGCGGCGTTGCGAAGCTGATCTAGGCACTTCTGCTCTGAAAAATCCTCTGTATCGATGATCAAATCGGGTTTGATCGGTTCTTCGAATGTAGAGTCCTTCCCGGTGAACTGAGTCACTTCTCCCGCTGCAACTTTTGCATAGAGTCCTTTGGGATCCCGTCGAGCGCAGGTCTCATAAGACGCTTTTACATAAATTTCAAGTAAATCCTCTTCACCGACGATTTCACGCACGAGACTCCGCATCGAATTCTTAGGTGTGATGAGCGAGACGATTACGATCACTCCACTGTTCGCAAAAAGTCGGGCGACTTCGGCGACGCGACGGATATTCTCGTGCCTGTCTTCGTCGGAAAATCCGAGATTTTTGTTCAGGCCGGTTCGCACATTGTCACCATCGAGGGCTTGCACCAGTCGGCCTTCGGCGTGCAGAGTCGCCTCCAGCTTCTGTGCAAGGGTGCTTTTTCCCGATCCACTCAAGCCGTATAGCCAGAGGACGGCACCGCTCTGACCGAGCTGTTGTTCCTTTGCAGGGCGAGGCACCATGCGGTCGAAGGTGGGATAAAGGGAGGTTGGTTCGCTTGACTGGCTCATTCCGAAAAGGAGGACAGATAAGAACGGAACTGAGGACGATCAAATATCAAAATCCATATTCTCGTTCAGTCCGCACTCGCGCTTCAGACCAAAAAAGCGCGTTTCTTCCGGTGTCATCCCTTCGGCCAGGATGCTCGACGTATGCCAGTCGCCGATCGAGACATAGCCCTGATGCCACAGCGGGTGATAGGGTAGTTCGTGCTTAGCCAGATACTGTCCGATGTCGCGATCTGTCCACTCCAGAATCGGATGCACGCGGATTCTCCCTTTCTGGTGGCCGATTAGAGAGAACTTCTCACGAGTGCTGCTCTGCTGCCGACGCACTCCTGCCATGACGGCCGTGATTCCCTGGGTGCTCAGCGCTTTCTCCATTGGGCGAACCTTGTTGTAATCATTATAGCGATCAATTCCGTCTAGACCCTGTTCCCACTGCTTGCCCCAGCGAGCCTCTTGCCAAGCGGGCGACAATTCACTGCGGCAGATGGTGAGATTGAGCTGAAGACGATCCACCATCTCATCGATAAATTGATAGGTTTCGGGGAAAAGGTATCCAGTATCGACCAGAATCACCGGAATCTCAGGCCAAATTTGCGTCGCCATGTGGAGCATCACCGCTGATTGGGCTCCAAAACTCGAAGTCATCGCCAAGCCCGAACCAAACCGATTCACCGCCCATTCGATTCGTGCCTGAGGCGAGTAATTCTCCAAATCACGAGCTTCTAATGCAAGGTCTCCCACGGTTTCACACGATCCCATCTCTGAGGCAGAGATTTCAGGCAAAGAAGACGGGGTGTTTAGTTGCGATGTGCTCATTGTTCCTATTGTCGATAGGAATAGTCGGATATTAAGAGAAATACGAAACATTATTTATGGAAGTCGTCAAGGGGAATCAGGCATCTTTCTCAAGATGCCTCGGCGTAACTGCATTTCCCATGTCAGATCCAATTGATCTTGCCTCTTTCCAATTCGAGACCATCTTCCTACTTGTGGTTCATCAGCTTTTATGGGCCAAACCAGCAATACGAATTGTTTTTTACTTCTTTAATTTCCATGTCAGTACTAGTCGGACAACCTGCCCCCGTTTTCGAAGCCAACGCCGTAATCGACAATCAGATCGTCGAGAATTTTTCGCTCAGTTCGTATCTAGGGGCGAAATATGTCCTCTTCTTTTTTTACCCGAAAGACTTCACTTTCGTCTGTCCGACGGAACTACACGCTTTCCAAGATCATTTGGCTGAATTTGAAAAGCGAAATGTCGCAGTCGTCGGTTGCTCTACGGATACCGAAATGTCCCATTGGGGCTGGCTTCAGGTCCCTCGAGCCAAAGGGGGCATCGAAGGTGTGACTTATCCGATCGTGGCTGATACCAATAAAACGATATCAGCCGCTTACGACGTATTGGTCGGTAGCTATGATCTTGATGAATACGGCAATCTGGAGGCGGAGGGTGAGCTGATCGCCTATCGCGGACTCTTCCTGATCGATAAGCAGGGAATCGTGCAGCATCAGCTCGTGAATAATCTCCCGCTGGGGCGCTCCATCAAAGAGGCTCTGCGCATGGTCGATGCGCTGCAACACTTCGAGGAATACGGCGAAGTCTGTCCGATGGACTGGGAGCAGGGCCGCGAGGCCATGCAAGCTACCCATGAGAGCACAGCAGCTTACTTGGCAAATAAATCTTGAATCATCCTAAGCGCCTCGACGCTATCGGGATGCTGCTTTGACCGAGACCCCCGAATGGCTTTCAGCAAGGAAGCGCCATTCGAGTTCTTGGCCTTTCGAGATTCCGATCCGACGATCCACGACTACCGGCATCGGTTTGCTGGTGCCTCGACTGAGAGAAAAGTCGGTCTTCTCGATCAAGGAACGCCCGTGAAAACTCCCATCGATCCCGAGAGCCATGGTGAGCTTTCCAGGGCCGGAGCAGAGTTGCTGAGTTACGGAGACGCCGCGTCTCTCTGCCATCGTGCCCAATCCGGCCACAGGTTCCAATGCTCGGAAAAGCACGAAGCCCAGTTGACCAGTCTCGGTATCCTGGCAGAGAACATTGATCAGCCAATGAATCCCGTAGCTGCGATGCACGTAGGCTGTGCCGGGTGAGGCCGAGTGCGCAAACTTTCGCACACTGGGGCGCGTGAATAAATGGCTCGCCGCATCCCCCTTCTCGCTGTAAGCCTCTGTTTCGATCACGAGGCCACGGCAATCCCCATTAGTCAACACAGTGCCGATGAGTTCACGGGCACAGACGACAGAGTCCCGCGCGAAGAAATCGGGAGATAGGAGCTTCATGCGCGTATTCGAGCGTCCGATTCACGATTCATGGTTCTAGCACGACCTTCAGCAGCTTTTCGTCGTTTTTATACAATCGTGCAAACCAATCGGCTCCGTCTTTCAGCTTCGAGACGCGGGACAGTAGCGGCTGCACTCTGATTTTTCCTTGAGTAATCGAGCGAATCGCCTCGCCGTATTCTCCTGCTGATGCGCAGCTCCCGAATATGCTGATCTCTCGTGTCACCACAGCCTGCAGAGGAAACGGGACCTCCGGCTTCAGATTCCCTACGCAGCAGACATTCCCGCCTTTTTTCACACAGGCGATGGCTATTTGAATCGTGGGACCAAAGCCGACCACTTCCAGCGCATGATCCGCTCCATCCGAATTTCCCAAAATTTCCTTCACCTGATCCGGAACTCCCTCACCGGAAAGGAGTGTTGCGTCCGCCCCTAACTCCTGCGCCAGCTCCAATCGCTGAGTATCGAGATCCACTGCGATCACTGTCCCAGCTCCCCTCGACTTTAGCGCCTGCACGACGAGCAGACCGATCAGTCCCGCGCCCACGACTACTGCTGAGTCCCCCGTCTTCAGCGGCAGTCGGCTGACAGCATGAAGGGCGATGGAGACAGGTTCCGCAAAGGCGGCATGGGAAAACGGCAGATCGTCGGGGAGCGCATAGAGGATATGCTGCGGCACGACCAGATACTCCGCGAAGGCCCCATGACGTCGATAATCACTACAGGAAACTCCGAGCACCCGTCGATTCGGACAGAGATTCACCTGTCCAACCCTACAGGACGGACACTTTCCGCAATACACGGTGGAATCGAAGGTAATGCGCTGCCCCTTCTCCCAACCCCGTACTGCAGAACCGAGTTCGACGATCTCTCCTGCGGCCTCGTGTCCCATGATGATGGGAGGAATCCGTCGCCCCGTACTGCCATCCATTCCATGAATGTCCGATCCGCAGATTCCGCAGGCCCTTACAGCCACCAGCACTTCATCCTCCCCGATTTCAGGGATGGGTACTTCTCCGTATTCAAACTGATTCGGGGCCGTTAGAGTCAAAGCTTTCATTGATTGGATTTTGAAACTTGAATCGCACGAGTAAGCGCAAGAAAGTGATGGATCAATCTCCAATCCCGATCCACCCTCTGTACGACTGAGAATTTGTGGCAAAACCTCTCCTGATCCTCTATGACGACTCTGATCCGACTGCTCGGCCTCTTCTGTGCGGTCGTTCTGTTCACACAGTGCGAGAGCTTTGAATCATTGCCATCCGGTGGTGGCGGTTCACAAACGATCTCGGGAACGGACTTCTACCCGGATGAAGTCGGAGTTACTTATCGGGTGCCTGCCGGAGCGCAGATTATCGGTGCTGGTGGGACCAACTGCAAATATATCATCGAGAGCGGTGGTTCGGTCGTCGCTCACTCGGGCAAGGGAAATCAGTATCTGGTGAAGAGTGGTGGTCAGTTTCGCGGCTTTGTGCATCCGGCAACAAACTGTACGGTCAGCTACGAGGCAGGGGCAATCATAGAAAAAGAGCAGTCAGGCCCAGGCACGACTTTTAAACAGGCTGGTTCGTCAGCGAGTCTTAGTGCTGTCCCGTCCACCAGCCCCGAGGGCGCTTCCGGGGTTGATCCCGCACCCGATTCATCTGTCATCCCGGGTGGTGCGACTGCGTCCAGAGCCGCCACTGTCACTCTCCCTCCCGCCATCGCACCTTCCTCGCGCTCACAGTAAAGTGGCAGGAGTCTGATGCGTCTTTCTGCCATGTTGCGCTCGTTCTGCATTCTTCTATCGATTTTCACCTCCTCGGTCGCGACTTACCTGAAGGCCGAACTCCCGATTTCGAGTCGTCAGATCATCGCGGTAATCTCCGAGGGCTGGGATATTCCTCACGGAAAGCTGCTGCGACTGGAGGCAGATGTGTCAGGAAGCAACTGGAAGCTGCTTCCCCCGGTGGTTCCCGTCAGTCTGGGGCGCTCCGGTCTCGCAGTTGGACTGGGTCTACATCCGCCCGATCTATCCGGTCCGCAGAATAAGCGGGAGGGTGACGAGCGCTCGCCAGCGGGAATCTTTTGGCTCGAAGGCGGATTCGGGAAACTGCCGCTCGCTCCGCAGCACTTCCCTTATCGACAGTGTCAAGCAGGGGACTTCTGGGTGGACGATCCAGCTTCAGCTTTCTACAATGAGTGGGTTGATGAATCCATTCCCGCCACCCGACGTGACTGGCGCTCTGCCGAGACTCTCCTGCTCCGCTCTTCCCTGTATGATTATGCGGTGATCGTCGGTCATAATCGTCGCCCCGCACGAAAGGGTGCGGGCAGTGCGATTTTCCTGCATGTCTGGGCTAGTCCGGGACAGGGAACAGCCGGATGCACAGCGATGGCGAAAGCCGACATGCGCGAATTACTTCTCTGGTTGGACCGAGACCGATTTCCTGTATTAGTGCAATCTCCGCGGTCCTGGCTGCGCCGTCTCACCCTGCCGCAGGTGCTGGAGAGTCAAATTCTCGCGGTTACGGCGAATTGAGGATTGCTTCCTCCTCTCATCGGGCCGTATGTTCGTGGCGCACGTTCCATGAGAACTCGTCACATCGCGGGCAGCCCCGCTCCTCTCGGCACTTTCCTCGAATGTGGAGGAGCCAATTTTTCCCTCTACTCCCGATCTGCCACCGGTGCATCGTTGCTCTTTTACGATCATCCTGACGACATTCAGCCTAGCCGAGTTCTAACACTCGATCCGGCGATTCAGCGAACCTATCACTACTGGCATCTCTTCGTGCCGGGAATCGAGCCGGGGCAACTCTATGCCTGGAGCCTCTCTGGACCGTGGGATCCCCTGCGGGGAAAGCGATTTGACGACTCGAAGCCACTGCTCGATCCCTACGGAAAGGCCGTGGTCGTTCCCAAAAACTATGATCGAACTAGCGCCAGTGTGTATGGCATCGCAGCAAGCACCCCTCCGATGAAGAGTGTGTTAGTCGATCCCACAGCCTACGACTGGGGAGATGACAAACCCCCGCGCCGACCCTCGTCTAGGACAATTATCTACGAGACCCATGTGCGCGGATTTACTCGACATCCTTCTTCCGGGTTGGACGAGAATCGTCGAGGTACATACGCCGGACTGATCGAGAAGATCCCTTACCTGCGCGATCTAGGGATCACCGCTGTGGAACTCATGCCCGTCTCTGCCTTCGATCCCCACGACGCTCCAGCCGGACGGACGAATTATTGGGGTTACGCTCCCATTTCCTTCTTTTCTCCTCACCCATTTTACAGCTCAGATCAGAGTCCGCTCGGTCCAGTCGATGAGTTTCGCGATATGGTGAAAGCCTTGCACCGCGCCGGCATTGAAGTCATCCTAGATGTTGTGTACAATCATACTGCTGAGGGAGGAGGTAATGGGCCAACTTTTTCGTTTCGTGGAATCGAGGACGCTACGTATTACTTGCGAGACCATGAGCGCGGACAATACGCGAACTACAGCGGCACAGGCAACACGCTCAATGCGAACCATCCTGTGGTGCGTCGCCTGATTCTTGATAGCCTCCGCTATTGGGTGAACGAGATGCATGTGGACGGGTTTCGCTTCGACCTCGCATCTATCCTCTCCCGTGATGAGTCCGGCCAAGTATTGCCCAATCCACCGGTCGTCTGGGATATTGAAACGGAACCTTCGCTGGCCGGAGTCAAACTGATCGCCGAAGCCTGGGATGCCGCTGGTCTCTACCAGGTCGGGAGTTTCGTCGGGGATGCGTGGAAAGAGTGGAATGGACGCTTCCGAGACGACGTGCGCGACTTTTTCCGAGGGGCTGAAGATTCGGTCAGTCGAGTAGCGGATCGACTGATCGGTAGTCCCGAGATATACCTGCACCAAGGTCGGGAAGCGGAGCAAAGTGTGAATTTTGTCACCTGTCACGACGGATTCACCATGAACGATCTAGTCACCTATGAGTCCAAGCGTAATGAAGCGAACGGTGAAGAGAATCGCGACGGAGCAAATGATAATCGCAGTTGGAACTGCGGAATCGAGGGACTGACTGAAGACCCTGAAATCGAGACTCTGCGCGAGCGACAGATCAAGAACTTCTTCGCCACCACCCTGCTCTCCCTAGGCGTGCCGATGATTCTGATGGGTGACGAAATGCGACGCTCGCAGGGCGGCAATAACAACGCCTACTGCCAGGACCATGAGGCGAGTTGGCTAGACTGGAGCCTGCTCCCCGAACATGCGGGTCTGCACCGATTTGTTACGCAACTCGCGGAGCGACGGCAGCGTCGCGATCTCGGGCCGGAGGGCCAGTGTCTCAGCGAGCTGATTCGCGAGGCCGAGATCATCTGGCACGGTATCCGCTGCGGTCAGCCGGACTGGAGTGAGCAGTCACACAGTCTGGCGCTGACCGTAGAGATTCGCCGACATCGCATGAGGTTCCACTATATGATGAACGCTTGGCGGGAACCTCTGCTTTTCGAGCTACCGTGCGTCGCCGGAGCCGAATGGCGACGGTGGATCGATACAGCTCTGGCTTCCCCGGAAGACATCGTTTCCTGGGAGGAAGCTCCAATCTTTCATCAGCACGAGTATCGCGTCGAAGCTCATTCCGTCGTCGCCGTCGTCGCCCGGATGGAGGATGCGTAAATCGTGAATCGATTCCGCTCAAATTCTTTGACGTAATCCCGCTCTCCTCCACAGTTCGACGGTGCCATTCTACCTGCTACTACCCCTATTTGCCGCGATCTTTTACGCGTTCGGCTCCATCACGCTCAAACGCGCCCTGCGCGAAGGAGTCGGAATGCGGCAGCTCTTTCATTTTTCGAATATCGTTCTGGGTCTCATGTTCCTCCCCCTGCTGCTGCATGGAGCGGGTTCGGCGCACTGGACGGAGATCTGGCGACCACTCCTCATGGGGACTATCTTCTTTGCTGGAAACTGGCTTACCTTCCTCGCGATTCGTCGAGGAGATGTTTCTCTGGTCACCCCGCTGATGGGGACCAAGGTGGTCTTCGTCGCACTTGGGGTCGTATTACTGACTGGACGTGGTCCTAGTATAGTCTTGTGGGGAGCGGCTGCACTCACGACGATCAGCATCTTCGTGATGGGGCTGACGGATATCAAGATGGGCAATCGGCTTCTGTTCACGATCATCACCGCTCTATCGAGCGCTGCGATCTTCGCCTTCAGCGATGTAATGGTCAGCGCTTGGGCTGCTAAATTTGGGGCCTTACCCTTTCTCGCGATCGGCTGTGGTACCGTCGGCCTGTGGAGTGCGGTCATCTGGTTCTTCCAGGGGCGTCCGGATTTCTTTCCTCATGGCGGTGGAGCCAATGCTGCCTGGTGGGGGGCCGTATTGATCGCCATTCAGGCGATGATCCTGAGTTTCGCACTCGCCTTTTTTGACGACGCCACTGGTCTGAATATCGTCTATACTTCGCGTGGTCTGTGGGTGATCGCCTTGGTGATGGCCTTCGGGGCTGTCCTCGGGAATTACGAACATCGGGCCGCCGGGCGATCCTTTCTCTGGCGTGTGCTCGGCACGGTGTTATTGACCATCGCCATCGTCATCGCCGTGCTCGACCGTGCGCATGCAACCATTCAATGATCCTTTGACAGAACTTTGATCTCTTCCGAACTTCCGAAGCTCTCATGACCACTGACGGGATTCCTGACACCATCGCCCTGATCGCCGGGAACGGGCTTTACCCCGGTGAATTCGCTCGTGCCGCCCGTCAGGCCGGTGTCCGGCATCTGATTGCTGCTGCCTTCGTGGACGAGACTGATCCTGTGATCGCCGATCTTGTGGACGAAATCGAGTGGCTCCGTGTCGGTCAACTCGGGAAAATGATCCGCTTTTTCAAAAAGGAAGAAGCCGCTAATGCCGTCATGGTGGGGCAAATCGCACCGAAGAACCTCTTCGACCTCCGTCCTGACCTCCGCCTGCTGCGTATGCTTTCCCGCGTGAAGGTGAGAAATGCCGAGAGCCTCTTCGCCGCCATAGCGGGGGAGTTAGAGAAAGACAGAATCACCCTGCTACCAGCGACTAGCTTTCTGGAGGATCATCTGCCTGCGGCAGGTCACATCGCAGGTCCGCGATTGACGGGGCGACAGGAGGAAGACGCCGCCTACGGATTCGCGATCGCCAAGGAAGTGAGCCGACTCGACATCGGTCAGACCGTCGTCGTAAAAAAAGGCACCGTCCTCGCCGTCGAGGCTTTCGAGGGTACCAACGAGGCCATTCTGCGCGGTGGCAAGCTCGGAAAAGGCGATGCCATGGTCGTAAAAGTGTCCAAGCCCAATCAGGATTTTCGCTTCGACGTCCCTGTCGTCGGTCCCACCACGATCGATATCGCTGTCGAGGCTGGCGTTAGAGCCATCGTCGTCGAGGCACGGAGTACAATCATGCTGGGTCGGGAAGAGCTTTTTCGGCGCTGTCAGGAGAAGAAGGTCAGTCTCGTTGCACGCGAGTAGGGGCGGCACCCGAAATGGCTCAATCAGAAAGCGAGCAGGCGAAGCCCGGCGATGAAGGAGAAACCGACCTTCGAGATCCCCAGCACCCACGCTCCAAACGCGGCGAGGGCAACGGTCATCCAAGCGGCATCAAGGGGAAGTGACAAGCGATCACTTGATACGATCTGCCGTGCCTTCTGCAAGGTACATTCAACCCTGTCGAACTCGCGACACAACAGTATTCGGGCTAAGGGAGTTTGCGCTCAGGGCAAAATTAGCTTGGGCATCGGAATATTTTACCTCAATTTTCCCAGCGAGGTCGTCGCGTGCCCACGTAGGCCCCGCCCAGCCCCAGAACGATATGGATAGCAAGGATCACGATGCAGAGTGACGCTGGAGCCAGCCAAGTATCCGTGACTTCTGCAATGTAGCGATGGTATTGCTTTTCCATCCCATCCATCCCCCCTGCCCAGCTCCAGTAAGCAGAGATAAACGGACGCGTGAGCACACCTAGCCATCCCGGTAGCGCCAGCACAGCTCCCGAGAGAGGAAGTTGGAAGCCGACGAGATAAATCGACAGCAGAGATGCCTGATCCGCCGTCCGAGCAAAGGCTGAAATCGCAAGGCAAATCGCCGTCATCGCCCCATCGACTAAGAGGAGTAGCATGAAATGGGAAAACAATTCTCGAATCGGCAGCCCGCAGATACTTTGGACGAAAACCGTCATCCAGAGCGACTGCAGCAGGACTAGTACGGACAGAAAGGCAATCTTACTTGCGATGTAGGCGCCGGAACTCACCCCGCCCAGCTTTTCCTTCTCCACGATTGCTCGCTCACCCGCGATCTCCCGAGAGGAATTGTTCGCCCCCATCAGCGTCAGCAGGATTACTTGGAACATCACTAAGCCGGACACTAGGCCCCCCAGATTCAGGTTAAACGTCATAGACGAGCGGTCCGCCTCGTATTCCCCCAAATTGGCAGGCAGGGTCTCTGAAAGCCGCCGTACCGGTTCAACGCCGTCCGGTGCGAAGATCGCAACCAACAGGGGGAAAATGATCAGGATCGCCCCATGGAGAGCGAGCTGTCCTCGATCACGAAAAAATAGTTTCCACCTCCGTAGGAAGAGTGTCCAAAACTGCACTCCCGCCCTCGGCGTTGTCGTAGAAGGCGAGGCTTCTCCACTTGCGCCAATCGCCAGTGCAGCCTCATGCGCTGCCCGAGAGGCGACCCAGCGATCAATCCAGACGGCTTTTTCCTCCGATGCCAGACGGGCGTAAAGGTCCTCCGGGCGATGCGTGCCAAAATACGCCTCCAAATCCCGAGGTGAGCCGTGATAGACCACCCGTCCGGCATCCAGCACGAGGATGGAGTCATAGAGATCTAGGCTGGCTAGGCTGTGCGTCACGTTCACCACTATCCTCTGTGCAGAACGACTTAGCTCATACATCAGCCCGACGATCTCTTCCTCACTCTTTGGATCAAGACCGCTCGTGACCTCGTCACAGAGCAACAGAATCGGTGAAGTTACGAGCTCGAGCGCAAGTGATAGACGCCGCCGCTGCCCTCCCGAGAGAACTTTCGCCCGCCGATCCCGTAATGTGTCAAGCCCCGCCGCTGTCAGCGTCTGATCCACCAGTCGTGTGAACGCTGCCTCCGACTTCGTCACTGCACGCAATCGCACGGCTGAGGCGATATTTTCCTCCACTGTCAGAGACTCGTACGCGATCGAAAACTGTGGGACGTACCCGATCTCCGATGCCTCCAGATCACCTTCTTCGGAGAGATTTCGCCCGTTCCACGAGATCATGCCTCCCGTCTCCTGATTGATCCCCGCGATCAGCTTCAATAGGGTTGATTTTCCACAGCCAGACGGACCGACGATGGCCATGAAATGCCCTGTAGGCACTCGTAGCCGGATATCCTCCAGCAGAGTGATTTCCTCATCGCCTTTCCCAACATCAAAGCGAATTTGATCTAGCTCCAACACAGTGCCATTCTGTAGCGTTTTCCTCCGAGGCTGGCAATCTCGAAAATTTAATTGTCTCTGCGCATAAAACGAGCGTTTACTAACGACATGGCCAGACGCGGGCAAAGAGCACGGAGTTCCCAACGCAGACCGAATCTACTGAAAATCATACTCATCAGCGGAGCCGTGTTGCTCGCTGTGCTCACGGTCGCCCTATTCGTGCTCAAGTCACAATTGATGAAATTTCTTGAAAGTGCTGAATTTCAGCACTGGATCGTGAAGAAAGTTGAGCAAACGCTGGATGCGAAAGTCACGCTCTCACCGCTCACCTGGAGGAAAGGCGAGATGGAGGCCGAACACTTCGCTCTGACGAAAAATTCTGAGAAAAATCGCACGAACCTTGTGCTGGAGGGCAATCACGCCCGGACCGATGGAATTTCCCATCGTACGGTTCTCGTGCCAGAGATCACGGTCAATCGCCTCGACCTGAGTATCGCCCCACGCTCAGAGCAGCCCACTTCCGACGACGAGGCCGCGCCATCCGCGAATCTCTCCCATGAGCCGTCATCTGCGGACCCGGAATTGCCCCGATGGCTGAGACGCTTCCTACCCGACTCCGTGGATGTCGAGATCATACGTATCTCCTCCGGCCAAGTATCCGTCGGACCCATGAATGCCCCCCTCTTTCTGCTCACTAATACACGAGCCGATCTCTATCCTGACTTTCGCACGCATACCTGGGAAATCCGTGCCAACGGTGGGAAGCTCGCTCTACCCAATCGGCCAGAGATGAGTATGAAAAATTTCACTGTGCGCTGGAACGGGGACGAACTCTACCTCGACCAAGTTTCCGTGGGCATCTTCAAAGACGGATTTCTAGAGTCAACCGGTGTTCTTACCTTCACTCCGAAGCAGGAGATTGACGTGACCACCGAATTCTCGGCAATTCAGGTCACCGACTTAATTGAAGACACCTGGCGCGAACGACTTTCCGGAACCGTGCGAGGCACTGTCCGCAGTCGAGGGGCGATGGACTCTCCGGTATATGAGGGTTCTGCGACTCTCTCAGATGGAATGATCCAGTCTCTGCCGATTCTGAAAACTATCGCCAGCTACACCCGATCTGAACGCTTTGAGCGATTCGTCCTCGATCAGGCTCGGGCTGATTTTCGCAGGGACGGAGAGCGTCTTGAGCTACGCAATATCGTCCTCCAGTCCGACGGCCTCGCTCGCATCGAAGGTAGTGTGGACATCGTAGGAAATCAGCTCGATGGCAAGCTGCGAGTGGGTGTCACCCCCGGCACGATGCGCTGGATTCCCGGCGCTGAGCGGCTGGTCTTCACTGAAGACCGAGACGGCTTCCTCTGGACGCCCATGAGCTTGACTGGGACCACTGATCAGCCGAGGGAAGATCTCACCTCCCGACTGATCGCCGCCGCCGGACGCAGCCTCGTAGAAGATACTGCCGGCAGTGTAATCGATGCAGCAAAAAAGCTCGTCGCTCCCGACACAGTTTCTCCCAGCGAGAGCACGGAGAAGATGCTACTCGATCAAGGGAAGAAAGTCCTCGATCAGGTCGTGCCGTTCCTGAAGGGGCGATGACGGAAAGCCGACGCTATCCCGGTCCATGGCTCAAAGAAAAAATAAATCTAAAAAATAGAACTATCTTTTTGACACGAAACATTTCACCATTAACTTCCACCCCTGATTCTGCCAGTTTGGCTTTTGCCCTTGGGCTTTCTCGAAACAGAGATAGTTCTAAGGGTTTGTTGACTTTGCAGATTTGGGATACCTGAGTTACGAGGCGAAAAAGCCTCACCGGCTCAAGGTGCTGAAAAGCTCTTGTAGCTCAGGGGTAGAGCACTTCCTTGGTAAGGAAGAGGTCACGGGTTCAAATCCCGTCAAGAGCTCTCGCGCCAAGCGGGTATCGTAACGAAAGCAAAGAACGACAAGTGGGAACTAAAAGCCCTTGCGGAGAAAGATTCAGAGACATTAGCAAAAAACACAGTTAAAAAAAGATGGCCAAAGCAGCATTCGAACGGACGAAACCGCACGTCAACGTGGGGACGATCGGTCACGTTGACCACGGAAAGACAACTCTCACTGCAGCGATCACTGCAACTCTAGCTGAAAAGGGATGGGCGCAGAGTAAGGGGTATGACGAAATCGACGGTGCTCCCGAAGAGCGTGAGCGCGGGATCACGATTTCCACCTCGCACGTCGAATATGAGACAGCGAATCGTCACTACGCTCACGTTGATTGCCCTGGGCATGCTGACTATGTGAAAAACATGATCACGGGCGCGGCGCAGATGGATGGAGCGATTCTGGTGGTTTCGGCAGCGGATGGTCCGATGCCTCAGACTCGTGAACACATTCTGTTGGCTCGCCAGGTGGGAGTTCCTGCTCTGGTGGTATTCCTGAACAAGGTTGACATGGTTGACGATGAAGAGCTTCTTGACTTGGTCGAGATGGAGGTTCGTGAATTGCTTAGTAAATACGACTTTCCTGGAGATGATATTCCGGTTGTGCGCGGGTCGGCTCTCAAGGCCTTAGAAGGTGATGTCAAGTATCGCGAGGCGATTTACAAGCTCATGGAAGCAGTGGATGAATACATTCCGCTGCCCGAGCGTCCGATTGATGGTGAATTTTTGATGCCGGTCGAAGACGTATTCTCGATTGAAGGCCGTGGAACGGTGGCTACCGGGCGTATCGAGCGTGGAAAGATCAACAAGATGGGTGAAGTTGAGATCGTCGGGATTCGCCCGACTCAAAAGACTACGGTTACCGACATCGAGATGTTTCGTAAATTGCTCGACGAAGGGCGTGCTGGTGATAATGTGGGCCTGCTGCTCCGTGGTTTGAAAAAGACGGATGTTGAGCGTGGTCAAGTGATCGCTAAGCCCGGTTCCATCAAGCCTCATCGCAAATTCAAGGCGGAAATCTATGTCCTAACCAAGGATGAGGGAGGGCGTCACACGGCATTCTTTAATAATTATCGTCCTCAGTTCTATTTCCGCACAACGGACGTAACTGGGTCCATCACGCTGCCTGAAGGGGTGGAGATGGTGATGCCTGGGGATAATGTTTCGATTGATGTGGAGCTCCTTACTCCGATTGCGATGGAGCGCACGATTCGGTTTGCTGTCCGCGAAGGTGGGCGGACGGTCGGTGCGGGTCGCGTCGCTGACGTAATCGAGTGATCCGGCGAGTATCTCGCGACTAAGAGCTGAGCGCGGCTCGGTAATTGGCGGCGAGTAATTTTCGAAGGGGGATAATCAATAAATGGTTGTCCTCCTTTATTGGCGAAACTAGATTCGACAAACAGGGCAGTAGCTCAATTGGTAGAGTAGCGGTCTCCAAAACCGTTGGTTGCGAGTTCGAGTCTCGCCTGCCCTGCCACCTCGAACGAAAGCGTATGCGGAATCCTATCAGTCAAATCAAGTGATGAAGAAAATTCGTGAATATCTCGCCTCGGTGCGTGCGGAACTCCGCAAGGCAGCATGGCCTTGGGATCCGAAGGAGAGAGGTGTCAAGAAATACAAGCAGTTGATTGACTCCTCAGTCGTGGTGCTTGTTGCCATGACTCTCCTAGGTGCGTTTGTTGCGACCATCGACTTCGCAATGCGGAACGCTATCTCTTTTATTACCTCAGGATTTTGAGGCTCGATTAATTCATACGAAATCCGTAAATGGCGACGATTCCATCAGCGCAAGATCAATGGTATGTGGTGCAGGTACTGTCCGGCCAGGAGTCCAGGATTTGTGAAAACATCCGACGTCGGGTGGATCTCGAGGAAATGTCTGATCTGATCTACGAGGTGATTGTTCCGCAGGAGAGGGTTGCGGAAGTGCGAGCAGGTCAGCGTCGTGAGGCGAATCGAAAATTCTTTCCCGGATATATCATTATGAATATGCACCTGCTCAATGAGGATAATACCCTCGTTGATCGGACGTGGTATTTCATTCGTGATACCGATGGAGTAATTAACTTCGCTGGAACCAAGGGGAATCCGCTTCCGATGCCGAAGAAGGAAGTCGAGGGAATGCTTGCTCAGATTCGAGAGAGGCAGAGCGGTGTGAAGCCAGCAATTAGTTTCGAGGCGGGCGATTCAGTAATTGTGAATGATGGACCCTTCCAGGGACAGAATGGAGTGATTGCTGAGATTAACGAATCGAAGGGCGAGGTGCTGGTGTCTATTAATATTTTCGGACGAGAGACGCTGGTGCCGCTAGAATACTGGCAGGTAGAACTAGGCTGAATACGTCCTCATCCGAGCTAATACAAATTATCAATTTTTTAAACACAGAGCAAAATGGCAAAAGAAATTGTCAAACAGATCAAACTTCAGATTCCCGCCGGGAAAGCGAACCCCTCCCCGCCAGTTGGACCGGCTCTCGGACAAGCTGGAGTGAATATCATGGAATTCTGCAAGCAGTTCAATGCTCAGACTCAAGGGGGTGACGGTGAAATTCTTCCTGTGGTCATTAGTGTGTATTCGGACAAGAGTTTTACCTTTATTACGAAAAAGCCCCCGGCAGCGGTGCTTTTGAAGAAGGCGGCGGCAATTGCCGCCGGTTCAAATGAGCCGAATAAAAAGAAGGTTGGGAAGCTCACTAAGGCAAAGCTTCTCGAAGTCGCTCGGATCAAAATGGAGGATATGAATACTCGAGATGAAGAAATGGCGGCAAGGATTCTTGCGGGAACGGCTCGTCAGATGGGTCTAGAGATCGAAGGCTAATTTTATTGTTTTAATCACAATCCAAGACAGGAGGGCGATGGAAATTCGTCCGTCAGAACTGTCACTTCATTATGGCAACAACTCGTAGTAAACGATATAAGGCAGCATCGGCACTTGTAGATGCGAACCGTGTGTACAGCTTGGCAGACGCTGTGGCGTTGGTGAAAACACTGCCCGCGCCAAAGTTCGATCAGACGGTTACGCTCAGTTTTCATCTCGGAGTCGATCCGCGCCAGTCCGATCAGATGGTACGCGGTACCTGTCCCCTCCCACATGGCACAGGCAAAGATGTTCGAGTGCTGGTTTTTGCCGAGGGCGAAGCGGCGACTGAGGCGAAGAATGCCGGCGCTGAAATCGTTGGATATGAAGCTTTGATTAAGGAAGTGATGGGTGGGTTTATGGATTTCGATGTCGTTATCGCGACTCCTTCTGCCATGTCTGAAGTTCGGAAGCTAGGGAGGCAGCTCGGTCCTCGTGGTCTGATGCCGAATCCCAAAACCGGGACTGTTACCGATGATACTGCCGGCGCTGTAAAGGCTGTAAAGGCTGGACGGATCGACTTCAAGTTGGACAAGAACGGAAACATCTCTGCCCCCATTGGAAAACTCTCCTTCGAAGAAAATATGTTGGTAGAGAATGGCCGAGCCATTATCGATTCCATCGCATCGGCGCGGCCCGCATCCGCTAAGGGGATTTTTATTCAAACTGGTACGCTCGCGGCGACTATGACTCCTGGACTTCGATTTGATGTTTCCAAGTGGCAGTGATTCGTTGATTCTTTACACTGAATATTTCTCTATTTATGAAAGCTCTCAAGCAAATCGTGATCGATGATCTTCTCGCTCGAATCAATGAATCACCATATCTGATCGTTGTTGACTATTCGGGCATGAAGGTGGCGGAATTCGAGGGATTGCGTAGACGTCTATCCGAGCAAGCCGGTAAGCTTCAAGTAACTAAGAATACGTTTGTCAGACTGGCTGCCGCTGCTGCAGAATACCCGGAAGGTCTCGCGGATATGCTCGGTGGTCAGACGGCTGTCGCTATTGGTACGGGTGATGTCTGTGCAGTAGCGAAAATTCTCAAGACATATTCGAAGGAAATTAAAAAGCTTGAAATTAGAGGTGGGGTTCTGGATGGAGCCTTGCTGAACAAGGCGCAAGTCGAAGCTATCGCCGATCTACCTCCGATGGATAGCCTGCGTGCTCAATTGCTCGGCCTGTTTCAAACGCCTGCTCAACAGTTTGTTCGCCTGCTCAACGAGCCTGGGGCGTCACTTGCTCGTGTTCTTCAGGCGAAGGCCGATCAAGGCTGAAACTCTGACTAATAGAAATTCTTTCATTACTTTTCAAATCTCCCAATAGGAGTCTCAAACAAACAAACATCATTAACCGGGTTCCTTGTCGAATCTCAGGCGTGAGATCTTAATTGCCGGGGCGCTTCTCGGCGCGACGATACCCAAAATTAGTTATGGCAGATACAAATGCACTCGTAGAACAGTTGAGCGGTCTTACCGTTCTTGAAATCGCCGACCTTGTGAAGGCACTTGAAGAAAAATGGGGCGTTAGCGCCGCTGCTCCAGTCGCTGTGGCCGCCGCTCCCGCAGCAGGTGGTGGTGAAGCCGCTGCTGAAGAAAAGACGGAGTTTGACGTCATCCTCACCTCCTTCGGTGAGAATAAGATTGGCGTGATTAAGGCCGTTCGTGAAGCTGTCCCGGGATTGGGCCTCGCCGATGCGAAGGCTCTCGTCGAGAAGGCTCCCACCCCCATCAAAGAAGGAGTTTCGAAAGACGAGTCGGCTGCGATTAAGGTCAAGCTTGAAGAAGCTGGTGCTAAAGTCGAGATTAAGTAAGATCGAAGGCAGTTTATTTTCCCCGGCTCGTGCGAACGAGCTGGGGCTGTCCACATTTTCATTCACTACTACGCACAGGCGTAGGTAACAAAAAGTGGCTATTCTAATTCCGTATTCTTGAAGCGACGCCGAATCCGGTGCGTGCGATATGCGCATCGGCTTCGCCGTCGCTTTTTTGGCGACCTCCAGCTCTCGGCAACGTATCCCCGTCCTCCCGGGAGCGGTGTGTCCGTTAGGCTGGCGACATGTAGCGCAACCCAGACCCCCACCACTCCGTCCTATGTCAGTTCGACCCGAAAAACTTGAGCGTTTATACTTTGGTGACATTGAGGAGGCGATAGAAACGCCGAATCTCATCGAGGTACAACTCGATTCATACAAGGAGTTCCTCCAACAGGATGTCGCTCCCGAATCTCGTGTGCAGACCGGATTGCAGTCTGTTTTCAGGGAAGTATTCCCGATTCTGAGTTACGATGAGAAATTCACCCTCGACTTTGTGAAGTACGAGGTAGGGGAATCCAAGGCGTCTGCTCTGGAGTCACTTCGTGAGGGCGAGACATTCAGTGCGCCACTGTATGTGACCTTTTCACTTTCTGATGAATCAGGCACCCGCGAGGAGCGCGTTTATATGGGCGAACTTCCCATGATGACACGTCGTGGAACGTTCGTGATTAATGGTGCAGAGCGAGTAATCGTTAGTCAGCTGCATCGTTCGCCAGGTGTGTGTTTCGAGACCAACCCGCATATGAACGGCAAGATCCTCTACGGCTTCCGCATCATTCCGGATCGAGGGACTTGGATGGAAGTGCAATTCGATATCAACGATCTCTTGTATGTTTATTTGGATCGTCGCCGCCGCCGCCGGAAGTTCTTGGCTACTACTTTCCTTCGCGTAATCGGCTATCCGACGGATGAAGAGATTATTGAACAGTTTTACGAGATCGAAAAGCTGAAGATCACCGCATCGATGGACGAGGCGGACTTGGTAAACAAGATTATCTTCAACGACGTGCTCGACGGCGATGTGGTTGTTGCGAAGGCGTATGAGCCTTTAACTCCTGCCGTTGCTAAAAAGCTTCACGATCTAGGGGTTAAATCAGTGCCTTGTGTTTCAGCGTCGCACGATGATCTATTAATCAAGTCTCTGCGTAAGGATCCTGCATCGAATGAGGAAGAGGCGCTCAAGGACATTTATCGCAAGCTGCGTCCTGGTGATCCGCCGACGGTGGCCAATGCCCGCAGCTTGCTGAAACGTCTCTTCTTCGATGCAAAGAGATACGATCTAACGCGGGTTGGACGTTACAAAATGAATCAAAAGCTCGATCTCGATGTGGATGAGAATGAGCGAGTTTTGACCGCTGACGATTTTCTTGTTTCTATGGGCTATCTCTTTCGACTACGCCGCGGCGAAGGGGTGCTCGACGATATCGATCACCTCGGTAGTCGGCGAATCCGTGCGGTGGGCGAGCTTCTGGGGAATCAGTGTCGAGTGGGAATTTCCCGGACTGAGCGCATGGTGAAGGAGAGAATGACGATGTTCGACTTCACTCTCGATGGGCTTACTCCCTCAAAGTTAATCAATCCGAAGGCTCTCACCTCTGTGATACGTGACTTTTTTGGTCGCTCTCAGTTGAGCCAATTCATGGACCAGATTAACCCTCTGTCCGAGTTAACGCATAAGAGACGCCTTTCTGCCTTGGGACCTGGTGGACTGAATCGGGATCGCGCTGGATTCGAGGTGCGCGACGTACATGCCTCGCACTATGGGCGAATTTGCCCGATCGAGACTCCTGAAGGTCCGAACATCGGGCTCATCAATTCGATGAGCTGTTTCGCTCGAGTGAATGAGTTCGGCTTCATCGAAACTCCCTATCGACGAATCGTGAAAGGGAAGGTGTCAAAGAAGATCGACTATCTCACGGCCGATCAGGAAGAAAGTTATCTCATTGCTCAGGCCAACAATCCCATCGATAGTAAGGGGAACTTCCTGAAAGAGAAGATTACTGTGCGCCACCTAGGTGAGTTCATTGATGTGGAGCCAGAGCGTGCTACTTACATGGATGTTTCACCGAAGCAGATTATCTCGGTAGCTGCTTCGCTAATTCCTTTCCTAGAGCACGATGACGCTAACCGCGCTCTAATGGGTGCGAATATGCAGCGTCAGGGTGTCCCACTTCTGATTTCCGAGTCCCCCTATGTGGGCACTGGTATGGAGGGACGTGTAGCTCGTGATTCGCGTGCCGTCGTGGTGTCAGAGGGGGCGGGCATCGTCGCCGCAGCGACTGCTGACATCATCGTAGTAACGAAGGACGGCAGTCTGCCTTGCTCTGAGGCTCAGTTCTTGACGAATCCGTTTAAGTTGAAGGGCGATGAGCAAAATGGGATCTATGTTTACCCACTGCGAAAGTTTTTGCGCTCGAATGCAGGAACTTGCATCAATCAGACTCCGATTATCCGCCGGGGAGAAAAAGTGAAGGCGGGGCAGGTCTTGGCCGATGGCCCGTGCACTGAGAACGGAGAACTTGCCCTCGGGCGAAATGTCCTCGTTGCGTTCATGCCATGGAACGGCTACAACTTCGAGGATGCGATCGTGATCTCGGAGAGGATCGTGAAGGAAGACATTTATACTTCCATTCATATCGACGAATTCGAAACGATCGCTCGGGATACCAAGCTGGGACCAGAAGAAATTACACGGGATATCCCGAACGTCGGAGAGGAAGCTCTGATGAATCTTGGGCCAGACGGAGTGATCCGCATTGGTGCTGAGGTGAAGCCGGGAGATATCCTAGTCGGTAAAATCACACCAAAGAGCGAGACAGAACTGGCGCCCGAAGAGCGTCTTCTCCGTGCGATTTTCGGAGAGAAAGCGGCTGACGTAAAGGACACATCACTGCGAGTTCCCTCGGGTTGCACGGGCATCGTAATGGATGTGCGTGTTTCCTCGCGCAGTGCCACAGCTAAGGAAAAGCCGGATCAGAAGGAGTTGCAAAAGCAACAGCGCCAGATCATCGAGGAACATCGTCGTCGTCATGAAGAGTTGACGGAAGAGCTGACTGAAAAGCTTTCCGAGATCCTCATGGGCGAGCGCATTCCGCTCGATGTTACCAATAACCGGACGGGGGAAATTCTGATTCCAGCCAACAAGAAGATTACCAAGACCTTCCTGCACAAGCTTGCTGAGAACTACTCCAATATCGAAATGGAGAAGAGTCCGGTGCGTGTCAAGATTTTTGAAATCATCGCGGGATTCGAGCAGAAATTCGCAGATCTGGACCTCGAACGCGAGCGCCAACTCGACCGAATCGAGTCTGGTGAAGACGCTGACCAAGGGGTGGTGAAACAGGTGAAGGTCTTCATTGCCAAGAAGCGTAAACTTTCTGTCGGGGATAAAATGGCAGGACGTCACGGGAACAAGGGAGTGGTCGCCACTATCGTGGCTGAAGCCGACATGCCCTTCCTAGAAGACGGAACTCCGGTCGATATCTGTCTGAATCCACTGGGCGTGCCAAGCCGGATGAATATCGGACAGGTCTTGGAAACGCACCTCGGAGTCGCTGCTAAGGCTCTCGGCTTCAAGGTGGCTACTCCGGTGTTCGACGGGATCGAAGAACACAAGATCGTCGCCTATATGGAGGAGGCGAAGAAGAAGGAGGGTTTCAAGTGGATCAGTACTACAGGCAAGTCCACGCTCTACGACGGACGCACAGGTGACGCCTTCTATCAGCCCGTTGTAGTTGGTATCATTTACATGTTGAAACTCAATCACTTGGTTCAGGATAAGATCCATGCACGGGCTGTCGGTCCTTACTCTTTGGTCACTCAACAGCCGCTGGGCGGCAAGGCTCAGTACGGTGGACAGAGATTCGGCGAGATGGAAGTCTGGGCGCTTGAGGCATACGGTGCGGCGTATACGCTGCAGGAGCTTCTGACGGTGAAATCTGACGATGTCCAAGGCCGTACTCGCATCTACGAGTCAATCGTGAAGGGGGACTGCTCCCTCGAAGCGGGGACTCCGGAATCCTTCAATGTCCTTATTAAGGAAATGCAGAGCCTCGGACTAGATATTGCTGTTGGCAATTCTGGACCCGAGCGTGATGACGATTTCATCCCGGCCTTCGCCGAATATTAAACTTTTTACGACTATCTTTCCTCTCTAACTCTCTACCCATCTTCGCCATGTCAATTCCGACTCTCAGTTCCGAATCCCACCTAGATGAAATCCACGGACTGGATCGCAAGACCGACAGCTTTGATCAAGTCAAGATCACAGTTGCCAGCCCTGACACCATCCGATCTTGGAGCCGGGGGGAAGTGAAGAACCCCGAGACGATCAACTATCGTACCTTCAAACCTGAAAAAGGCGGCCTCTTCTGCGAGCGCATCTTCGGTCCCACTAAGGATTGGGAGTGTGCCTGTGGAAAGTACAAGCGGATCAAGCACAAGGGGATCGTGTGTGATCGATGCGGAGTCGAGGTTACGCTCTCTCGGGTGCGGCGCGAGCGCATGGGGCATATCGAGCTCGCCGTGCCCGTATCACATATCTGGTTCTACAAGTGCATGCCCTCACGCATCGGACTGATGCTCGATATGAGTGCGCGACAGCTTGAGCGTGTGATTTACTACGAAGATTTTATCGTGATCGATCCCGGCAATACTCCCCTAGAAGAGGGACAGCTTCTGACCGAGCTTGAGTTCCGCGATGCACAAGAAGATTATGGGGCCGAGGCGTTTCGCGCTGGAATGGGGGCTGAGGCCGTTCGAGATCTGCTGAGTCGCGTCAATCTTGGAGAACTGGTTGCTCAATTGGAGGACGCCATGGGTCGTACTCGATCAAAGCAAGTCCGCAAAAAGCTTGCGAAGCGCCTGAAGCTCGCGCAGGGCTTCGATCAGTCGAATACACGCCCCGAGTGGATGATTCTTGAAGTACTTCCAGTCATTCCTCCTGATCTGCGTCCGCTAGTGCCGCTGGAGGGTGGACGCTTCGCTACCTCTGATCTCAACGATCTGTATCGTCGCGTAATCAACCGAAATAATCGCCTTCGTAATCTTCTGCAATTGAAGACTCCTGATGTAATTATTCGAAATGAGAAGCGCATGCTTCAGGAAGCGGTGGACGCGCTTTTTGACAATGGTCGTCATGGCAGGGCTGTGACGGGTGCTGGGAATCGTGCGCTCAAATCCATGTCTGACATGCTCAAGGGTAAGAGCGGTCGCTTTCGTCAGAATCTGCTTGGGAAACGGGTCGATTACTCTGGACGCTCGGTGATCGTGGTGGGTCCGGATCTGAAACTTCATCAGTGTGGTCTGCCGAAAAAGATGGCCTTGGTTCTGTTCGAACCCTTTATCATTCGACGACTGAAGGAGCTAAACTATGTGCATACCGTCCGTAGTGCGAAGAAGATGATCGAGCGGAAGACCTTCGAGGTCTGGGATATTCTCGAAGAAGTAACGAAGGAGCACCCAGTGCTTCTCAATCGCGCACCTACGCTGCACCGTCTGTCGATTCAGGCTTTCGAGCCTGTATTAATCGAAGGGAACGCCATTCGCGTGCATCCGCTCGTATGTACGGCATACAACGCTGACTTCGACGGTGACCAGATGGCTGTCCATGTGCCGCTCTCGATTGAGGCGCAAATGGAGGCTCGGATGCTGATGCTCGCGCCGAATAACATTTTTACTCCCTCTAGCGGTAAGCCGATCACGACGCCATCGCAGGATATTACGCTGGGTGTTTACTTTCTGACTTATTGTCGTCAGATCCCGATTCGCGAACCCGAAAATGAAAGGGACCTCCCACTGTTCGCCGACACGTCTGAAGTCGAATTCGCTGTTGCCAATCGTTCGATCGACATGCATTCCCCCATTCGCCTTCGGAATCCGGACTTCGGAATTCGTGGGCGGGTGTACGGCGATCCTGATCGGAAAGTGATCGTAACAACTGCCGGACGTGTGAGATTCAATGAAATTTGGCCCGAGGAACTCGGGTTCTTCAATAACTCAGCGGGCAAGAAGCAGCTTTCGGATATCATTTGGCGCTGCTACCAAGCGGTTGGCCAAAAGCGTACGGTTTTGTCTCTGGACGCCCTAAAGTCTCTGGGCTTCCGGGAGGCGACTCGATCTGGAACCTCGGTAGGGATCTTCGATATGACGATTCCTACGGAAAAGAGCGCTCTCGTACAGGAGGCGACTGAACAGGTGCGCAAGGTGGAGGAACATCACCGCATGGGAGTAATTTCCAGTAAGGAGCGGCACAATCAGATTGTTGACATCTGGAATCACACTGGTGACACGGTGGCGGAGGCCCTCATTCGGACCATCGATCACAACGATGGAAAAGTGATGCCGAATCCTCTCTTCATGATGGTCGATTCCGGTGCTCGAGGCAGTAGAACGCAGATTCGTCAGCTCTCCGGAATGCGGGGCTTGATGGCGAAGCCTTCAGGCGAAATTATCGAGCGCCCGATTACTTCGAACTTTCGTTCTGGTCTGTCCGTTATGGAATATTTCATTTCCACCCACGGGGCACGTAAAGGTCTTGCCGATACTGCTCTCAAGACGGCTGACTCCGGATACATGACTCGGAAACTCGTCGATGTTACTCAGGACGTGATCATTACTGAAGAGGATTGCGGGACGGCTAACGGGATTTTGGTGCACTCGATTTACGAGGGACATGACGAGGTCGTCGATCTCAAGACGCGAACCTACGGTCGCGTTTCCGCAGAGAAAGTGGTCAACGGTGACGAAATCGTCGTGAACCTAGGTGAGATGATCGACGAAAAGGTCGCCCTGCGTCTGGCAGACATAGGACATGAGCAACTGAAGATTCGATCAGTGCTCACCTGCGAGAGCCGTCGTGGTTGCTGCGCGAAGTGCTACGGGATGAACCTCGCCACCAATAAGATGGTGAAAGTTGGTCAAGCTGTCGGAATTATTGCTGCTCAGTCGATCGGTGAGCCTGGCACACAGCTCACCATGCGGAACTTCCACGTCGGCGGCGTTGCCTCCGTATCGTCCAAGCGACCTGAGATTGAGCTGAAAGTCTCCGGGACGATTCACTACAACAATCTTCAGACGGTCGAGACGCCGGACGGGACTTTCGTGGCCCTGAACAAGACTGGGACGATTACTGTCCACGGTGACGATGGGATCGAACTCGACTCCTATAGCATTGTGAATGGATCGATCATCCGCTTTGCCGATAATGCAAAGGTCAAAAAAGGAGCGATTCTCGCGACATGGGATCCTTACTCGATTCCGGTGATCACCGAGAAGGGAGGAAAAGTGAAGTTCCGAGACATGATCCAAGGGATTACCCTAGGACGGGAAGTCGATGCCGATGGGAAGAACTCTGGGACAATCGTGATTGAGCACAAGGAAGATCTGCATCCCCAAGTCCTAATCGTCGATTCGAAAACCGGCGATGAACTTGCTGCCTACTCTATCCCTACCGGTGCCTACCTAGCCGTGAAGGAAGGGCAGAAAGTTAACGGGGGCGACCGCCTAGCGCAGACGCCGCGTAAACTTACTGAGACGAAGGACATCACCGGTGGTCTGCCGCGTGTTGCCGAGCTCTTCGAAGCTCGTAAGCCAAAGGAAACTGCGGAGATCGCCAAGATCGACGGGGTTGTCTCCCTTGGAAGTACGATACGAACGAAGCGCAAGCTCATCGTCACTGACGAAGAAACCGGTGAACAGGAAGAGCATCTGATTCCCTTGGGTAAGCATCACTTGGTGCATCCCGGGGACCGGGTCAAGAAGGGACAAAAGCTCACGGAAGGTGCCGTTACGCCGCATGAGATTCTCGAAATTCTCGGCTCTCACGCACTCATGGAACACCTCGTGTCCGAAGTGCAGGGCGTGTATCGTGCGCAGGGCGTGGAGATCAACGATAAGCATATCGAAATCATTATCCGCCAGATGCTCCGTAAGATCCGGATTACCGATCCGGGCGATACTCGCTTCCTCTGGGGCGATCAGGTGGAGCGAGTGGCTTTCGAGATGACGAATGCTCAGATGATCGAGCACGGTGGTAAACCAGCGGAGGGTGAGCCAGTCCTTCTCGGGATCACCAAGGCGTCGCTCGAAACTGAGTCGTTCATCTCGGCGGCATCTTTCCAGGATACAACGCGCGTTCTCACTGAGGCGGCGACGCTGGGACGAATCGATTACCTTCGGGGCTTCAAGGAAAATGTGATCATGGGACACCTGATTCCTGCGGGTACAGGCTTCCACACGGTTCGAAATATTCGCGTCAAAGCAAATGCTGTTGCCGAGGCAGTTCCTGCCGAGGAGCAAGAAGAACCGATGGCTGAGCAGGCCTGAAGCGAATCTACTAATACGACTTACGGCGCGTAAAAATGGCGAGATTTTCAGTTCGATTCTCCTTGATTCTCTGACAATTCAGTCGTAATTACCCGCCCGCTTCCACCATCCAGACAAATCAATCGAAGAACGCGGCCCTTTTGGGACGGGAAGCAAGCAGATAACGATGGCGTTCTTCACTCACTTCAATTCCCTGAACCAAGGGAGTTGCCAATCTTATGTCACAAGAAATCCTGAATGAACTGATCGAAGCTGGAGTCCACTTTGGGCACCAATCTAAAAAGTGGAACCCGAGAATGCGACCCTTCATTTTGGGCGAACGTCAAGGCGTTCACGTGATCGATCTCAATCGCACCGTTGAGCAACTGGACAAGGCGGGCACTTTTCTTCGCGATCTCGTTTCCCAGGGAAAGCGTGTCCTTTTCGTCGGCTGTAAGCGCCAGGCACAGGATGCCGTGCGGGAGGCGGCAGAGGCGACAGGACAATTTTTCGTAAACCACCGCTGGCTCGGAGGAACGCTTACAAACTTGACCACTGTGCGCAAAAGTATCGGTCGTCTTAGCGCGCTGGAGAATCTGGAGAAGTCTCCCGACTTTAAGAAAATGAGCAAGAAGGAGCTTGCCTCACTAAATCGTGAGCGCGAGAAGCTCTTTCTTCGTCTGGCGGGGATACGTGGAATGGAGCGACTGCCGGATGCCATGGTGATCGTGGACTCTGCCCGTGAGTACAATGCGATCAACGAGGCTCGAAAACTGAAAATCCCTATTATCGCGATGGTGGATTCGAATGCCGATCCGACATTAGTTAACTATCCCATCGTTGCTAACGACGATGCGATCCGTTCGGTCCGCTCCGTGCTGAAGCACCTGATTACTCCGACCTTGGCGACGCTGTGAGATTTAGCGACGGAAAATCCTCGATTACGAACCGCGAACTCAGACCGTTTTAGGACTTCGGTGGCGGCATAAGGATCGCAATAATTCAAATTTTTACAAAACGATGGCTGAAATTACTGTTGAATTGATCAAAACCCTCCGGGATAAGCTGGGTGCTGGAATGATGGACTGCAAAGCCGCGCTGGTCGAGACTGGTGGGGATTTGGAGGCGGCGGAAGCTCTTCTGCGCAAGAAGGGAGTCGCTGCAGCAGATAAGAAAGCCGGTCGCGCTGCCAATGAAGGAGTCGTCGCCGTGCGTATCTTGGAAGAGGGGCGCACCGGAATTCTGGTCGAAGTGAGCTGCGAAACCGACTTTGTTGCGAGGAATGAAAAGTTTCGTGAAATCGTCGAGGCCATTCTCGACCACATCGCTACTGGACCAGCGGTGGAGACGATTGAGGAACTGCATCAGCAACCGTTTTCATCTGATCCTTCACGCACTCTGGAGACCTTCATCAAGGAGAAGGTCGGTCAGTTGGGCGAGAATATGGGACTCGCACGCTTTGTGATCTATGACGTGGAGAGTGCTGGGATCATCGGCTCCTATATCCATCCTGGAGATCGGATCGGCGTCATGGTCGAACTCGCATATACTAAGCCGGATACGGCTGCCAGTCCGAACGTAGCGGTGTTCTTGAAAGATCTTTCCATGCACATCGCAGCGTCTCAGCCTTTGTGCATTCGTCGTGATCAGGTTCCGGCGGATAAAGTAGAGGCGGAAAAGGACATCTATCGCGATCAAATCAAGGGCAAACCGGAGAATATTGCTGAGAAAATCCTAGAAGGAAAACTGGGTAAGTTTTATTCAACGTACTGTCTGTTGGAGCAGCCTTTCGTGAAAGACGATTCGATGACGATCCAGAACCTGCTCGACAATCTGTCGAAAGCGACAGGGGACGAGATTCGTATCGTCCGGTTTCATCGCTACGGTGTCGGCGAGCTGGCGAGTGCGTGAGATAGATGAGAAACGCGATTTGACGTGCGATATCCGAGATCTAAGAAGCCCGGACTCCCTTGAGAGTCGCGGGCTTTTTCTCGATATGGCGTGGGATAGAACGCTCGCTAGTCTTCTGAATCATGGGGAGATTGCGTCATTGCGGGAGCAGTTCGCCTTGCCATTCTTAGTGACTTCATCCAACCTTCCTGCATGTCGAATCTATCTCGTCGTTCTTTCCTAATTCAATCCGGAGCTGCTGTCACCGCACTTTCTGGAGCGCCCGCGATCCTTTCCAGTGCAGACCCAGGTCGTAAGCTCTCTCTCGCTTGCGTCGGGGTCGGGGGGAAAGGCTGGAGCGATATGATGGAGCTCGCTCCTGGCAATAATATCGTAGCTGTGTGCGACATCGACGAAGAGCGCCTGGACCGAGCAAAAAAGCAGTTTCCCGGCGCAAAGGCTTATACGGACTGGCGCAAGCTACTCGAACAGAAGGGAATCGATGGTGTTATGGTCACGACACCCGATCACACGCACGCTCCCGTCACAGCAACAGCGATGCAACTGGGGCTGCATTGTTACACACAGAAGCCGCTCACTCATTCGGTTCATGAAGCACGAGTGCTGGCCCAGATCGCAAAAGAAAAAGGGTTGATCACTCAGATGGGAATCCAACATCATGCGACTCAGCGGCTAAAAATCGCTGTCCACGCCGTGCGAGAGGACCGTGTGATCGGGAAGGTGCGCGAAGTTCATGTGTGGACTGATCGCCCCGGAAAGTATTGGCCGCAGGGATTGGACCGTCCTGCTTCCACCGGTAATCCGCCGAGCACAGTTCACTGGGATCAGTGGCTCGGCACGGCCCCGGAGCGCCCTTGGGTGGACAAGGCTTATCACCCCTTCCGCTGGCGTGGCTGGTGGGACTTCGGTACGGGTGTAGCCGGAGACATGGGCTGTCACCTGATGGATCCTATTGTCGATGCTCTGCGCTTGGGCCCTCCTAGCAAAGTACGTGCAGAGGGACCGGCCCCTCATCCGGAATCCGGGCCGGAGTGGTTGGAGATCTTCTACACCTTCCCCGGGACTGAGTTGACGACCGAATCTCTAACGATTCATTGGTATGAGGCCGGACGAAAGCCTGATTATAAGATGTTTCAAGCACCTGATAACTGGGCGGGATCCGACAACGGCGTCGTTTTCATCGGAGAAAAGGGCAATCTATTCCTTGGCTTTCCTGAGATGCCGGAGATTTTTCCGAAGGCGGACTTTGCGAATTACAAGTGGGCTGATCTGCCCGATACGAATCACTATCAGAGCTGGGTTCAGGCCGTTAGAGACTCGCAGCAGCCTGCGACTCCCTTCTCCTATGCAGGACCACTCACAGAGACTGTTCTGCTAGGCAATGTCGCCTACCGCAGCGGCATTGAGATCGAATGGGATTCGCCGGGGCTAAAGGTGGTCAACTCCGAAGAGGCAAACCGCTTTCTGAAGCGCGCCTATCGTAGCGGATGGGAAGTGCCGGGTCTGGGTTGAGTGGCGAGCGGGAGAACTCCAAATCGCGTACGAGCTTGGTCAGATGGGAACGAATCAGCGTCTGAGCTTGGTAAAGCTTCGACGTGAGAGGGCGGGCGCTCATCTGAGAGTTCGCGTGCTTTCTGCACTTTCGACTGCTATTCTCGCAACAGTGATCAAAGCTGCGCCTTCGACAAAGGAGACGTTCTTTGAGACAAAAATTCGTCCGATTCTTGCCGATCACTGCTACGAATGCCACTCAGTCGAGGCGGGGAAATCGAAGGGCGGATTGCGAGTTGATGATCGCGAAGCGTTACTGAGCGGCGGAGACTCCGGCCCCTCGCTGGTAATAGGCAAGCCAGACGAAAGTCTATTGCTCACCTCCATGCGACACACCGATCCCGATCTGGTGATGCCGCCCGAGAAGCCGCGCTTACCCGATTCTGTCCTAGCGGACTTTTCCCGATGGATCGCCGATGGAGCAGTCGATCCTCGGAAGAAGCTTGAAGGGGGAAGGGGGAAAATCGCTAATGATTTTGAATCTCGGAAGCGGCATTGGAGCTATTTACCTATCGTCGAACCAGAGATCCCCCTCACGAAGCGCCTCGACTGGCCGACGAGCGACATTGACCACTTTATCCTTGCGAAATTAGAGGAAAATCACCTATCACCTTCGCCAGATGCGGCTCCGGACGTGCTCCGTAGACGCTTGTCTTTCGATCTCACGGGCTTGCCTCCGACGGAGGCCGATGCAGATCGTCCTTGGGAGGAGAGTGTGGACTTGCTGCTGAATTCGGCGGCCTATGCTCCCCACTGGGCTCGACACTGGCTGGATGTTGCCCGCTACGCAGAATCGAACGGCAAGGAGGCGAATCTCATCTACCCGCACGCCTGGCGCTATCGAGATTACGTGATCGACGCTTTCGGCAACGATCTGCCATACAATCGCTTTCTCCTCGAACAGATCGCAGGAGATTTGCTCCCGGCGAAGAACGATGGCGAACGCGCACGACTTCTGACTGCCACGGGCTATCTGGCGATAGGACCGAAAAATCTGGCGAGTCAAGTGCCGGAGCAGTTCACCGCCGAACTGATCGATGAACAGATTGATTCGTTCTCCCGCGGACTTCTCGGCGTTTCGCTGGCATGCGCCCGTTGTCACGACCACAAATCGGAGCCGGTCACGATGGCTGACTACTACGCTCTGGTAGGGATTTTCAAAAGCACCGACACTCGATACGGCACCTGGGTGGACACGGAGAACAATCAAGGCGGGCATCTGATCCGACTACCGAATTTGCCCGGACAGATCATTCTGACACCTTCGCTCTCGAAGGAAGCTCTCACCGAAGTGCGTGCGCGTCTCGCTCAACTGGACGAGGATGAAAAATCAGCTAAAAAGAAGGCGGAAGAGGCCCGGAAAAGTGGAACCGATCCGCAAAAGCGGTTCAATGCCGCCCTGAGTGAGACACTGCGCATCTATTGGTCTCGGGGACCACTCGTCGGCCAGTTGGAGACTGTGGACGATACGGGCAAGGCTCTGCCGCTCTGCATGGGGGTGGTGGAAGCGGCAAAAATGTGCGATTCTCCCCGCTATGATCGTGGTGATCTGCTTCATCCCGGTCAGCTCATTCCTCGTGGAGTCCCCTCGCTTTATGGTCTGAGCACAGAGGTTCAGGCTCCGGAGGGAGAAAGCGGACGATTACAATTAGCTCGCTGGATCATCGATCCGGAGAATCCACTGACAGCACGGGTGATCGTCAATCGCGTCTGGTCTCATCTTTTCGGAGTCGGATTAGTGGACACGGAGGATGACTTCGGGCGCACGGGCACGGCTCCCAGCCATCCGGAATTACTCGACTTTCTCGCCAGTCGCTTTCAGCAAAATGGATGGTCGATCCGCTGGCTGATTCGGGAGATCGTACTTTCGCACACATATAGACAGAGTTCACTTTGGAGACAAGATACCTTCGAGGCGGATCCCGACAACCGACTCCTGTGGCGTATAAACAAACGACGACTTGAGGCCGAGGCCATCCGCGATTCCATGCTCTCCGCCTCCGGAGAACTCGATTCGCGTCCGGCTCGTGGCTCACTGGTAGCGACGCTGCCTATCCAATCTGCCGGGATGGTTCCCCTGAATCGTGCGTTGCCGAAGGATCTCGATGGCTCCCTGTATCGTTCGATCTACCTGCCGATTCTGCGGGATCAGTTGCCCGAGGTGCTTCAGCAATTTGACTTCGCCGAACCCAGTCTCGTCGTTGGCCGACGCGATACTACCAATGCAGCACCCCAGGCGCTGTATCTGATCAACAGTGACTTCGTCATTGCTCGAGCCACCGCCTTGGCGAGGCGAATTCTGGAGGTCGCACCTGATCGAGAGGCGCGCATCGAAGCCGCATATCGGTATTGTCTCAGTCGCAAGCCCCTCGCATCGGAGATAGTGCTCGCACAGAAATTCATTCAGAATGCGAAGGATAGCGATCTATCGGTCTGGCAGGACTTCTGTCAGGCCTTGCTCGCCAGCGCGGATTTTCGTATGATCGACTGAGTGTATTCCTTCTTTTTCTCCTCATGGATTCTACGCCCAGTCTCTCTCGCCGTGCGCTTCTGAAGCGATCTTCGCTCGGTCTCGGCTGGCTCGCATTCTCTGCTCTGGCGGCACGAGATGTTGAAGCTGCTACTTCCCTAAGTGCGCCAAAAGTTAGAACTCACTTTCCGGCCCGAGCGCGCAGAGTGATTGTGCTGACGATGCGGGGTGGTCCTTCCCACGTCGATTTACTCGATTACAAGCCGGATCTGGAACGCTACTCTGGCAAGCCATCAACGCGAGGGACCAATGCGCAGGGAGCGAATCTTCTCGGACCCGTGCATCCCTTCCGTCGCTATGGCGAATCTGGTCTGCACATGACCAGCCTGTTGCCACGAATCGGAGAGCACGCTGACGATCTCTGTGTGATCAATTCCATGCATACCGATGTGCCGAATCACGCGCCTGCTGTCGTGCAAATGCACACCGGCAGCTTTCAGTTCGTCCGTCCTTCACTCGGAGCTTGGACACTCTACGGACTGGGGAGTGAGAACGAGAATTTGCCCGGTTTTATTACCTTGAATCCTCCCGCTGGTGATGGCGGATCACGCAATTATGGCAATGCCTTTCTCCCGAGTGTTTGCCAAGGGACGCGGTTAGGGACGGGGCAGCTTCCGGGGCTGTATTCGCTGTTTTTCAAGAACTCCGACCTGCCCGATTCCGGGATCAGCAATCTGGAGAATTCCTCTCGTAGCAGTGCGCAGCAGCGCCGGCAGCTCGATCTGATCCGCGAGATGAATGAAGCCCGTCTAGCGAGGGAGCCACATCAGCCGGAGGTCGAAGGAATGATCGAGAGCTTCGAACTCGCCTTTCGTATGCAGACGGAGGTGCCGGACGTCCTCGACATCGAAGCAGAACCGCAGGAGACGCTCGATCTTTATGGTGTAGGGCAGGGGAGGGATGATCGCTTTGCCCGTCAGTGTATTCTCGCTCGACGTTTGGTAGAGAGTGGGGTGCGATTCGTCGAAGTCGCCTCGCCTCTGGATTGGGATCATCACACGCTGATTTCACAAAATTTGCCGAAAAGTTGTGCCGCCATCGATCAGGCGACGGGCGCTCTGATCACTGATCTGAAGCGGCGTGGAATGCTAGAAGACACGCTGGTGATCTGGGGAGGTGAATTTGGACGCACTCCCTACGCCCCTGGACTCGATGGCCGCGATCACAATCATAGGGGCTTTTCTCTCTGGATGGCCGGAGGCGGAGTCAAAGGCGGAATCAATTATGGCGCGACTGACGAGATCGGGTACGAAGCGGTGGACAATCCCATGCACATTCGGGACTGGCATGCCACCGTCCTGCACTTGTTAGGGCTAGACCACACACGACTCATTTACACCTACGGAGGTCAAGAATTTCGGCTGACCGACAATGGTGGGCAGGTCGCGAAGGAAATTCTCGTCTGAGAGATTGCACCTGCTCGAAACGGTTGAGCTTTCAGTCGCATGAAACCCTCTTTGATCCGAGCCCTAACCCTGTTCAGTCTCGGAATTTTGGTGCTGATAGGGTATCGGACGTCGCTTGAGGCCGTCGAACCCTGTCGGATTCGAGTGGTCGATGCAGAGAATGGCTGGCCCGTGCCGCTAGTCGAGCTGCGCACGGTGAATCAGGTCTCCTTTTACACCGATAATGCTGGCGTCGTCGCGTTCGACTTGCCAGAGCTGATGGGACAGGAAGTCTGGCTGAGCGTCGAAGCCGATGGATACGAGCGCTTACCGGATGGATTCGGCTATCGAGGCTTCCGCTTTCGCCCTCGTCCAGGTGGGGAAGAGCAGATCACAGTGCATCGAACGATCCTCGCTCAGCGATTCGGACGACTCACCGGAGCGGGCCTCTTCGGAGAGAGTCAAAAGACAGGCAGTTTTCTCGATTGGAAGGAGGGTGGAACGCTCGGCTCGGATAGTGCGTATTGCATTTCGTATCAAGGGCGCTTGCATTGGCTCTGGGGCGATACGCTGTTGTCGCGGTACCCGTTGGGACTCTTTCATATGCCCAGCGCCACCACGCCATTGAAGCCGCTGGAGAGCTTTCAACCGCCCTTGCGGCTTCGTTTCGACTACTTTCGCGACGCAGAAGATCGCCCGAGAAACGTGGCGAATCTTTTCCCCAAAGATCCCGGTCCCACCTGGCTCACGGCCCTTGTCAGTCTGCCCGATCATGACGGCAGGGAACACCTCGTCGCCAGCTATGCAAAAATTGAGGCTCCACTGACAGCTTATCGCATCGGACTTTGCGAGTGGAATGAGCAAACCGAAAACTTTCTCCCGGGTGCGATTCTCTGGGATCGCGAGAGTGGAAGGTCGAAGCCTGTTTTGCTACCGGAAGGTCATCCCACTCTGTGGATTGATCCCGCAGACCCAGAGGGACGACGCTGGCTGCTGCTGGGCGATCCATTTCCGCGCATGAAAGTGCCAGCGAGCTATGAAGCTTGGCTCGATTCGACTCAATGGGAGGCAATCTCTGCTCCGGAGTTCTTGCTAGACGCTGAGGGAAAGGAAGTAAAAGTCCATCGCGGTTCCATCGCTTGGAGTCCATATCGCAAGCGTTGGACCGTGATTTTGTGTCAGATTGGCGGTGCCCCCTCTAAGCTCGGCGAACTCTGGTATGCCGAAGCCGATTCACCTCTCGGGCCATGGGGGACAGCTGTGAAGATCCTGAGTCATCGCAAGCTCACCTTCTACAATCCGCTCCAGCATCCGGAGCTACTCCCGGAAAATGCACCTTTTCTCCTCTTCGAAGGCACCTACACGCACACCTTTTCTCCCGAGCCCCGACAAACGCCGCGTTACGATTATAATCAAATTCTCTATCGACTCGATCTCGATGATCCACGCCTGTCTCCGGCGCAGAGGAAACACTCCGAATCACCGCCCCCTCCGATCGACCGAAAGCCGGGTGATGAGTGAATCGAGAATCTCCTCGCAGGCTTCATCGAGCGAAGGCTCTGATGCGGAGGCGATGTGATCCGTCCCTTCCAGCAAATAGGGGGTTAGTGCATAAATTGGCACGCAGGCAGCGGAGCCGTCACGCAGGATCGCTCCGACGACACGCTCTTTCTCTCCAGTGCGGAGAATCATCAGAGGCTCGACAGGAGAATCTGGTTTCACATTGAATTCATAGGCGCACAGCGGTCGTTGCCATCCGGCGGCAGTCATCGCGGGATGAGCGATTCTCCAGCTTGTCCCTTTCTGGCTGCGGTCGTTCTGAGAGAGTAATTTGAGAGATGAACTGAGGAAATCGGCGTCTCCGACCGGCAGTTTCACCGTCGGGGAGCGCTTGATTAGAGATTCGCTCAATGAGGCCAGCGCCGTTGCCGGAGGACGAGCGGCCCCTCCTACCCAGAGAACACGGCCCCCGGATTTCAGGTAATCGGCGAGATGCCTATCGAAGTCTTTCGTGTTGAGAGTGTGATAGTTCGCGAACTGACTCGCGACTACGATCACCAGAGGAATTTGATCACCCACCGGAAAACCCTGGCTGAGCATATCACGAAGATCGAGACTGACGACAGATCGGCCCCGCTGCTCCAGACTGCGCAGAATTGCGACAGAAGTCACTCGACTGGAGAATCCCAGCATCGCTCCATTCATCGCCCAAGTTGGCTCACAGACGACCCCGATGGCTCCGTTCTCCGCCTGATCGAGCGGGCGATAGACCGGTTCGAAGAGGGCCTCTTCATTCAATTGGCGCTCCGAGATAATTTTTGCGACGCCTGCTTCATAGGCGGACTGGATCTCCGGCGTGATGGCGGGTGCGATTCCGGCTTTCACGAATCGTTGCGCTACCGCTAGATCCCGGAGAGTCCGGGCCACCGCCCAGGCTCCGAGTTCACCGATTTGCTTCCACAATTCTGTGCGGCCAGCGTCGTCCTTCGTCTCCACCCATGCAGCCGCCCCTTTGAGAATCGGTACACCGCGAGAGTTACAGAACGCGGCACCTTCTTGGCCGTAGAGCATCATCTCTGTCAGCGCCGCCGTAGCATCGCGTCCATCATCGGGGAGAAGAAAGCGATCCACCGTCTGATCGAACACCTGATCACCGCCCGCCGTATTGCGGGCGGACCACGAGAGATCGAGCAGAGCAGCGACCTCGGAAAACGTACCACTACCCTTGGGAAGCTTCAAATCCCAATCCGCCCAGCCATAGGTGGCGGTATGCACCAGCGGATCGTGATTGCATGCGGCCATGTCGGCGACACTGTGGGAGTAGGAAGCGATCCAGTGTGCCAAGTGAGCTGGATTTTCCTCCTTCAGCGCCTCCATGATCTCGATAAAGGACGCCACGATCCCTTTTTCCGAATGCAGTCCATAGCGCACTTTGATTCCCTTCGCGTTCAGACGCTCGACCGCGACCTCTCCGATCTCCTCCGTCAGAAATGGATCGAAGCTGTCGGGATAATGACTGGATCGCAGCACTGCCGCATCCTCGATTTGCGGAGTGAAAGTCGCACGCAAGTCCACGGGAAGTCGCTTCAGAATCGCACGCATTACATCATCGTGCCCCCCTCCCCAGGCAAAGGCGGAGTGCGGAAGCACAGATCGCTCGACAGTGAACAAAGCGAGACTCAGAAAAAGAAGACGAAAGCGCATGGGGAAAGGCGTAAATCTACTGAGAAGCAGAATACACTTAACAGAAAAAAATTTCACATCTGGAAATCACGCGTGTGCGGAGGAAAAGGACTGGTAAACTGAGCGAATTCCGTGCTTTCATGCTCTGGATAATGATTAGGCCTTGGATTTCCTTAGTTCTCCCGATTTGTGTTGTCTCGTCCATTTCGTTGCAGGCAAGTGACCCTCTGTATGAAATCGAGCAAACGGTGGCAACGCAGGGTTTCGACGGCAAAACCTGCTGGGTTCATGCCCGGGCGGGAGCGATCCCACCGCATAGGGCTGGGAACGAATCCGATCTCCCTCTGGTCGTGATGACGCTGCAAAAACTCGATATCCGGGGATCAGATGTCTTTTTTGGGATTCACACGATGCGCAGTGACGATCTCGGGGCCACTTGGAGTACACCAGTGGAACACCCAAATTTCGCTCGCCAGCCCTTTTCCTGGAAGGGGCAGGATGGTCTCGAGATCACGGTATGCGACTTTTATCCCCGATGGCACCGGGCTAGCGGGACATTGCTCGGCACGGGGCACACCGTGATCTATGAAAACGGCCCGGTGAAGAAAGAGCGACCTCGGGAGACTCCATACTCAGTTTACGATGTGAAAAAGAATGACTGGTCGCCTTGGCAATCCCTGAAAATGCCGGACGAGCCAAAATTCGTGAACGCCGGAGCGGGTTGCGTCCAGCGCTTCGATCTCGACGATGGCACTATCCTGCTGCCGATTTATTACAAGGAGCCAAGTGCCACGCAGACCTCTGTCACGGTGGTTCACTGCTCCTTCGATGGCGAAAAGATGCACTATCTGAAACACGGCAGCGAGCTGACTGTGCCAGTGGATCGTGGCTTGGGCGAGCCCTCACTGACGCGCTGGAAAGGCCGATTTTTTCTAACTTTGCGCAATGACCAGAGCGGCTACGTGAGCGTCGGGGACGACGGATTGCATTTCTCCGACCCGATCCCGTGGTGCTTTGACGACGGAGAAAATCTCGGGAACTACAATACCCAACAGCATTGGGTCACGCATTCGGACGCTCTGTTTCTGGTCTATACTCGTCGCGGGGCGAACAATGACCACGTTTTCCGCCATCGCGCCCCGCTTTTCATCGCCCGCATCGATCCGGAAACGCTGCGCGTCATTCGCTCCAGTGAGCAAATTCTGGTGCCCGAGCACGGCGCCCGACTCGGAAACTTCGGCGTCACCGATGTCAATGAAAACGAGACCTGGGTAACCGCTGCCGAATGGATGCAGGCACCGGGGCGTAAATACTCCGATCCTTCGTCTCTGATCGCCCGGGGTGCCAACAACCGGATCTGGGTATCGAAAATCAAATGGAAAAGTCCAAATCAACTCGCCAAATAATTCGGCTTCTTCCGATGAAACCGCATTCACTCCTCTGTGCTCTCGTCGTCCTCTCGACGACACTTTTCCTGAGGGAATTCAGCCACTCCGCCGATTCGCAACCCAACATCATCCTGATGATGGGCGATGATCACGGCTGGGAGGAGACGGGCTACAACGGCCACCCTTATCTCAAGACTCCCGTCCTTGATGAGATGGCAGCGACTGGGGTGCGGCTGGAGCATTTTTACTCGACTCATCCGAGCTGCTCCCCGACTCGGGCGGGCTTTCTGACCGGGCGGCATCCGAATCGCATGGGTACTTTCATCCCCAACATGTCTTTCCGTCCAGAGGAAATCACCATCGCACACCTAGCGAAGCAGGCGGGATACCAATGTGGGCATTTCGGCAAATGGCACGTCGGTCCCGTCCGAAAGGATTCTCCCGTCAGTCCACTCGCGATGGGATTCGACGAAAGTCTCGCTCACGACAATTTTTTCGATCTCAATCCGACCTTCTCCCGAAATGGGGAAGCGCCAGAAGTCTTTAAAGGAGAGAGTTCCGCCATCCTCGCGGACGAAACGATCCGTTACATTGACAAAGTTCACGCCGAGGGAAAACCCTTCTTTGTCGTGCTCTGGTTCGGCTCCCCGCACGAGCCTTATCAGGGTCTGCCCGAGGATCTTGCCCTATATGATGCGCTCCCGGCGAAATACGCTGATCGGAAGGTGCGCCTGACTTCAACTGAAACTGGTCTCCAAGTCGAGCGTCCCCTAGGCGAGGTCCTGCGCGAGCGCTACGCCGAGATCACCGCCATGGATCGCGCCATCGGCACCTTGCGAACTCATCTGAAAGATTCCGGACTGCGCGATAATACCATCGTCTTCTACTGTGGAGACAATGGCACCTCCGCCGATGGCCTTCTCAAGTCGCCGCACCGTGGAAAAAAAGCTGATCACTATGAGGGCGGAGTGCGCGTACCCGGTGTCTTCGAATGGCCTGCCCGCGTTCCTGAACCGACTACGGTCACGCTACGTGCCAGCACCAGCGACATCCTGCCGACGCTCGCCGATATCATGGACGTGCCCGTCCCGAATCGCCTACTCGACGGGATCGATCTCGTCCCGCTCTTGTCAAAGCAAGTCTCGCAACGCCCCTCTCCCCTGTTTTTCTGGAGCTTTAATCTCCCTGCCCTTGTGAAGCAAAATCCAGAACCCTACATCGATCCAGAGCTGCAAAAGGGGACGACTCCTCTGCTGAAACTGACTCCCGACGGGCTGGCCACGCGCAATTTCAAGAACTTTCGTCTCCCACTACCGATTACGAAAGTAGACTACACCGGCACCCGAGCCGTAATCGACGGCGATTACAAGCTGATCATTCTTCGTGACAAAAAAGTCGGTAAGGAAATTCGCGAACTCTACAATCTCGAAGCCGATCCCGGAGAAACCACCGATTTGGCGGCGAAGAATCCGGATCTGGTGAAGTCGTTGGATCAGAAAATGCACTCGTGGCAGGACTCCGTTCTGAACAGTCTGACGGGAGCGGATTATTCCAAATAAGCTGGCATCAACGAATTCTCTGACTATTTTGCCTTTCCATGATTCCCATCGATCTCAACGGTAAGACCGTTCTCGTCACTGGTGCCTCTCAAGGCATCGGATCCGCCATCGCCCGCACCTTTCATCGAGCCGGAGCCGATGTTGTCGTGAATCACTATAGCTCTCCCGCCACCCAGGCGGACGCAGACGCTCTGGTCGCTGTGCTCAACGCCTCGCGTCCTGACAGCGCCCGAGCCATCGCCGCCGATGTGTCGAAAGCGGAACAGGTAAAGACGATGATGGAGCAAGCCCGCGAGTGGCGTGGCGGCATCGATTTTCTCATCAACAACGCCGCCATCATCCGCGACCGGACGATTGCGAAAATGAGTCATGAAGAATGGGATTCCGTCCTCGCTGTGAACCTGAGTGGCGTCTTTCACTGCTGCCAGAGCGGACTGGAAATCATGCGCGACGGCGGTGCCATCGTCAGTTTCGGCAGCATCGCAGCCATCCAGGGCTTCTATGGTCAGGCCAACTACGCCGCAGCCAAGGCCGGAGTGCTCGCTATGATGCGCGTCCTCAGCCGGGAAGCGGCTCGTCGCGGCATCCGGGTCAATGGCGTCGCGCCCGGAGTCATCGACACATCCATGGCCGCAACCATTCCCGAATCCGTGCGCGAAGAGATGCTCAAAAATGTCCCGCTGGGGCGCTTTGGCACCGTTGAAGAAGTCGCCACCGTGATCCTTTTCCTCTGCTCACCGCTCGCCTCCTATGTAACAGGACAGACCATCGAGATCAACGGAGGCTGGCGAGGATGAGTGCTTTCTTCGTTGAGAAAGCGAATTTCCTCGTCATAATCTTCTGACGATCCCTATTCCATAACGATGCCAGTCAGTGCATTCCCTCAATTCATCAGGTAGATTGCTACAAAAGTCGTGTTGCTCTTGAGACTGAATGGAAGAATCAGAACAACTCGGGCGAGGATCGAGTTACGGAGCATCAACTACCCACATGAGCAAGCTTATTCCCAAGATTGACAACGGTGTCCAAACTTCCGTGAGATTTTGGGGCCTACGCACCTGTTTAAAACGCTGAAACTCCATTCTGAGAAGCTGGGGATCCGAGGGCTAAATTTTTGACTCAAAGAGCGTTACGATGAGAAATTTGCACGTTTAG
>CAUJIH010000022.1 GCA_963205275.1 Verrucomicrobiota bacterium | reverse complement strand
TCAAATGATCGAAGTTCTTCTCGAAGCCAAAGAACTGGCCGAGAAAGAGCGAAGTCGCCCTCCGGAAAGCCCGGTCATCATCGATGAAGAAACCATCCAGAGGATCTGGATAAAGTTCGCCGACATCGTGTTGGAAGGATATGCGATGAATCCGCCCCCTCCGAGTCCAGCAGAGGGTAAACGAGGACGAGGCAAACGGGGCAAAGTGCTCAACTTGCTAGACCGTCTGGATCGTTATGGAGGAGAAATCATGAGATATTTCGAGGATCTGATCACGCCCTACGACAATAACCAGGCGGAGAGGGACCTTCGGATGATGAAGGTAAAGGAGAAGATCAGCGGACAGTTTCGCAATTACGAGTATGGGCAAGCCTTCAGTTCAATCCAAAGCGTGATCTCGACGGTGCGCAAGCAGTCCGGAGACATGATCACGAGGATCACGCTGATGGTTGAAGATCCTCAAACTCTCGGCCAACAACTCGCCCGTGCGGGGAGACCTGAGTAGTTACATCTGATCAGAAACAACCTTGACAAGCTCACTGTAATCCTTTACTCCTTTAGCTGATCACGATATCATAGCTTAAGTTAGCCATGTATCTGGCTCGAGTTTTGAGGCCATCTCACTACAACTTCGTACAGATTGATAGATAAACATTTGCCGCATAGCGACTTAGTTCAACAAGCGGACACAGGCAATCGGGATAAGCTCGGCGCCAAATCCTTAACGTTCGCTCAACCACAAAACGCCCTATGTTTTGGAGAGACTTTCCAACAGCAACAGCAGCTACTAAGGCGTTTCAACAGATGCTCAACGCCCAGCCCCTCAAGACGCCTTTCAAGTTAGAACTTCTGGGGGATTTGATTGCTGAGCGTCACTATTTCTGTGCTCCCCGAGCGATAAGGCCGTCTCGCTTCCGCAAGATACCTGCCTACAGAACTTATGCTCTGGAAGGCGATTTTAGTTTCAGTATTCCTGATCGGGAGCTTGGCTGGCATCGAGTATCCTGGACGAAGTGCTTGAAGCCGCCTTTGACTAATTGGGACCGCATCGTTCGTGCTATGAGAGACAGGTGTGAGCCTGTGAAGCATTCGTATAAAGACGCACACCCAGTTTGCGAGAGGTGCGGGATAGCTTCTAGTGTGGAGGTTCATCATGAGAGCCCGTCGTTTCATGAAATAGCACTTCACGTCCGGGCGACTGTAACTGATGACCACATTACGGACTGCCTTGGGTCTTGGGATTGGTTTCTGAAGGAGGATTTTAGCCTGCCAGAAGGTCACGCCATCACGACCGCCTTTGACTCCATCCACGCCTCAGGCACCCTTCAGGCACTTTGCCGCGACTGCCACAATGGAACAAAGAAGAAGATCGCTCGCTAGTACAAACCCGAACATTAAAGGGTGTAGCAAAGCCGTAGCGAAGCAGAGGCTTTGACTGCGCCCCTTGTTGAACAAGCCCGAGGGAGCGAGGCTGAATGTTCTATTGCTTTTTATGTTTCCACGGCATGGCCGAGGAAAGAGGTAAGGCAGGTGTTTTTACGGAGGACGGCTCTCTGAATCGATCCGATCCAGTGTCCGCACACGAAAAATCAGCTACGCCTACGTCGCACCAGATCCAATCGAGCCTCTTTATCCCCTCATTCGCCAAGCACAGACAATACGAGTGCGCAACCCGATTTAAAATAGCCTGCCTCTTAAAATCCGAAATATCTTCACGGCGGATGCCGGTTACATTAAAAGCTGCCGACGAAGACGTAGGCGGTCCTAGGAATGGCTTCCGCAGACAGGATTGTCTGCGCTACTCTTCCTTCACTCGCCCAGCACTTCAACAATCTGCATTCTAAATTTAAACCAGCCTGTCCTTTAGAATCAGGATCACTCCGCACTGTGCCGAATACGTAGACTCTTGATCTGCCCTTTAAACCAAGCATCTTGGAACCCTCCAAGGACGCTGAGAGTATCATATATCCCCGGTCCAGCGATTGGAATGGGCTTTCCAGCCTCTCCATTGACAGATACGAACAAGTCTTTCTGATCATAACGTAGTCTGACATGCGACCATTGACCGGCGGGAATGGCGACTTGGGAGTCCACCCTCTTCGATCCGGAATACTGACCAGTGAACTCAGCACGGATCGTGCCTTTCTCGATTAGGAAAATCAGCGATCCCATGTAGAAATTCCGATTTCCGATCAGAAATTGTCTCTCAGTAACGGATTCGGGCTTTACATCCAGTTCTATCGTCCAGCTTCCACGGCGGGGGATCACTCCCTGCGGCAGGGTGACATAGGTGCCCTGTCCATCGAATTGCAGAGCGTCTGCGCCATCTTCGGTCTTCACCCAATCAGGAGCACCTTTGCTTACTCCTGCCGGATAGTGATTCTTGTTCAGAAAAGGGCTGCCATCGTTGGACTCCCCTCCCCCACGCTCGGTGGCTTGAGTAAAGTAGCCGCCAAAAATCCCCCAAAAGGGTCGCCCGGACTTCGTCGTCAGGACAGAGCCTCGATCGGGATTGAAATCATATTGAATCTCAGGAATACGTGCGGAATCCACCTTCACGGTTACCGCCTGCTTCTCGGCATCGGAATAGACCTTGATCGGGGATTCTGCTTCAGAAGGCTTCCCGAGCACGATAGGAGCAGATCGGTAGATGCGGCCGGAGCGGGAGATCGCTTGGAGATGGACGACAGAGTTCGGCAAGTCGGGGCGGATCAGCGTAGAATACTGCGCCTGCCGCGTTTTTAGATGCTTCGGCATGTTGTCTTGACGCAGATAACGACTAATCACCAGATTGAAGCCCTCGGGGCCGGGAATGCCGAAGATGGATTGGTCGATGAGTCGTTGCAGCGGGACCGTGCCTCGATATAGATCGCCGAGATCGATTTCGAGTTCTGCGTTCGCGATTTGGGCGCGAGAGATCGCGAGAAAGATTCGTCCGATCCAGTTGCTGGAACGAATTTTCTTAAAGGTCACACTGGGCTGACGAGAGACGGGAATCCCATCGAGCACGGAGTCTCCTTCGAAGACAAGTCCGTGACGGGTCGGTAAAAGCCAATGAGCATCAGCGTTTTTTAAAGTAATGTGGCCATTCAGCATCAATGCTTTGGAATAGGAATGCAGGGACTGCCAGGCGATGCTGATCACGTACTGATCCTCGGTCTCGCGCCAGACATCACTCACATGGTCACCATCGGGCGGAGCGATGTGGACGATGTTGTCGTTATCGAGAATCTGGACGTAGGCGAGCGGTTCATCGACTTCAAAGTCAACATCCACCTTGCAGGAACCATCGGATGATATCGGCCCGACTGAGAACTCCGCTTTTGAAGGCTTCAGAAGATCACGCAGGGGCTGCTTTACCCATTTGTAATCCCAGTTCCAGCTCGGGCGAAGTTCGATATAGTGGAGTCCATTCTCGACCGTTATTTTCTGTCCACGAAACTCGATTTCCAGTCGTGGGCGCACGAGGGAGCAAGCGGCCAGTGATTCGCTCGGGATGGTGAGCGTCTGATCTCGCATCGTATCACCTGAGAACTTCTGCACGGGTGATGTGTACACGCTCTTACCGGACGGATCTGTCAGCGTCAATGCGACCGTATAGCTAAGGGAAGAATCGGAATCCGGGATATCCAGGAGCTCGATGTCTAAGGATTCGCCGAGAACGAGTAGCTTCCTGTAGCTGACAATAAGATTGGGGAGATCGAGATTGTCACTAGGAACGGGAGTCAGCCTTTCGCCTTTTTGTTGACTGGTGAAATACCTAAGGATGCGCTCGGTCGATGTTCCATTATAGACGGTGGGACGCACGCTGGTGTTCTCATTTTGCTCATCCCATTCGGACATATCGATCACGTCGGGATGGGCATTCAGAGCGGTCTGCAGGGATCGTCGCAGGGTTTTGGTAGCGTCGCAACTGAAGGTGGACCCCAGACGAGTGCAGTTCTCATGCCCTAGCATCGCAGAAAGCCCGAAATACTTGTCGGCAAACTCTGGCTCAGCTAGGACGCTTTTGAACAGGCGAATCACGAAATGCCGATAGAAGTCCTCATCGAACTTTCGATCCGAAAAGCGAAAGGAGGTGATCGAGGAAACATAAAGCCCATCGGTCGCTCGGAGCCAGTGGCGAAGCTCTTCCTTGATCAGCTTGATCTCGTCTGCGGTAACGGCATTGCCGTGATATTTTTCCACCCACTCCGTCGCATTTCGTCCCAGGAAACGTCCGAGAGAGGGCAGGAAAATAAAGGTATCTCCGTGCTCGCTACGGAGAGACTTGAGTTCATCCGCCCACCACTGCGGCGGATTAGATTCAGCCCCGTAGGAGAGAATGATCACCTTGCCGTTGATTCGCTGAGAATACGGATTCTCCAGCGCCAATCGCAGCGTATCAGAATAGCTGATTTTTGTGCCCTCTGAGACGAATTCTGTCACGATGTGGAAGCCGGGTATGCCGCTCTCCTTGACCCGCTCATACACATCGGTGCGTTGACTCGTCTGGGGGAAAAATCCCATTCCGTCGAGACCATAGCGGATCACCGTCCTCTGGATGCTCTGAAAACTCGGTAGTGTAAGGGAGTGTCCTCTGTTATCCTCCAGTTCGGGATCGACGAAGAGAGGCTGATCGATCCATTTGTTCAGGTAATCGCTGCGCTGGAGTCCATACTTCCACTGGGCACGAGAGAAAATGTAGGTCCGATCCGCTTTCCGCACATAGGGCACATCAGGAACAAGTTGATCCATCTGCTCCTTGTCCGCTCGAACCACAGGGAGACAAAGCGACAATAAGAGAGCAATCCCCCCGAGGCGAAGGAAAATGGACGTTTGTGACAGGGTTCGATGCTTCATGAGACAGGGTAGAATGAGAGAGATGAATCAGCGTATAATACACTCACTCGCAACGCAAAACGACCGCTCGATGTAATTCCTCACGATCTGCCCAGCGATATTTGTAGGGAGCAGGCATTCCGAGGTCGTAGCGAGTGACCCCTTCGTCCGCTCGGGCAAGGATATTCTCCCACTGGAGACGATTCCCCAATGCGAGATCACGAGCTTCCTCGCGGTAGCTCATCTGGAGGCCTCGGTACGTGACACCTAGGACTCCGCCGAAGATATGGGCTAGATCGACTCCGTCCCGTTGGGCGAAGAGCAGGCGCAGGGCTCCGCTGCTATGTAAGCGATAGAGGAGATCGCGATAGAACTCCGCGTATTCCGAGAACTGAAAAATATCCATTCCTTCCCGCCACTTGTAGCTGGCCTGCTGAATCTCAAGAATACGATGCCAGAGCTGATCGGGTTCTTCGTGAGAGGCATCGACAATCTCCAGCCCTAGGATTTCTTCCCGAGCAGCGTGCATTGTGCGACGAAATTTCTTCGATCTTCGACTGAGCCATGCCTCCGGTCCATCCGTCAGATCTATGATCATGACACCAGTCGTATCCACTTCATAGGCCGCGATATCATCGGGAATCAGATTACGCAAAGCGGTATCGATTTCGCCTCCCGCCACGAGTCCGCTAATGCAAATAGCAATTGGTTCTCCCTTTTCTCGCCTCCACGACTGCATGGCATCAAAACTCAGCGCCACAGCACTGTCCGGCGGACCGGCGATGGGAGAGGCAAAGTACCAAGTTGACTCGAAAGACTGGAGCTTCCCTTGACTCAACTCCGTAAGAACGAGCCAAACCCCATCACGCTCGGCAATCAGAAATCGAGACGGAGTAAAGTCGCTCAGATGCTCGAGTGCAGCGAGCTGCCATTGCGGGTCAGAGCAGAATGGACAGATTCCCGGAGTCACTGCGACGGCGGCTGCGTGCTCATCCATCCGCGCTTTATACTGAGCGAGATCGAGCCAGTTCATGTCCAGGCCATATCACCGAAAGGAGTGAGATCGAAGAAAGGATCAGGGATTGAGAAAAGCTCGAATTGGGCGCCCGTCACGACTGAGAATCATTACCGAGGTCTTATCCTGGGGCAAGGAGCCGAGAAGATCGTAAAAGCCCGTCACATCATTGACGGGAGACTGGTTGATCCGATGAATCAGGTCGCCTTTGCGAAAGCGAATCGCCGCCTGAGAATCAGTTTTCACATCGCTGATTATGATCGCAGGGATACCGTCAGGCAGACGCAGTGTCTGTCGTTGAGCGTCGGAAAGATTCGCCACGGTGATTCCGAGAGCATCGGCGATGTTCTGCCCACTCGAAGCGATGTCGGATTTCAGCTTCAGCGTATTGGTCTCGGAACGAGCGATAACATTCACCGTGAAGTCTGTGGTCTGACCTTTGCGCAGTACTGTCAGCCTCGCAGGCTCACCCGCCTTCTTCGCCATGATGCGAGACAGAGCCTCATTCGCATTACGAATCGGTTTCCCGTCGAATTGCAAAACGACGTCGCCGGGTTTCAGTCCTGCCTCCTCCGCCGGTGAACCCTTGGCAACATTGGTGATCACCGCTCCCGCTGTGCTACTATGTCCGATAGCGACGGCGTAATTCGGCGAGAGATTATCCACCTCTAATCCGATGTAGCCCCGAATCAGCGGCTTCCCGTGGACGATGGCTTCGAAGACTTCCTTCGCATCCTTCGAGGGAATCGCAAGGCCGATCCCCTGCCAGACGCGCACATCTTCCTGCCCGGTGAAAATCGCCACATTCACTCCGATGATCTCGCCACGCACATTCACGAGAGGCCCTCCAGAGTTGCCGGGATTAATCACAGCATCGACCTGAAAATACTCGTTGGCGCTGTCGTTCAGCTCTCGCTGCTTGGCGCTAATGATCCCCTGGGTGACGGTCTCGCTCAGCCCGAAGGGATTGCCCACCGCCAGCACCATCTCACCCACGCGCACTGCATCGGAGTCACCGAATGACAGCGGGTGAAGAGGAGGCAAAGCCCCTCCCTTTGGCACCTTAATCTGCAGCACCGCGATGTCCACATTCGGCTCGCTGCCGATCCACTCGGCATCGTATTGACTCCCGTCGTGCAGAGTCACACGGATCGCGTCCACCCCGGCGACCACATGATGATTCGTGATGATGTGACCCTGCTCGGTGACGATCACACCCGATCCGAGTCCCGCTGCGGCATAACTCTCGTTTTTCCGATATCCGAACATCCCGAAGGGATCGGTCGGCACCACGCGGGAAACATTGACATTGGTCGTGGTGTCAATGCTCACCACAGCAGGCACCACAGCATCCGTCAGATCCGAGATTGCCCGATTCAACTGGGAGAGAATCTCGACATTGTTTAGATTGACCGGTTCGGCGCGCAGCGTTGGTTTGCCGCCCCCCTGTGACAAAACAGGCCGCTGAGTGGCCGTCGCAATTGATAGAGGCTTTCGCTGCAACAGATCGAACAGATTGTAGCGATCACCTCGGCTCAGCAGAGGGAGATGCACTGAACTGATGAGAAAATAAGCTAAGGCAGAAATCGCGATGATGACAGCCGACAGGCAGAGGTGAAGCAGCAGGCGAACCATGTGGGTAATCGGTAAATCCTTTATTCAGGAATATGTTCCCACCGTAGAGCGATGCGTCAACGCGCTTCTGTTTATAGAATTTTCCAAAATCCCGTCATCAGAGAATGCAGCAATACTTCTGCAGGAATTTTCTATGCACCTCAGACGTTGAAGCGAAATTCGACGACATCGCCATCCTTCATGACGTATTCCTTGCCCTCAATCCGCAACTTTCCGGCCTCGCGAGCCTTCGCATGAGACCCCAGAGCGACAAGATCATCGTAATGAACGACTTCGGCTGCGATGAACCCGCGCTCGAAGTCTCCGTGAATTACCCCAGCAGCTCCGGGGGCCTTCGTGCCCTGTGTAATGGTCCAGGCCCGAGTTTCCTTTTCTCCCGTAGTCAGATAAGTACTGAGTCCGAGTAGGTGATAGACAGCGCGAATCAGAGTGGAAACGCCGGAATCCTTCGTCCCGAGATCTGCTAAGAATTCAGCAGCCTCTTCCGGGGCCAAGTCGATCATCTCCTCCTCAATGCGAGCAGAAATGACCACGGCTTCGGCTCCGAAGGTAGAAGCCGCATAGTCGCGGACTTTTTTTACCATGGAATGGCTGTCAGGATCGGATACGGCCCGACCCAACTCATTCTCCGCTACATTGCAGGCGAAGATCGTACGCTTTGAGGTCAGTAGGAAAAATTCGCGCAAAGTCTTTTTCTCCTCATCGGAAAGGGTCAGGGTCAGGGCGGGCTGACCGCTATCGAGGTGGGGCATTAGTTTGTCGATCAGAGCGACTTCCTTTTTCGCCTCGGCATCTCCTGTCTTCGCCTTCTTTTCTCGTGAAGCTCGACGCTTCTCCAGCACTGCCATGTCGGAGAGGATCAGCTCGGCATTGATGATTTCAATATCGCGGATGGGATCCACTGATCCGAGTTCGTGAATAATATTGCCATCCTCGAAGCAACGCACCACCTGCACGATGGCATCGACCTCGCGGATATTGGCGAGGAATTTATTCCCCAAGCCTGCACCAGTCGAAGCCCCCTCGACCAGACCGGCGATATCGACGAACTCAATCGCCGCCGGAATGATTTTGGAAGAGCCGCTCAGCTTCGAGAGTACCTCCAGTCGCTCGTCTGGAACCACGACGACTCCCACATTCGGATCGATGGTGCAAAAAGGATAGTTCGCCGCCTCCGCCTTGCGAGTGCGGGTGACTGCGTTGAAAAGTGTGGATTTGCCGACGTTCGGGAGTCCTACGATACCTGCCTGTAACATGATGCTCCGAGTGTAGCACGGAACGCCAGACACACAGGAGAAAGTTTTCGGAGAGATCCTTTACACGATCTTTCCGTCTTCCGGCGCGAAGCCTTCGCCATAACTCAGGTGATAGCGCTGGTGACTGAATTTGAGATCAACTGGTCCGCTGAAAGCATCCGAGAGATTCCCAGAAGTCAGCGTCTCCACCTTCGCCCCCTGAGCGATGACTCGACCCTGTTTTAAAATCAGAGCATGTGTGATCGAGGGCAGGATCTCCTCTACATGGTGTGTAACCAGCAGCAGAGAATGAAACGCCTGCTGCTGAATCAATCCCTCCATGAAGCCTAAAAAATTCTCACGGGCGACCGGGTCTAGCCCTGTGCATGGTTCGTCCAAAATCAGCAGTTCTAGCTCCTGAACCATTAAAGCGCGAGCGATCAGAACTCTTTGACGCTCACCATGCGAGAGAACGCACCAAGGATGGTCGCGCTTCTCTAGGCAGCCGACCTTTTCCAAGGCTGCATCTACCTCGTGAGCGAGAGATCGGTCCGCTTCTTCATCCTGCTTCCAGTAATTGATCATCGCGAAACGACCGGAGAGAACAATTTCCGACGCCAACTCATCCGGTTCGATGCGCTGAGCGAGCGAGCTGCTCACATAGCCGATACGCTTGCGCCAGTCGTCCCAGTTCAGCCAGGGAGACTTTGCCGCCTCTTCACGCCCTGGCATTTTCACCTCACCCGTCGTGGGGACTAGATAACCCATTAGAACATTCAGGAGCGAGGTCTTCCCGGAGCCATTGCCGCCCAAAATCACCCAATTTTCTCCCCGCTCAACAGCGAAGTCGATCCCACCTAATATCGTGTGACGCCCGCGCTGAACCGAGATTCCTCGCATTTCCAATACCTTTTCTCCCATTCGGGAAAGCTAGGGACGGATCGAAAGTGACTGCAACCAGAATTTCTCTCTCATTCGATTCAATTTTGCAAACCTACATCGATCTCACTGCTTGAAACCCGCTCTCTGATCTGGAAAGGCTGATCCCCAAGACAATTCGGTCTAACTCAGACAAAAGCAGCGGAGGATGGAACGATTAGGAGCAGGCCATGCGCCGCTATGTATGGTGCACACGCCTTTCTTTAAGTTCGGGGATTGGGAGGGCCTATCTGCCGAGTGGGATGAGTTATATTACTGGCAGCATGAGCGATCTTTGGCACGGCTTAAACAATGGATGTCCAGAATTACAGCTAACTCCGAACAATCTGACTTCCGAATGATCGCCGTCGAAGGAACCCGGCTGATCGAGCGGGCGAAGGCGGAAGGCTTCTTCTGGGATGCGGGGCAGTTGGCCCGCATTATCCCTCTCCTGCTCATCAAAAGAGATACAGGGGCGGCAGCGAGTATGATGCCTATCTTCATGAGGACGAAGAAAGCGCATCCGTCGTCCGAAGCCCAATTCTGGACAGCTACGGCTTCCGACTCTGAATGACGTATTTTTTTCTTCGCCTTTGATTGCGCTCGCTGCTTGAATGCGTGTGCTGAATCTCCCTCTCACGGCAGACGATTCAGCGTGTACCATGCATTCGGATGATCAAGAGTCCGTCCCGATTTGGATCTCAAGCCTTTGGTTCTCAGTTCATGAACGTAGAGCGGACGCAGCCCCTCCACCACCAACTGCACGCTCAGTCCATCTTCTGAAGATTTTACATCTACGATTTTGTGCTGCTCGGTTTCGATTTCGTCACTGCCATAGGCAGAGGAGTAGTTGAACGTGAAGCTGCTCATCGCAAAGGCGTCTTTGAGCGAAGCTCGGTCCACTGGCTCCGTAAAGATCAGATCAAAACCATCCTTCTTCGCCCGCATTTCACGGATGGCAAAGGGAGCTTCGCCAGAGAAGCGCACCCGAGAGAGCCCGTAGGCTCGATTCCCCAACGAGGACCATCCACGATTGGTCATGCCCACGAAGAGCGATCCGTCCGGAGCGAAACAGAGTCTAACGACAGCGGAGGGAAAGCCGGACATGAAGGGGAAACAAGCCCCCTGATATTCTCCTCCCACTTTTTCTAGAAAAACGCGACTGAGAGCAGAGTTCGTGAATTCACCTACGATAAACTGGCTTTCGAAGGGGCCAAATTTTCCGTCTTTGGGGACGACCTTCAGATCGGTGGCACTCCGTCCCATCTTGTTATACGGCAGCCAGACGGCGGGGGGAACAAAGCGAGAATTCTGCGCAAGTGCCTTTGGATAGGGTTGGTTCGGCGATGGAACAGGGTCTAGTGTGAAGGGGGCACCGGGCAGGTCCAGAGATGGCACCGATTCCTGATTACCGTAGAAAACGCCGGACCGTAGGCGATAGATAGGAGTCGCGGGTACCCAATTCCCCTGCTGCTCGGTGTAAAACATATCGCCTTCACTGTTCGGACTCAGTCCAGAAGGTGAGCGCATCCCACAGGCCTGCGGCTGAAAGCGTCCGTCTTTCCCAATCGTCCCACCCCAGCCGCGCCAGCCTTTGCCGTTGGTAGACAGAGGGCCGAGTCCGAGATTCAGAGTGATCCAGCGATCCCCCTTCCCATCCTGCGCCGGGCCATAGGCGTATTCATGATAATTTCCAGTCACCCCCCAGCCATCGCATTCTGTGAGGTATTCGTCCGCGACACCGTCGCCGTCGGAGTCATGCAGGCGCGTCACCTCTCCACGCTGGGCGACCAGCAGATCCTTCCCATCGCGGAGCAGACCCAAGGGTTCGTGAAGGCCGGAAGCAAACAGAGTAAAGGTAATCGAATCCGGATCGTCACCGAGCACTCCGCTAAGGATCCAGACATCGCCTTTTCGTGTAGCGACCGCTAGTCGATCCTCTCCCATCCATTCCAGACCGCTGACTTCCAGCACGGTATCGTCACCTGGCGTCCAGGTCGTAGAGCGCGAGTCTTCAGTCGTGCTCGCCACGACTAAATCCACACTCTCATAGCCGGACTCTTCAGCTTGACCAAGGGGAATACCCCAGCAGAAAATCGTCAGTCCGATGAAGCATGATCGGATCACCCAAACTCCTGACCTCACGGCAGTAGGGGAACTTGTGAGCATTTTCTCCATGGAGTGCATGTGATTCTCAGTTTTCAGACTTTTCTGCATCTTTCCAAGAGTAGGTAAAGGTCAGCTTCTTGTTGGAAGGACTTTCCTCCACCTTCACCCCTGCGGGGTGGGTGATGATAGGAGGCGGACCGTCCTTCCAAGTCAAAGTTCGCACTAGCTTACCCTCCTCCGAGGAGAAATGATCGGCGATTTCACGATTTCCGTCCGTGAACAGGAAGGTCGGATTGCCCTCTGCATCCACTTGATACCCACGATACCTGTGCTTTTCCTTCGAGTCGGGTGCAGGGAAAGTCACAATCTGATCTCCGAGCGGTTTTTCAAAGGGCGCAGCACGAGTGAACCATGTGTGATATGCATCAAAAAAGGCCCCTTTCCAGGCGAGAACGGGCCGGGCAGTTTCCCCATCGTAGGCCAGACTGACTTCTCCGGGAAAGCCTACGAGAATCGCCTTGGAACCGACTCCTTCAAAGAAAGTCCGCTGGATCAGAGGGCGATCCTCGGGAATCAGTTCATACGCTCCAAATTGTCGATCTGGCAGTCCTTCCGGCACTGCTGTCCCCTCCTGAAGAAAGTGCCAGAGAGCGGTAATTTGGCGATCCGTATTCCCGTCGAGAATATTGCTCAGGCTGGAGACACCACCCGGCCAGAAGGCGGGCATGAGCGTAGTGGCTCGATAGGCATAAGGATTGATCAGGTAGGCCCGATACCACGAAGGCTGAAGTCGCTGCGCGGTGGAGGTCAGATCGAGCGCGGGCATCCCGATGGAGTCGTGCCCCTTCCAACTGTGGCAAGTAATGCAGTCCATGCCTCCATTCGTCCCTAGGAGTATGCGACCGGGCTCCAGATCATCCTTTTGATCTGCGACCAGTCCCTGAGCCTTCGGATGGGCGTCGAGCGTCGAGAGCCAATCCGCCAGTTCCTTCGCGTAAACGGGATAGCTGGGCATTTGCACCTCGATATAGGTACGAAGGCGAGTTCCTTCCTTCCCATTCAGAAGATCCTCTGACCATTGGCGTTGCAGCTTCCACCCGACTTGATCCAGCGGTGGAGGCAAGCGTCCAGAGTCGCCCAGTTCCTCCGCCCCAGTGAAAAAGGGGCTCGTATGATCTGTGGGGCCACCCACTTCACCTTTCTCGTGACAGGCCAGACAGTTCAGCGCGGCTAGGGTCAGGTGTCCGCTGGCGTCGTTCGGACGTTTCTGCGCAGACAGATAGATTGTTAAGGCCTTCCGCTGAGCATCGTCCAGGTCATAACGTGGCAGTTCAGGCCGAGGATTGGCGGAGAGGCAGTGGCCTTCTCCCTGAGGAGCACCCGACAGTTTGATGATCGGAGCTGGCTTGATCCCTTCGATGCTGTGGCAAGCCGCGCAGTTCCTAGTGGTAAATACCTCGCGCCCTTTCTCGATGAGCTTCGCATCCCCTTTCGGCCAGGGAGTGATATTCGGAGCAACCCGAGGATCAGAATCCTGATAGTCGAGCAGGTGAGCAGCGATATCGTTTGCGTCTTGCTTGGTGAGAGCGAATTCCGGCATTCGACCATCCTTTCGATAGTGCGAAGTCGCCTGAAGAAATTGCTGAAGCGCTGCAAAGCTTGTTTTTTTCTTTAGATCAGGCAGTGGCACGGCGAAGGGAGAAATGCCGATGTCATCCAGCGACTGTTCTCCCTCGTAATCCGACGTCGGTGCATGACAGGCGACGCATCCTTTCTCGTGGAATAGGGCGCTCCCGCGTTCAGCATTGGAGTGAGGCGAAGGAGCTAGAGAAACCTTCGTCGTGCGGCTTCCTAGATAGGCGATCAAGGCATCACGCTCCGCTTTTTCCACTCCTCGCAGCATTTCCGGCATGGTCGAACCTTCGTGTCCGGAAGAGGAGTCCTCCAGAAAGGCCTCGACCCAGTCGAGACTGAGGCGACGAGAAATATCGAGAACGCTGGCTCCACGGCGAGGAATCGCTACGGGCGAATCACCGTGACAGTTGGCACAGCCGAGCTCGGAATACAGTATGGCTCCGCCTTCCTCGTCGGGTTTTTCCGCATGAAAGCGATCGAATCCCACCACGAGTGGGCGGGCTTGGATTCCCTCCCCGATCCAGGAAAAGGCGACGAGCAGGCAGATCCCCCACCCATACAGTCCCATCCATTTCCCTCTTTCCAGACCTTTCAGAGAATGGCCCAATGATCTCGCTTGACCCTTCATCTCGTTTTCAGGCAGCCATCTAGATAGTGACGGGATTCATTAACGACATTTGTGATTTCTCCAGCAGTCGGCAGCACGGGAAACCCACGCGGCGTTGGGTGCATAAAAATTTCACCGAGTCCTGTAAAGCCCACTTCCTTCAGCGCCGCTACGATGGGCACGTAATCGAGAGTCCCCTTTCCCGGCAGTTGTTTCAATTCCTCTGATTTCTCCATTTTTTTCTTCGCTGACTCATGGAACTCCTGAAAGTAGAACAGCGGAAGATTCTCCTTTCCACAGTGTCGGATCAAAGAGGGGATCTCATCGACCACATCGTAGAGATGATGAGGAGCAAAGGCGATCCCCATCGCACGGGAAGGATTCAAATCCACGAAGTAGCGAATCGAATCAGGCGAGGAAAGAAGCGAGTTTTTATGATTCTCGATGGCCATCGTCAGCCCGAGTTCTTCCGCAAGGGCGACATGTGGTTTTACCTTCTCGAAAAAGGCCTTTACCTGGCTCTTCGCCTCCGCTCCTGTGGCGTCAGGGGAACCCACTTTTCCCGCTCCTGCCACCGTCATGGATCCCCCGTTCTTTTTGACCCAGCGCAATTCATCGTCCTGACCAAAGGCCCCTAAAGGGTAGCAGGTGGAAACTGACATCTTCACTCCGTGCTTTTTCAGCAGCGTCTGGAAGGCCTCATCTCCCATCTCCGTGATCTGCTCGCGCTGAGTCGCATGTACTTTGCGCCAGATATCGATGGATTCGGCACCAGACTTCGCGACCTCGGCCAGCACCGTATCGAGCGATAGATCACCATAGAGGGCGGAAGCCAGAACGTAACGTAGAGAAAAATCCTGAGCACGAGCAATCTGAACGATAGATGAAGCACAGAGCGAGCCTCCGAGGACGGTGAATAAATGGCGTCGATTCATGAATGGATGAGAAGTTAAGATTCAAATCAGGCACGCAGCTTCGCTTCCTGTTCTAACATCGCGATCCAGGGGCCGACGTAGTAACCATTGTCGTGGAATGTGCGGCCAGAGACCAAATTGCCATCGATCACGCAGGGTTCGTTGACGTAAATTCCTCCGCAGACCTCCAGATCGAACTTACACTTGGCCACTGTCGCCATCCGGCGACCTCGCACGCGATCCGCCCGGGCGGGGATTTCCACGCCGTGACACACGCTCGCACAGGGCTTGTTGTGATCAAAAAACCACTGTGTCAGACGGATGAGATCCTCGTCCTCTCGAATGTATTCCGGTGCCCGTCCCCCGGAGAACAGAATGCCGAGATAGTCCTCTGGATTCACCTCAGAGAAGGCCATATCCGCCTGAATCTGGTAACCTTCCCACTCTCGCGTGATCGTCCAGCCGGGGCGCACCTCGTGAAGCACCATCTGATACAGTCGTTTCTCAGGAGCGATGACTACCGGCTGAATATTGGCCTCCTGCAGCCGATAAAGCGGGTAGAGAGTATCCACTGTTTCCGTGGCATCCCCTACCACAATCAGCGCTTTTCCGATCCAATTCTTCATGACCGCAAGATGAATGGCTTTTTTGCGTTTGTCACTCCTTTGATCGCGCCATCTGTTCGGGTGACGGTGCGGGCAGACGCCAGTGCGTGGCCATGAGACAGGTTTTCTCCGAGATCTGATCCTTTTGATAATAAACGGTCAGAATCGTTTCGTCGGCGAGTTGAACAGAGGCAGGATAGCCGAGGTCTCCATCGGGGGCATTGTCCACGAGCACGATTTCGTTCTTGAGATCCCAGGTTCGGCCCTCGTCACTGGAAAGGCAGGCTCGCTGGCCAAAAGGTTCGCGGCGGTATCCATAGACAAGCAGCAATCTCCCATCGCTGAGACGAGTGAGGTGCGGCGGGAATCCCCACAATTCCGTGCGATGGATCGCGCTCCAAGTTCGACCGCCATCCTCGCTCTCCGACTGTCCGAGGAATCGCTGGGACATGTCGGGAAATTCATTGCGAAACATCGCGACCAGCTTGCCGCTAGCACACTCCACAACGTGAGGCTCAGACGCATAAAACGAAGGACTAGAAGGGATCTCGGCGATTTGTTTCCATGTGATCCCGTCATCATTCGACTCCTCGATCACTACTCGTGTGGAAGGGCCGGAGCCGCCGCCTGTACCGACGAATAGAAGTCGTCCATCCTTCAACTGGATGGGGCCGTGAGGCGCACACGCCTTGGTGCGGGAGGGAGTGCCCCATGTTTTGCCGTTGTCCTCCGAGCGCCGAACCCAAGCACCGAGCCATTCTTTGCGCGTTTCCGGAGCGATTTTTGCAGCATGTTGCCGCCATGAATCTCGCATGATGCCAGATTTCTCGAAATAGACGGAGGTAAACCAACTGACCAACAGAGAGCCTTTCGCCGTCTCGATGATCCCTGCGTCGCGGTCGTCGAGGGGTGTGCTGTTGATCGTGATGGGATCCGACCATGTCTGGCCATTATCGCCAGAGCGAACCATCTGCGTTTTCCCCCAGGGGCATACATGTGCATCGCGGTCCCCAGAGAAGACCACGAGGCATTCACCTCGAGAAGTCCGCGTGATCGTCGGCCAGCCAATGTATCGCCCCATCTGCTTGCATATGACTCCAGAAGAAGGCCCAGGCTCATTCGGAGATAGAAGATGAAAGGGGGTAAATGTGCCGACTGGGGTAAATCGGAACGAATCAATGTAAGCTGTCTTCCCCGTGTAGTGGATCACGAGTTTTTCATCATCCATTCTGACCTTCTTTCGGAATGGCAGCCAGACATTGAAGTGCTTGGTGCTCGTTGCTCCCTCGTTTGGAACATCCAGAGTCGTGAACTCCGCCTCCGATGCGAGCTTCAACCCGAAGCCACCTGCGTGATCCGTAGCACGCGATTCCACCTCGATATCGTAATACCCCTTCAGCAGGGGATCGTACGTGATATCAGGGGCATCGGAACTGCTGAAGAGCATGGGATTGTCGCCCCATGTCTTGTAACGCAAGTTCCAAGCTCCCTCCCTATTTTCATCGGTCAAAATCCGCTCAACAGGAGTGCAGCGTTCAAAGTTATCTTTCGTGAACGGCTCTCCCCGAATAGTAACTTCTTCCGCCGGGATCAGAGGTGAGAAGATCAGAATCAGGAGAAAAGAGAAACCAAAAGTTCGCATAAAATTCATTGGAGAACACCACTCCGCAGATGGAATTCAAGATGCTCGAAAGAATTCTGGCAAGCTTTTTGCGCGAGGTGAACACCACTTGGATCAGAACGGACTGCGAACACTTAGCGCAACCATCCAACAAATGGTAGTGCCTGTAAGGCTCGACCAAATCTGATCGAATGATATCGTCTCAAACTCAGTGATTCGGCACCGTCACGTTGCCTCACTTTTACCCCTCGAATTTCTCGATCAGGAGCGAGGCATTATGTCCGCCGAATCCGAAGGAATTCGAGAGCACGCGGCGCAGTTTCGCCTCGCGTGCGACGTGCGGGACGTAGTCCAAGTCACAGAGAGGATCGGGCTGATCGAGATTGATCGTCGGTGGGACGATTCCATCCCGAATCGCCAGAACACAGGCGGCCAGCTCGACGCCGCCCGCTGCCCCCAACAGGTGTCCGGTCATCGACTTTGTCGAACTCACGAGAAGTCCGTTCTTCGCGTAATCGCCGAACACATTCTTGATCGCCTTCGTCTCGCAGACATCTCCGAGTCCGGTCGATGTGCCGTGCGCATTCACATACTCCACTTCCTCGCGATTCACTTGGGCGTGCTTCAGCGCCATTTCCATGCACCGACGCGCTCCATCGCCCTCCGGGTGGGGTGAAGTGAGATGATACGCATCAGCGGAGACTCCGTAGCCGATCAATTCTGCGTATATCCGGGCACCGCGTGCTTTGGCGTGCTCTAGCTCCTCTAACACGACGACTCCAGCGCCTTCTCCCATCACGAATCCGTCGCGATCTACATCGAACGGACGCGATGCCCTCTCCGGATCATCGTTCCGCATCGAGAGCGCCTTCATGTTGCCAAATCCGGCCAGTCCCATCGGACAAATCGTCGATTCTGATCCACCCGCAACGAATGCATCGGCGTCTCCGAATTTAATCATCCGCCATGCCTCCCCGATATTGTGATTGGAAGTGGCGCAGGCTGTCACAATGCAGAAATTCGGTCCGCGCAGGTCGTATTCCATCGCCACCATCCCGCTCAGGATATTGGCGATCATCATGGGAATCGTGAACGGTGAAACTCGTGAGGGAGATCGCGTTAGCAGATTCTCGTGCTGAGTTTCCAGCGTCACCAGTCCGCCGATCCCACTGCCGACCATGCATCCAAAGCGGTCTCGATCAACCTTGTCAAAATCGATCCCAGAATCGCGAATCGCCATTGCAGAAGCAGCCATCCCGAGCTGTGTAAAAGGGTCTGCACGGCGCGCATCCTTCGGATTCGAAAAATACGGGACGACATCGAAGTCTCTCACGATACCCGCGATCTTGCAGTCATAGTCCGCCAGCTCGGGCTTGTCGATCCGAGAAATTCCGCTCTTCCCGGCGATTAAATTAGCCCAAAACGTCTCCAGATCGGTTCCGACCGGAGAGACGACTCCCATTCCTGTAATGACAACACGACGTTCCATGGCTCTGCCTGTAAAATCAAGAGAACGGGTAAACTCAGCGTGCTTGTGACTCATTGCAAGACCGATTTCTCCCCGACTCTCCTCATCTTCATTGCCGTGCTTTCGGTTGTGTTATGTAGGGAGCGCGAAGGTAGATGGGTTCGAGCGGATCGCGCTGCCAGATGGCCTCTCCATGTCGCAGAAAGTTTTCAGCGAGACGTTCGGCACTCGGTCCCGCAAGTGAGCTCTCTGGAAAACTCTCGATCACTTTTTCTTCAGAACTATAGACGGGAAGCCCCTCTGCTAGAAACGGAGCGAGATAGCGGGGCACCGCATCCTCAGCCATCAGAACGAACTCTCCACACAGCATTCGATCCCGCACGAGCGCTACGGAATAGCTGCCGCGTCGAGCGTCACTCACGACGAGATAGGAAGCCTCCTCCACGTCCCAAGCTTCGAGCGAACTTCCTCCCGCGACAGGCAGCCCTGTGGCCACTGCCAGACCATTCGCAACGGCGATTCCGACTCGGACTCCCCCATACGAACCCGGTCCTAAGCCTACTAAAACGCCAGTGAGACTCGCACCGTGAAGCTCCATAAGTTTTTCCAAAGGAGAAAAAATAGCCGTGTTGTGAGCGCGTTCGGTGACAAAGGCGGCAGACTCGATTACGCTGCTCGTTGAGGGATCATAAATCGCCAGAGAAGCCCTCCGGGTGGATGTTTCGAGAGCGAGAATCATGAGTGTGAAATGGTAATCCGGCGACGGTTTTCAGATAAAATTGTGATATCGATCCGATACTCATCTTTCGGGAGAAGTTCGGTGAACAGATCAGCCCACTCCACCAGTGTGATGCCACCCTCATCGAGATAATCATCCCAGCCGAGGGCCAGTACCTCGGCAGCGGATTCGATCCGATACCAGTCGAAGTGAAAGACAGGGATCGCTCTCGAGCGGTATTCTCGAACGAGGGAAAAAGTCGGGCTGGCCACGTCCTCCTCACAGCCCAGTCCGGCGACGAGCCCCTTGCAAAAATGTGTTTTTCCCGCTCCCAAATCGCCACACAGAGATACGAAATCCCCCGCGCGAAGACGTCTGGCTAGGTGATGCCCCGCCTCGATCATCTCCGCCTCGCTGTCGATCTGAAATTCTTCTCTCATCCCTTCCGATAATGCTCCCATCCGCGTGGGAGCTCGTCGCGCTCGCTCTCCGTCATCTGGCCGATCACGCTAAGGGGCACGTCCGGGAATTCCCGTTCCCAAGCTCCGCTCATCTTTTGAAATCTCTTAGGATGAATGCACAGCAGCAATTCGTAATCTTCTCCTTCCGCGATCGCCTGCTCCACACTTACCCCTTCGTGACAGGGAATCGCAGATCGGTCAATGCGATACCCCGTCCCACTCGCATCCGCTAGGCGTGGCAAGTCCGATCCGAGTCCGTCGCTCAGATCCATCATGGCTGTGGGGCAGGCATTTTTTACCAGCCATCGCGCTTCGCGCACGCGAGGGATGAAGTCGAGATGACGCCCACTGACGAAGGAGCCGCCGAGGCGTCCCGTCACCGCGATCAAGTCCCCGGCGGAGGCTCCGGAGCGCGGCACGCAGCATTCCGGTTCGACAGTGCCTAACAAAGAGACGGTCAACACAGCACCCGAGCCAGGCAGGCGAGTCGTTTCGCCGCCGACGATTGCCACTCCGCTCTCAGATGCGGCGCGGAGCAGTCCCACATACCAGCCTTCCACTTCGTCGACAGAACGCTCCTCATTCAGAGAGATCGCGATCACGGCCTGACCCGGCAGGCCACCCATTGCCGCGATATCACTAAGCGCTCGGTTCATCGCCTTTCGTCCCACCCGCTGCGGATCGGTGCCCGGAGAAAAATGGATGCCCTCCACCATGCTGTCTGTTTTCAGAAGAGACCAGAACTCACATCCCGTCTCGATCACAGCACAATCATCTCCCGGCCCTTGCAAGACAGAAGGATGCGAGGGAATCTGTGCGATCAGTCGTGAGATCAGAGCTTCTTCACCCAGATCGCCCACGGTCTCTCTCGTGGTATCGCTGCTCATCTCCCTCTCTCTCAATCCCCGGGTAGGGGAATCATCATCATGACGATATTGGTCGCATTGAAAAAGGCATGCATCCCGATCGACACCCACAAGCTGCCGGACCACTCATAGGCGAGGCAAAGCAGGATGGAAAAAATCCACAGAGGTAGGAGAGCAGGCAAGTTGCCGTGAACTACAGCGAAAATAGCCCCCACGACTAGGATGGCGAAAATCGGATGCGTCAGCCGTCGCACCGTTCCATAGATGTAACCGCGAAAGAGCATCTCCTCGACCAGAGGAGCTACGCCACAGGCGAGAAAGATCGAGAGTCCGAGATACACTGGGGATGTCGATTCTCGCAACAGGCGCACCGGCTCCTGTAATTCGAGCTTCCCAAAAATGCCTTCCAGATATCGACTGGTGAAATCTCCGATCACCATGCCGCAAATCCAGACGGAGAACACACCCCCCAGAATCGAGTATAGAAGGATAGGAGCCAGTCGCAGGCGACTCAGTCCGAAGAGTTCCGACACACGGCGATTCCGCACCCATTCCAACAGGCCGTAGGTCATCACTCCGACGAAGAGAAAATAGCCCAGATTCGTCAGGATCGCCCCGATCCCACCTTCCGTCTTGTCAGCGCCCGCTGCCTCGGCCCCTTCCGTCGCGGCTCTCATGGCCACCCAAGCCTCGACGATGGGATTGAGCAAAAAGAGAAGCGCCGGAAAAAACATGAGGATGAGATCGAAGAAATCGAAATCAGCCGCACCGGTCGGTGCCATCCACTGCATCCGGCGAGGTCGCAAGATCGCATAGGTTCCCACCCCGAGCGCGAGCGCGAGGAGCGCCAAAAGCTCGAAGTCGAGAAGAACAAATTTCGCAGCGGCCTCGTCGTTCATGTCTCAGAGAGATTTGCTATGATTCGGTTGGCGTAATTTCTCGACGATTCGGCTGATCTCCCCGATTACTGAGAAGCTCTTATCCCCGAACCGGAGTCAGATTCCAGATTTCCTTCGCGTATTCGCGAATCGTGCGGTCGCTGGAGAATTTCCCTATCCTCGCTGTGTTCAGAATCGCCATTTTCGCCCATCGACTACGATCTCGGAACGCTACGTCCACCTGACTCTGGGCCTCGAGATAGGCTCGATAGTCCGCCAAAACGAAGAATGGATCGCCCCCGCTCAACAGACTGTCGAGCAGCAGGTGGAATGAGTCCTTGGGAGCAAAGGCCGATGAGGTGAGCCAGTCGATCACATCGCGCAACTCAGAATCGGACCAATAGAGATCGTAGGGATTGTAACCCTTCGCCCGAGCTTCGTCGATCTCCTCAACAGTGAGTCCAAAGATGAAAATATTCTCCTCGCCCACCTCTTCGCGGATTTCCACATTCGCCCCGTCTAGGGTACCTATCGTGAGCGCCCCGTTCAGAGCTAGCTTCATGTTTCCGGTTCCGGAAGCCTCCTTGCCAGCCGTCGAAATTTGCTCGGACAGATCGGATCCAGGGATAATCACCTCTGCTGCTGAGACGCTGTAATTGGGAATGAAGGCGACTTTGATCTTTCCTTGGATGCGCTCGTCGGCGTTGATGACTGCTGCCACGGAGTTGATTGCATAGATAATCTGCTTCGCCAGCACATAGCCAGGAGCCGCCTTCGCCCCGAAAACATAGACGCGTGGCACCAGATCCAGATCGGGATTCTGGAGCAGACGTCGATACTGCGTGAGAATGTTCAGCAGGTTCAAGTGTTGGCGCTTGTATTCGTGAAGTCGCTTGATCTGCACATCAAAGAGGGCATGAGGATCGACTTTGAATCCGCAGCTATTGTCGATCAGATGCGCGAGACGTTCCTTATTGGCGTGTTTGATTGCCATGAATTCCTCTTGGAACGAAGCATCACTGGCAAAAGCCTCCAAACCGCGCAATTGATCCAGATCCGCGACCCACCCCGTACCGATGGAGCGGTCGATCAGTGCGGACAAGCCCTCGTTACATGCCTTCAGCCAGCGGCGAGGAGTGATCCCATTCGTCTTGTTCTGAAAACGTTCAGGGAACAACTCATGAAATCCTTTAAACAGACGCGATTTCAGCAGCTCCGTATGGAGAGCAGCGACCCCATTCGTCGTGTGGCTACCGACCACGGAGAGGTAAGCCATCCGAACCATTTTCGGAGAGCCTTCCTCGATGATCGACAGCTCCCTCATGCGCCCCTCATCGCCAGGCCAGCGCTTTTCCACCACTTCCTCGAGAAAACGTCGATTGATCTCATAAATGATCTGCAGATGACGAGGCAAAATCTTTTCAAATAGCGGGACACTCCATTTCTCCAGCGCTTCAGGCAGGAGAGTGTGATTGGTGTAGGCGAAGGTCTTCTGACAGATTCCCCAAGCCTGCTCCCAAGGAAGATGCTCCTTGTCTACCAAGATTCGCATCAATTCCACTACGGCAATCGCGGGGTGAGTATCATTGAGCTGGATCGCTGCCTCATCCGGGAAGCGATTCCAGTCCACATTTCCATTTCGGAAACGGCGGATGATGTCGTGCAAAGAGCAGGTCACGAAGAAATACTGCTGGATGAGCCGTAGTTCTTTCCCCGCCTCCGTGGAATCATTCGGATACAGGACCTTCGAAACGGTCTCGCTCAGAGCTTTCTCCCGAACCGCCTCCACGTAGCCGCCTCGGTTGAATGTCTCGAGGTCAAAATCATGGGCTGCTTTACTCTCCCAGAGACAGAGGAAATTCACCGAACTGTCTCCGTATCCAGCGATCGCAATATGCCAAGGGACTCCGAGAATCGAGCGCGTATCGACCCACTCGGCATGGCCATTGCCACAATCATCGAACTTCATCTCGACCCGTCCGTAGAGAGGCACCTCCACGGCGTTTTCTGGACGACAGATTTCCCAAGGACTGCCGAAGCGCCGCCATTCATCCGGGGACTCGGCCTGCTGACCTTCGATGAATTTCTGACGGAAGAGACCATACTCATAATTGATCCCATAGCCGACAGCCGGGAGATTCAGCGTAGCGAGGGAGTCCATGAAACAGGCCGCCAAGCGCCCCAGTCCACCATTTCCCAGTCCCAGATCCTGTCCTTCCTGAGCGATATCCTCGAGATCCTGACCCATTTCCTTCAGGGCGATCCGACACGAATCGAGAAGCCCCAGACTGACCAGATTATTGACCAAGAGCCGCCCCATCAGATACTCTAAAGAGAGGTAATAGACCCTCTTCACTCGTTCGTTTCCAGGGTCTCGCGACAGATCACGGCAGCGATGGGAATCACATCCGCGCTCCACGATCCGTCCACGCACGGTCAGCGATACAGCCTGCCACCAGTCCCTGCGCGTCGCCGTCTCCGCCCAGTGGGCCTGATCGCGGACCAAATGGTTGAGAATGTCCTCTTTCAATCCTTCAATCTCCAGACGCTTTTGGTTGGAATTGTTGGGGCCAGAAGAGGAAGAGTCAGGGATAGGGGTAGAGCTTGGGGTAGAATGATCAGTCTCCATGGGAGAAATAAAACCGGAAGTAAAAAGAAAATCCGCCTTTGCGAAGTCCGCATCGATACGACAAGAAGGCGGGGGACATCTTCCGGCTATTTCTCAGGAGTTTCAACCGGTGAAAACGGGGGCGTCCTCTCTATGGCCAAGCGGAAAAACGTCCCGAAGCTTCCAAGCCGAGGGAATCGTCGATCCCTTTCCGACTCACAGCATCCGACTCATGGCATCGGATTCGCATCCGTCTTCCAGAGCGACTGAACCGGATGGACGGTATATTCCTCCGGGTTCGTCTCCCATCGCCCAACGGTTTTGCTTGGCTTTCCAAAGATATTCGAGCGCCACAGGCTTTTCGTATAGAATCCAGTGCCGTCCCACTTCAGTTCGGCTCCATATTTTTCAAGAAGTGCCGTCAGAGCATCACGGTCGATTCCCTGCACACTCTGCTCACTCTTCAGCGCCAGCGCTGCGGCGATTCCCGATGCCTCACCCATCACCATATACGTCCCTTCCATCCGGATCGACGAATAGGCGACATGCGTGGCGGACATCATCATCGGGACTAGGAGATTTGAGATGCTCCCCTTCTTTGGAATAATCGCTCCGTAGGGGATTTGGTAGGGACCGGGAGAAACCATAGAGAAGATCTCGCCCTCCTGAACCAGCACTCCCTCCTCATCGACCCCGAGTCGTGTCGGATAAATATCCACCTTATAGTAACCCATTCCAATCGAATGTGGGATGTCCGTCTGCAGTTGGAGATCCTGCTGAGTCATCACGTATTCTCCAATCATCCTCCGTCCTCCACGCATGTAGAGACAGGGCCATCCACTCGTCTCGACACAGTAATCAGACAGCAGCCGCACGTCCTTCCCCGAGCGCTCGGTCAGCGACCGAACATGATCGATAAAGCCCTGCCAGATGCGACTCCGGGTCGCCCAATCCCCATCCGGATATTCCGTCTGAAAACCCGGAATTGCTCCCGTCAGCAATTCAGTCCGTCGAAAATTCTCGTCCGGCCAAGTCGTGCGAAATCCCGCGCTCTCGTATCGGCGCAAGAGCTCATAGACATCTTCATCCCGATGCAGCGGTGCCCCCATCGGCACCCCCGGATATTTCTCGCTGGGGGCCATCTCCCAGGCCATTTTCAGGTTCCAGCTCATAAAGAAGGGACTCGCATCGCCCTCCTTCCCTATGGGCCCGGGTCTAATCGGAGAAAGCAAGCCACTCTCCGGTTTTCCAGGAATCTTGTACGGATCCACTCCGGGAAAACGACGACTCACGACGACTCCTGCCAGCGATTCCCCATATTCCTCTCGTGACTCTCGTCCGATCCGATAGGGCACTCCCGCCAGAGCCATCAGATCTCCTTCATAGCTGGCATCGATGAAGATTTTCGCCGAGACTCGGAGCAGTCGATCACTGGTGCGTTGAGCCGGAGGCACCCCATAGCGATCCGCCACAGCTTCCTCAAAAACCGCCTCTCGAATGGCCTTATTTTCCACCTGAGCTGACACGATCCGGTGATGAGTCACGACCGAAATACGTCCTGCATATCGATCGAGAAATCTCTGCAACAGCCGCACATTATCCGGCCCTGCCGCCTGTAAATGCCGTAATCCAGGCGGTAGCAAGCCGGGGTGGAGACTTACGTCCTGATCATAGAATTCACGAGTCATTCCGCCCAGATGCTGCGGATCGGGAACGTCCTGCTGCATCCGAAAACCGAAGGCGAGCAAGCCTCCGATGGTGTGCATCGGCTCGATCAGAGCCACCTGATACCCCTCCCGAGCCAGCGCCGCCGCCGCCATAATCCCCGCTGGTGACGCGCCATAGACACACGCATCCGGATGAAGCTGCTCCTCAGTCTCCTTTGAATAGAGCAATGAAACAGAGAGCGCGAAAAGGATCAAAATACGTAAAATCGAAATCGCCATCCAAGCAAGAGAGACAGAATCGAGCAGCAAAGCGAACACAAAATGGCATTTGCGTCCTGAGAACTCCCTCTCAGACCAGTTCCAGTAATTCCTGTCCCGTTTTCACGATTCTCTCTGCTCCGGCGGCGAGCAGTTCCTCCGGATCGCGGAAGCCCCAGGTGACGCCGATTCCTCGCATCCCAGCATTCACTGCCGTCTGCATGTCTATATCTGAGTCGCCTACAAAGAGGCAATCGGCGGGCGCGACTCCCAGCTTTCCTGCGGCCTCCAGCGCACCGTCCGGATCGGGCTTTCGTGGATGCTGGGCTCGGTGCCCGAGCACGATGCCCCAAGGCCATCGCCCGAGAAAGGCATCGACACAAAGCAGGGTGTAGTCGTGTGGCTTGTTGGAAACCACGCCACAGGGAATCCCGCGAGCAAACAACTGATCGAGCGTCTCAGGAATGTCGGGATAGGGACGAGTCGTGTTTTTCCAGTTCCGAGCATAGGCGTCACGATATTCCCTCAGAATCGTCTGCACTTCGTCCTCTGTCGTGGGCTGATTTCCGACGGGAAAAATATCGTGCACCAGTTGTGCCATGCCGCTCCCGACGAATCGACGATAGTCGCAGAGCGAATGCGGCGGGAACCCTCGCGCCTTCAGGACTTCATTTCCCGAGTCGGTGAGATCCTGCAGAGTGTCCAGCAGTGTTCCGTCGAGATCAAAAAGGATGGCTTTGGCAGGGGACATGATCAATTCTCTCCGTGAATTAAGTTCCAGGCCGATACGACGGCTCTCAGACCGGCCATCTCGATCGAGCTATCCACTCCGCAGCCCCAGATCAGACGTCCGTCATCCTGACGACGAAGCTGCACATACGCCGCAGAATCCGCATCTGAACCACCACGCAGGGCGTGACTGCGATAATCGACGACATTGAAATTTTTCTGCCCGACCTCGGCTAGGAAATGGACGAAGGCATTAATCGGACCGTTCCCTCGGCCTCCGCCTTCGAAGATCTGATCGCCGATCCGAACCGTCGCTCGACACGCCACTTCTCCTTTTGTCTCGCCTGGACTCGGCTCGAAATCGATCAGAGTCATCGGACTTTCGAGATTGACGAATTTCTGCAAAAACAGCTCTCGGATTTCATCATTCGTCAACTCACGGGACAAGGCGTCGGCTTGTCCATAAATGTATTGCCCCACCTGCGGATGCATCGTCTTCGGCAGATCGAATCCATGCTCATGATCGAGAACGTAGGCGACCCCGCCCTTACCCGACTGCGAATTGATCCGGATGATGGCTTCATAGGAACGCCCGACATCCTGTGGATCGATGGTCAGATACGGCACGCCCCAGGGAACTTCCGGATCGTCGCGCAACTCACGCTCTCGGCGGTCGAAGCCCTTCTTGATCGCGTCCTGATGCGATCCCGAAAAAGCAGTGAACACCAATTCACCCACGTAGGGATGACGGGATGGGATGCTCATACGTGTGACACGCTCATACACCGCACGCAAAGACGGGAGATCGGAAAAATCGAGTCCGGTGGCGATGCCGTGGCTGTTCAGATTCAACGCCACATTCACGATATCGAGATTCCCCGTCCGCTCGCCGTTCCCGAACAAGGTGCCTTCCACTCGATCAGCTCCGGCCATCAGGCCCAGTTCGGTCGCCGCAGTGCCCGTGCCTCGGTCATTGTGCGTGTGTAGAGAGACATGCAACGAATCCCGTCGATTCAGGTGCCGACACATCCATTCGATCATGTCGGCATGGACGTTCGGAGTCGTCCACTGCACGGTATCAGGGAGATTGATAATCATCTTCCTCTCTGGCGTCGGCTGCCAGATGTCGATCACCGCATTGCAGCACTCCAGAGCGAAGTCCAGCTCCGTATCGGAAAAGGATTCGGGCGAATATTGCAGGACGACTTCCGTCTGAGGCACGCTCGGTACCAGTTCTTTCACAAGGCGAGCGCCCGCCGCTGCAATCTCTCGAATCTCGTCTTGTGAAGCGTTGCCAAAGGTGACTCGCCGTTGCAGTGGGGATGTGGAATTATAGATGTGGACGATGGCGCGCCGCGCCCCTGCGATGGCTTCGAAGGTACGGCGGATCAAGTGCTCGCGGGTCTGCACCAGAACCTGGATCGTTACATCCTCTGGGATACGATTTTCATCGATCAGACGGCGCAGAAAGTTGAACTCTGTATCAGCAGCCGATGGAAATCCCACCTCGATCTCCTTGAACCCCACCCGAACGAGCACGTCGAAGAACTCTAGCTTCTCTTCCACCGTCATCGGCTGCGGGAGCGCCTGATTTCCGTCGCGGAGATCCACGCTGCACCAGCGTGGAGCGTGATCAATGATCCGGTTCGGCCATTGCCGATCCGGCAGAGATACAGCCGGGAAGGGGCGGTATTTGCGGATGGATGCAGGTTTCATATCAGATTGAGTTAGGATAACAGAAGATTTCTCGCGGACACAACTCTCCCGTAATCCGGAGAGTCGATGAGATGAAAAAACGACACTCTTCTCGGCACTCAGCCGAGGAGGAACACCAGCAGAAGCAGTGGATGGGTGAAATGTGTCGGAAGCGACATAACGAGAGGCTTTTATACTACGACGATTCCTCTCGCTGTCTAGCTACAAATCAATCGCGCTTTTGTTCGAGCACCCAAAAAGCTTCGCCCGGCCCCGTTCCGGCCATGAGGTCGCGTCCTTCTCCGTAGCGAGCCAGAAACTGCTGCTGAGTCTCCAGTCGCTGCGTCGTCAGCCCCATCGACTCGCCCCAGGAAGCGATTTGGGAAAACACCACGTCTGACGTGAGATCCTGCTTTCCGAATCGAGCATAGACACCTGCGCCCTCGATCCTCTGGTGCTTCCAGTATCCGCGCAGACTTCCTCCCGGGCGTCTTTCATAAACATCCTCCCAGCTTCCAGCGCCATAATCGATCATCAACATCGAACCTTCACGCCACGCGAAGACTAGTTCTTTCAACCAGTAGCGCCATGCAGGACGAATCTCCACTCGCTGTCCCTCGGGCGCAGAATCCCAATGTACGAACTCGTCCGCGTCGTGAAAATTATGAAACTCTTCCCGCAGACCCTTCTCAGGATCAAAGCGCACCCATATCTCACGCCACTCACCCCCCATTCGTCGAAGCCATTTGACGGGAAAGGCGTCGATCAATTCGTTCGAAAGAATCAATGCACGTCTCTCACTCGTCGAGAGAGCCTCGTGCATGGAGGGAAACCACTCGATGTCCTCTCCCGCGAGATCACGTCGCTGGATCTGTTCCAGTCTAGGGGATACTTCGACGATGCGATACCGCACTCTCGAGTCGATTTTCTGTGACAGAGAGGCAAGCACCGCCTTCGCTAGCGCTCCATTCCCCGCGCCGACTTCGATCACTGCGATCTCATCCTGCCAGTGACGAATACGTATCTGATCCTCGATCCACCGAGCAATCGCCCGTCCCAGAGCCTGCGACAGGGTCGCCGAGGTCGCGAAATCTCCTACATCACCACCCACCTCAGAAACGTGAGCCGTATAATAGCCCTGCTTTGGATGATACAATGCTGCGGCCATGAAATCTTCAAAGCTCGCAACGCCATTCCGCTCTGCGAACCATTGAGTCAAAAACTCCCGTGTGTCAGTCATTAGAGGCGTGGATTCGGGACGTGGATTTCAGCTTAGCTTCCCGATGTATATGATTTCAGTCCAGCCAAAACGAAATCTTGGCTCAGCAACTCTGCCCAGCCGTCTGGAGATATCGCATAAATGATCCCGTCTGCCAATGGCAAGTGATGGCGCTGATTCATCTCAGCCGCATTTCCTCCTCCTAGGGAGAGTTGGATACTTAACAAGTCCTTTCAAACAGACTTCCCTACAAAATCGAGCTTCCCCAAGGAATCAAGTCTTCCTTAAACCCTCAAACCTGGGTGCATGATTCCTTCTCCGCCTTTAGACTCAGACCATATCTCTCCTTCCTTGACATCTCCATAAAATGCGAGAATTGCCCTCTAAAGATGCGATTTCCGATTCAAGACGACTTGACAAGTGCGATGATCGTCCTACATTCCCCTCCCTCGCGCCAGAGTTGTGATAAGTTTTTATCACTCGGTTTCCGGATTTCATCGGGCTTAGCCTCTACTTCTCAAACCGTCAAGGAGGCGTGAGCATTCATCTTATTTTGAAAATTTACCTATGAAGACTTTTTCTGCTAAAGCTGAAGAAATCGAGCGCCGGTGGCACATAATTGATGCCAGCGATCAGATTTTGGGTGACGTGGCTGTCGCTGCTGCCAATCTTCTGCGCGGCAAGGGAAAACCGATCTTTACACCTCATGTAGACTGCGGCGACTTCGTCGTGATCGTAAACGCCGATAAGGTGCGTCTCTCTGGAGCTAAAGAAGAACAGAAGATTTATTCTCGCTTTTCTGGATTTATGGGTGGCCTGAAACAGGAATCTGCTGCGAAATTGCGGTCGCGTGCTCCTGAGCGACTCATTGAGCATGCCGTGCGCGGAATGATTCCGCACAATCGTCTTGGTCGTTCGGTTTTCCGCAAGCTCAAAGTTTACGCCGGTTCAGAGCACCCTCACGAGGCTCAACAGGCGACTCCCTATACACTCTAATTCTATTCTTTTTCTAACTTTTCGAAAATGAGCGCCACCTATTCCGCAACTGGACGTCGTAAAGCTGCAACGGCTCGGGTCAATCTTACTCCCGGCACCGGCCAGATCACGATTAACCAACGCCCTTTTGAGGATTACTTCGGTAATCTAACGCTTCAAAATAAAGTTCTGTACCCCCTGCATACGGCGAGTCAGGTCAATCAGTTCGACATCGTGATTCGTACGAGCGGCGGCGGGGTGAGCGGACAGATTGGAGCGATTCAACTCGGTATCGCCCGTGCTCTGCTGAAGTCTGATCCGGAGCTGAAAGGCGCTCTTCGCGAAAACGGTCTGCTCACTCGGGATTCTCGGAAGAAGGAGCGGAAGAAAGCTGGTCAGCCCGGCGCTCGTAAACGCTTCCAGTTCTCCAAGCGCTGATCCCTTCGAGAGCTTCTATCAGCAGCTTCGTGCTGCTGCGGATACTTCATTTCAAAACCGCGAAACCAGCCTCGGCTTTCAGAAAGTCGGGACTGGTTTTTTCCGTGATCCTCGTGATCGATTTGCATCTCCCTAGATGAACAGGAGCCTAGAAAGCGAGGCGTCACACCAATTCTCTATCCGTAGGCATCCCGACTCGTCTCGCTGACATCACAGATACCTCACATGAACGCCCTTACTTGTGCGTATTCTTGATACGCCCAGAGTCACTGTATAGGAGGTCAGAACGCCACGCCAATCCTACCCGGAGTAGGTCACGAATGCCGCCCTCCCATCTTGTGAGGGTTATTACGTCAACTATCGTCGCCGGCGACCTGTCGATGAGGGGGCACTCGGACGTGGTGCCGAAGGACGAGGAGATGCGGTAGGTCGCGAAGCGGGTCGAGATGTAAGAGATGGTCCTCTGCCATAGCTCGCTGGACGCGAAGCGTGGGAATGCGAAGCTCCGCCGCCGAGACCACCAGACGGCCTCTGAGGGGCACGCGGTGGCGTAGCGACGGGACGACTGCCACTGTGAGAGGCAGATCCTAGAGAATGAGGTCGCCCTGCTACGTTATGTCCACCACCCCGAGAAGGCGGTGACGAAACTCTTCTAGGAGGACGCCCCGAGTGATGATAGTCGTGACTGCCGTGGTAAGTTGAATGATTGTAGTGATAGTTCGGGCGAGAGTGCCTCGGGTAATAGGAATAATTGTAATAAACGGAGCTTCTGGGATACCCTCCCCAATACGGGCCGTAGTCGTAATAAGTCGGGCCATAGTAGGCAGGTCCAGAGTAGTACGCCGGACCATATCCGCCGCCATAGTATGGATAGTTGTCGTAGTAGCAGGAACTCAGTGCCCACGCGGCTCCACAGAGTAGGATCGTGCGTACGAGAATCATCAGCCTACGCGGCTTTCGATGAGGACAATTCACTTCTTCACGCTCTGTCTTACCTTGGCTCAGAATGTTCATGCTCGTCTTCATAGACTTTCTTCCAAATGTGAAGAAAGAGAATCGCTGTCGCTCGAGCGTCGCAGAGCGCTCGATGATGACTTTCGAGTGGTATTTTAAAAGATTCACACACGGCGGCAAGCCCATAGTTTCCCAATCCAGGGAAAAAACGTTTTGCCTCGGCGAAAGTACAGATCACCGGAACTTCGAAGCTCAGACCGATTCGCCTAGATTCGGCCTGGAGCACTTCGTAATCCATGCGAGCACGGTGAGCGACCAAGATGGCATCACCAAGAAATTCTCGGAGAGGCTGTATCGCTTCATCGAAAGCTGGAGCCTTTCGAACCATTTTATCAGTGATGCCGGTAAGACGGGCAACAAATGGTGGAATCCCCTGCCCCGGATTGACCAGACTGGACCACTCACTCTCGATCTTGCCAGCGCGCACCTTTACGGCTCCGATTTCAGTGATTCGACTCTCACTGGGCCTTCCGCCTGTCGTTTCGAGATCGATTACTACGAACTCCTGCTGAAGCTCTGCTCTCGACAGTCGACAAGCTGACTGAATTCCTGGTTTCACCGTAGAATAAAGTGGGCGATCATTCTTCGGACTCCGGTAGAAGCATCTCCACGAGACGAGTCCACTCTTCTTCGATCTGATCACGACGGATGGGAGGGCATCCGGCGCGGTGAAACCAATAGGCTGAGTTCCCCATGTCTCCCTCGATGGCGTGAAGCAGTCCATGGATCCGGGAGCCGATCACAGTGGGAATGCTCTGGGCGATCTCGTGCGCCCGCTCCCAGTTTCCGGCTTTGGCATGCCAGAGCGAAGCTAACTGAGGCGATAAATCTCCTGGGGGAGGGTCTCCCTGCGCCGCGCCGGAAAGAAATTCAGGGTATGTCATTCCCAGAACCTAGAATCCATCGATCATGGCCGCAAGTCGCCTGTCATGACTCTACGACTCGGAAGATAAAATCTTCGCTGACTGGGTTCACGAAGAATTTACCTCTGGGGCTGAACCTCATTTGCAGTGGCTGGAGGAACAAGTCGCTCAGTCTGCATGAGCGGCTGAATAATTCCCGCTGGCTCAAAGATGGTCTCATTCCACCAAGCATCGGCACGATCCTGCCCTATGACGACGTTGGAGGCGATTTCCGCGAACCCCAGAACGCAGAGAGCCGCCAGTAGGTGTGTCAGCAGAATGAGATGCCCTTTCCAGTAGCTACAGGCATAAATTGCTGAAATCAACATGGGGGTGACGCCGAGTGATACGGCTCCACCGATCCAAAGAATCTCCATACCCCCATTAATCCGGGCACGGAGGAAAGCGTAGCAGAACATGAGGATGGCCATCATGACCCACGATCCTAGGCAAGCTCCGGCCGCAAAGAGGAGATTCCATTTTCGAGTGAACAATCCCCCGACTAGCCAGAAGCCGACACAAGTCACTGCTATCCCGATCAAAGCTGCGATCCGTAGCGCCGCCCGTCGGTCGCGGACCTCGCGTGTATAAACATCGTCTTCGTCCTCGTAGTCAGCATTATCGTCATTGGCACGACGGAACTCAACAGAGTCGATCAGTAGCCTCTGGCGACTGCCCAAAGACAGGTCTCGAGGCGAGATGGGCATGACTTTTTTCGAAATCGGATCGCGAAAAACAGCGATTTTTTGGTCACGGTCAAAGTTAACTAGCTCTCCGGCAATGCGACCGCCATCATCGTGCGCCCAAATCGTAAGCGAACGCAAAGTCCGGATCGAGCCGATGCTGATCAGGAACAATAGAAGGATCGTAGTCCATTTTCTGTGACGCTTTGGCAGCATAGAAGATTCATCGTCTCGAGCGAAGCGGAAGGGAATGAAACGTCATGCGATTTCGGAAAATCTCATCAAAAATTCATCACCTGATCACGCAGATTGAGACAAATCGAAGAGCCGCAAATATATTCCAAATCTCTTCATGCGCTATCTCTCTCTTCTCGCCACAGCTCTCGTGCTACTCCCTGCGGTTCCATCCTTTTCCCAAAACGGCGAAAGTCCACGGCGCAAAGCAGTCGAAGTCCACTCACGCAAAGGACTGCCGAATGTGCTACGCAAGGCGACCGCTGCGGATGGTCGAGAGATTCGGGTCGGCTATCTGGGCGGCAGCATCACGGCGGCAGAAGGCTGGCGAGTTCAATCACTGGCGAAGCTTCAGGAACTCTACCCCAGTGTGAAGTGGACGCAGATCAATGCAGCCATCGGCGGAACGGGGTCGGATCTTGGAGTGTTCCGCGTCGGAGCACAGGTGCTCGCTCATCAGCCGGACTTGCTGTTTGTCGAATTCGCCGTGAATGATGGAGCGACAGATCCCTCGCAAATCCAGCGCTGTATGGAGGGAATCGTACGCCAGACTTGGGCAGCCAATCCCGAGACTGACATCGTTTTTGTTTATACCATTAGCGCCCCGCATCTCGCAGATGCACAAGCAGGGAAGTGCTCACGCTCTGCGGATGCGATGGAGGCGGTGGCCGATCACTATGGAATCCCGAGCGTAGATTTCGGCGTAGATGTGGCTCGTCGAATCACCGAAGGAAGTCTCATTTTCCAAGGAACTCGGCCCGAGGGAAAGACCGCTAACTCTCCTGCTGATTCAGATCATTCGAAAGCGAATCCGATGATTTTTTCCGGCGACGGCGTCCATCCCTTTCTCGAAACTGGTCATGTTCTCTACACCGAGGCTCTATTTCGGGCATGGGACGTGATCAAAGCGATTACACCTGCTTCGAAAACGCCGATAAAACATGAACGCATCGCTCCCCTGCGCTCCGACAACTGGGAGGCAGCGAAAATCGTGCCGATTCGGCAAAAAATGCTCTCGGGGCAGTGGAAAAATCTGAGCAATACAGACGATCCTACTCAAAAGCGCTTCGCCGAGCGTCTGCCTGAAATCTGGCGAGCCACGACACCGGGAGACTCCCTCACTTTTCGCTTTCGCGGCCATGTGATTGGATTTTTTGACCTGTTGGGACCAGATTCGGGGCAGCTCTTGGTCTCTCTCGACGGAGACGAATCCAAGCTCACGAAACGCATCGACGGCTACTGCACCTATCAGCGGCTCGCGAGTTTCTTCCCCAGTCGGAGGCTGGCACCGGAAACCGTTCATACCGTCACCGTAACACTCGATCAAGACACGCCGGACAAGAGACAGATACTATTTGAAAAAAATCGTCCTGATTTCGACAAGAATCCGCAAAAATACGCCCCAAATCTGTGGAATGTCGGAGGCATCTTGCTACTCGGCGAAGCCGTCGAGTGATCGCATCGATTCCGGAAAAGCAACGCGTTCTGGGGCGTAATCCGTGCGCACCTCTGATGACAGATCGGCTGGATGGAATGAAGGATGGAAGGAATCCCGCGATTTACTGTTCCCGCCGACCATCCCCAGCGAATCGACTGACACGCGGATGAAGCATTGCGGAAAGATCGAGTCCAGTCATGGGAAGAGATCCGCGAGACACCCGAAGAAGAGCTTGCATTGACCTCGACTCGATTTGACCCTGTTGACTTTTCCACTCTACCCTGTCATATGCCTTTCACCCTGCATTCTCTCTGTATTTTTTGCGGTGCTCACGACGGTCCTGATCCTGCGTTTATCGCCGTCGCTCGCGCTCTGGGGCGCAAGCTTGCAGAGGAGAAGATTCGTCTCGTATACGGTGGCGGCAGCCTGGGAATGATGGGAGCCGTGGCCGATGCCTGCCTCGAGAAGGACGGTGAAGTAATCGGCGTAATTCCGGAACTCCTGATGAATCGCGAACTCGGCCACCGAGGGATCGCTCGGCTGGAACTCGTTCCCGATATGGCGACCCGAAAGCAGAAAATGGCCGACCTCAGTGATGCCTTCATCGCTCTTCCCGGTGGATTCGGAACTCTCGATGAAATCTTCGAGATGATCGCTTGGAATCGACTGCACATTCAGGCAAAACCGATAGGATTGCTCAACGTGAATGGCTTCTATGACGATCTGATTTCCTTCTGTCGCCGACTCCAACTGGAGGGAAACTATGGTCGCCCCGTGGACGGAGCCTGTCCCGATTTTCTCGTATCGGACAGCATCCCCGATCTGTTGGATCAACTGGAGCGCACCGCTTCAACCGACTCTCGGCAACATACCCATCCCTCCTGACACGCTCCTGATATGAAAACCTATCTCGATCTGCTGCAACATGTCCTAGACCATGGTTCGGAGCGCGAAGATCGCACCGGCGTCGGTACGATCGGCGTCTTTGGGGCGCAGGCTCGCTTTGATCTCCGAGAAGGCTTTCCCTGTCTCACCACAAAAAAGCTCCACCTACGCTCCATTATCCACGAGCTGCTCTGGTTTCTAAAAGCTGACACGAATATCGCGTATCTTCACGAAAACGGCGTCACGATCTGGGATGAGTGGGCGGATGAAAACGGAGACCTCGGTCCCGTGTATGGCCAGCAATGGAGATCCTGGCCTACTCCATCGGGCGAAGCCATCGACCAGATCGCTCGCGTGATTGACGCCATTCGCACCCAACCCGAGAGCCGACGCCTGATCGTCAGTGCGTGGAATCCCGCCGACGTGGAAAAGATGGCACTGCCACCCTGTCATGCTCTGTTCCAGTTCTACGTGAACACCAGCACCAGAGAGCTGAGCTGCCAGCTCTATCAGCGCAGCGCCGACCTCTTTCTCGGAGTCCCTTTTAACATCGCCTCCTACGCCTTGCTCACCATGATGGTGGCTCAAGTCTGCGGATTGAAAGCCGGAGAATTCGTTCACACCTTCGGCGATCTGCATCTGTATAAAAATCATCTCGATCAGGCTCGCGAACAGCTCACGCGTACTCCACGACCACTGCCAACGATGCGCATCAATCCCGACGTGACCGAGATCGACGCCTTCCGTTACGAGGACTTCGATCTGATCGACTATGATCCCTGGCCCGCCATCAAGGCCCCCATCGCGGTATGAGCATACCGAAACTGAAAGCCGTCGTGGCGATGGCCTCGAACCGCGTCATCGGGAAGGACGGAGGACTTCCCTGGCAGCTATCTGCCGATCTGCGCTGGTTTAAAAAGCTAACGATCGGGCATCCGGTGATCATGGGGCGGAAAACGATGGAGTCGCTCGGCCGTCCCTTGCCAGGACGGAGGAATATCGTGATTTCATCGAGTCTAACCACCGCTCCCGATGGCTTTGAATTGACTCCGACCTGCGACGCTGCCCTCGCCCTCGTCACGGAGGAGACAGAGGTCTCGATCATCGGCGGAGCACAGATCTATCGTGAGTTATTACCTCGCTGTGACGAAGTGTTGCTGAGCTATGTCTTTCATCCCTACGCTGGCGATACGATTCTGCCGGAATTTGAAGCAGACTTCGAGCTCATCGAGATTTTATACCGCGACGACGATTTCGAGTTGAGGCGGCTGAAAGCTAAACACTGAGGCAGAGTCGAGACGCTAGAGTTCTCCTTTTCATCGCGACGAGAACTCCCCCGGCTCCTATTTCGAAGCCTTCATGAGCTCTTCAAAGCCTCGTCTGTTTCCTCTTCCTCCGTCGGTCCCGAAAACAGAAAACGAATCTTCCGAGTCGATGTCATCCACTTATTCACCGAGGCTCCGCACGAGCTCCCGCAACTGCGGATCGCTAGGCACGAGAGCCAGCGCCTCTCGCGCATACTTCAAGGCCAAGTCGATTTTTCCCGCATCACGACAAATAGTCGCGAGTCCGGTGAGATATTCCAGACTGCGCGGCTCCAACTGATGCGCCCTTTCCAGATAGGGCAGGGCCTCGGGGAAGCGTCCCATCGAATTCAGCGCGACTCCATAAAAAAACTGCGTCTGAGCACTTTCAGGCTGGAGCTTCGTCGCTATTTCCATCTCGGAGAGTCCCTCATCATACCGTTTCAGCCGAATGAGAAATCGCGATAAACTCTCGTGAGCGATTCCGCGATCACTGTCTGTCATCATCGCGGGAATTGCTGCCCGGAACTGCTCCTCGGCTTCTTTGATCCGATTTTCTCTCTCGAGAGTTTCGGCGTAGCGAATCCGGGCAGGGAGGAACTCAGGCTCGACCTTCTGGGCGATATGAAACTCGCTCTCTGCTTTCTCCCTCTCCCCCAGATCGAGATAAAAATTTGCCCGCATGAGATGCCCTGCCCCGCGATCTGCAATCGCAGTCTCTCTTGCAAGAAACTCCGCTGAGGCTTTTTCAAAAGCCTCTCTCTGCGCTTGATTCAACTCGGCATGAGCTGCCGCCAGAACGCGAGCCGCTTCTGTCCGAACGGATCGCATCGGATCGGACAGAAGAGTCCCCGCCATCTCCAGCCTCTGATGCGCCGGATAGTCGAGCAGAGCCGTCAGCGCCTCGACGCGCACGCGTGCATTGGGATCGGAAAGCCGTCCCTGAATCACCAGAGTCAGTTCCGGTGAAGGTCCGCGATGGGCAGCCGTCTCGACTGCAGCAGCTCTGGCGAGAGCCGGACGTTCCAAGTCTGCAGCCAAGGCGGCGAGAGGAGCGAAGGAATCAGCCTCTCCTCGTCGTGCTGCAGCAAGAATTTCACCATAGTGAGCATTGCGAGGACCACGCCCCCACCATTGAAAGAAATTTTCTGTGGCCCACTCCTGATTCTTCTCTGTATGGCACTTCGTACAGGCGTCCGGAGAACCGATCTTCTCTGAGATGTCTGGCCGGGGAATGCGAATGCTGTGATCGCGGCGTGCATCTACCCCCATATACGTGTGCGTTGGCATGTGACATTCCACGCAACTCGCCCCCGTACTCCCGATGGGATGAAAGTGGTGTTTCGGCGTATCGTAACGATCTGGCAGGTGACAGCGGATGCAGAGCGCATTGCCCGGAGCTACCAGCTTCATGGAGTGCGGATTGTGACAATCGCTGCAGCGGACTCCGGAATGATACATCTTACTCTGCTCGAAGGAACCATAGACGTAAGTTTCTTCCTTCAATTGCCCATCGGCATGGTAGAGCTGCTCTCTCAGAATCGACGGGATATGTGTATCGGCATAGGGCTGTCCTTGTTTCAAGACTGGTTCCAGCAATTCACGGTGAGAATGGCAGGGGGCACAGGTCTCCACCTGCACATTCGAATGTAGCTGCCGCCGACGTTCTGGCTGTCCTGTCGTTTCATTCCTCGTCCACATCCACGAGCCGTCTTCATCCGGTTCTTTCAGACTGACAACCAAGCCCTTTGACGAGAGGTAGTCTTTCAGTTCAGCGAAATCACCCTGATTCGGATCTGTAGCCTTTCCGGATCGAGCAGTCATCGCTTTCGCCCACTTCACATGCTCAGAAGCCGGGCCGTGACAGGCCTCACAGCTCACATTGATCTCCGACCAGAGGGTGTGATAACTCATCGTATTTTCATCGAAGCCCTTGTCCAAGTGCGTCGAATGACAATCAGCGCACATATAGTTCCAATTGAAATGGCGACGAGTCCAATGCAGGGGATCCTCCGGCGGAACCGCTTCCTCTGGATACAGGTGATACCATCTCTGCCCGCCTTCCTCCTTCGGACGGCTGTCCCAGCACACTTGCAGAGCCTGAAGACGACCACCGGGGAAAGGAATCAGATACTGCTGCAAGGGGTAGTGACCGAAGGTGTATTCGACCTTCATATCCTGCGGGTTCCCCTCCGCATCCAACGCATTGATCCAGTATTCTTCTCCCTTTCTAAAAAAGCGAAATTTCTGACCGAAGTGCTCGAACTCCACGTCGTTGAAATCGCCCAGAACATTTTCCGGAGTCGCTGCTGCCATCGCACGATGGTGATCGCTGAGCAGCCAGTCGCGATACTCTGGCTCGTGACAGCTCTTGCAACTCTCGTGTCCGATGAAAGTCGCTTTTGGGTTCTCATGATAGACCCCGACGGGCGGAAGATCCGGTCCCGCCGTCGATCCGTGAACTTCACGATCTTCTTCGCGGCGGCAGGAGCACAGGAGCAGCGCGACTAGGAGCAAGAGATGGGGGATACGAAACTTCACAGGCAGTCGAAATGATAGCCCTGATCGAATCGCCTGCCCATCGTTTTTCTGTTCATGGAATGGAGTTACCTTCCCACTGAATCGATCACGCCTTCGACACAGACCCAATGCTCAACGGTGATCTCAACGGTGATCTCACGATGATCTTTTGCCCCACAGGTTGACTCTTTCCCTCGCCTGCGCCACCTTACCGACCGCCTTTTTCCCGGCGTATCATCTCTTCTTATTATCTCCTGACTTCGTATTTCACATCTTCACCGGCTTCGCGCTGTTCTCCTGCCTTTCCCCTCTCTCCTTCGTATGAAGCTTGATCGTTCGACCCTCGATTTCCTAAACTCTTTCTCTGATGATGAAAAAAACGAGGGCCAGAAACTTCAGCGAGAAGGAGCTGTCACCCAGATTCACGGGAATCACATCTTCTTCGAAGGTCTCGTCAAAGACGACGACTGGACCTGTCGCGCCCGCATTCGCCTTCAGGGGAATGACTGGGTCGGCCAGGCAGACGATAAGAGCGACTCTGGTCGAGCCGCCCTGTATGCGACCATGCTGGAGCGCATCGCACGGAACGGGAATCTCCCTGAAACTCCCCAGAATAGTCACGAGGAGAAAACGCTGACCGAGATCATCGAGGAGAGACTCGGTCGCGGACTCACCGGAGAGGAAGATGAGTATCTCAGCAAGATCGAACGCCGCTTTCGCCGTTTCGAAATCGAACGCGAAATCTTTGATTCCGATCTCGTCCGACTCAATCCACGCTGGCCCGTGCAGTCCTTTGATCCACTGACGATTTGGCCGACACCTCCGAAGGATCTCATCGAATTTTGGAACTATATCGCGCATGTTTTCGAACGTGAAAACTATCCCATCCCAGCCTTTCTGGAGGCCATCACCGACCGTGAAGGCACGCAGCAGAAGATGGCCCAGTGGGAACGACGACGCGAAGAGAGTGAATGGCGCTACCAGATCGAGACTTTCGAAAAAAGACCTCTCGAAGATCCCGTCGAGAACCTAGAATGCCGACTGCGCATCGGCACCCGCGAGGCTCGACTACTCATCCGACGCGCCAATTCGACCTACTTCGAGAAGATCGCAGATGCGGATCAGTTCCGTCAGCTAGAGACAATCTACGACAGAGGTGGATTCCGCCTGTCAGCGGCTTCTGAGATCTTATGGGGTGAATTCCGGCATCTGTCCTCGCTCGCAGATAATCCTCGTGACGGTTCGATGAGCCTCGACCACATCGATAACTGCCGCCTTCTCAATCGCTTTTTCCACCAGAATGAACTCCTCGGCCAGATCGTGAATCTCGACGATCAGGTCATTCGCTTCGCCTCCGAGAGTTTACACTGGACCTGTCGAGTGGATCCGATTGCATCAGGTGACTACTCTCTGCAGCTCATGATGGGAATCAATCAGGAAATTTCTCATACGCTCCATATCCTACCGGGCGAAGAAATCCTTTATCTTAGCGATGAGTGGGTACTCCGAGGTCCCGAATACTGGCGAAGTGACGAGGCGCTGATCAATCCCCAGCTTCTCATTCCACGCAGCGTGATCGAAAGCGAATCCGGGGTTGCCTTTCTCACTCGTATAGGAGCCGCGATCCCCGCGACTCTTTCAGAAAAGATCCGCGAAGAGGCACTGCAGATTACCTTCAATCTCGGCATATCCTCCTCTGCGACAGCGACCAGCACCGATCACATATTGCTGAAAATCACCGCCTCCAATGAGAGCGGTGCCCACGAGGAAGTGCTCGGCAGAGCGGGGTGGGAAATTGTGCATCACGAGAAGGCCAGTTCTGATCAGATCGTCCGCTATGATCGCAGCCTACAGCGTCGCGTCCTGCGCCTAATCGCACCGATGCAGCCGGTTTTCGATGGAAATCTCGGCTGCTATCGCGCTCGGGTGACCAAGAATTTTCCAGAGCGCTACGCCGAGTGGCTTTCCACACTGCCAGAAGAAATCCAGATCATCGCCGATGCCGATCTTGCCACGCTGCAGGCCGATCCGGTCGAAGCGCACGTCAGCTTTGAAATCACCGGACAGGAAATCGACTGGTTCGATCTGAAGGTGGTCCTGAAGGTGGAGGGGATGGATTTGAGTCAGGCAGAGATTCGCTCTTTAGTTCAGGCTCGCGGAGAATTCGTACGCATGGAGCGGGGTGGCTGGCTGCGGTTAAAAATGAGCCTCAGTGATGAGCAGAAAGAGGCGATCGCCCGAATCGGCCTCGATCCTTTCGATCTCACGGGGGATACGCATCGCCTGCACGCCCTACAGTTGGCCGAAGGTGGAGCGAAGGAGATTTTCGATTCGTCCGCATGGGAGAAAATTTCAACCCAAGCGATGAATGTGACGCTGCAAGTTCGGCCAGAAATCCCCTCGGAGCTGAATGTGCATTTGCGCCCCTATCAGATCGAGGGTTTTCACTTCCTCTCCTACCTTTCAGTGAATCGTTTCGGTGGGATTCTCGCCGACGACATGGGATTGGGGAAAACGATCCAAGCCCTCACTTGGCTACTCTGGATGCGTGAGAATGGTGGAGGAAACCGTAATCAACCTAGCCTCGTCGTCTGTCCGAAGTCGGTTCTGGATGTCTGGGGAGATGAGGTTAAGAAAGCCGCTCCGTCGATTCGTGTCCAAGTTCTGCGGAATAAAGTCGAACTTGAGGTCGAGCGACTTGGAAAAGACATCGACTTACTAGTGGTCAATTACAGCCAGCTCCGCACATGTGCTGACGAGCTAAAAGGGATTCACTGGCTGGGCATCATCCTCGATGAAGGACAGCAGATCAAAAATCCCGACTCAAAAGCGGCTAAGGCCGCTCGTTCACTGCAAGGTGAAAACCGGCTCGTCCTAACCGGGACCCCCATCGAGAATCGCCTTCTCGACGTCTGGAGCTTGATGAGCTTTGCAATGCCGGGAATCCTCGGGGATAAAAAATACTTTCGAGACCAATTTGATCGACGAAAGGACAATCTTTCACAAACGCGCCTGACGGCTCGACTTCGCCCCTTCCTTCTCCGTCGGACGAAGGGTGAGGTGGCTCTCGATCTCCCGGCAAAAATCGAAGAAGATGTCTTTAGCCAGATGGAAGGCGTCCAAATCGCCAGCTATCAGGCTGAACTCGAACGCATTCAGAAAATTCTGCTCGGAATCGAGAGCGACGAAAGTCTGCGAAAAAACAGCTTCGTCATTCTCCAAGGCCTGATGCGACTGCGCCAGATTTGCTGTCATCCAGGATTGCTCGATCCAAAGCTTCGATTCGAGGAGAGTGCGAAGCTCCACACTCTCTTTTATCTACTCGATCAACTTCACGAAGAGGGGCACAAGGTCTTGGTATTCAGCCAATTCGTTTCCATGCTCGATATCATCAAAGAGGAGTTGGAAGAACGAGACCGTCCCTTCAGCTATCTCACCGGGCAGACGAAAAATCGTCACGAAGTGATCAGCGATTTCCAAGAATCAAAGGATCCGAAGACCTTCCTTCTCTCCCTCAAGGCGGGCGGAAGTGGACTCAACCTGACGGCGGCGAGCTACGTCATCCTCTACGATCCTTGGTGGAATCCCGCCGTCGAGAGTCAAGCCATCGATCGCTGCCATCGAATTGGACAAACGAGCCGAGTCAATGCCTACCGCTTACTCGTTCGGGATTCTGTCGAGGAAAAGATTCGCCTTCTTCAACGTCAAAAGAGCGAGATGATGACGAGTGTTCTCGGGGAGGAAGGATTCACACGAAATCTGGAACTCGAGGATTTGAAATTCCTATTCAGCATGGGACGGACTGGAGAAGGAAATCCCTGATCATGGCAAACCAAGGTTCTTCGAGGGTTCAGCAGCTCTCGAGATCCTCGAGTCAGAGCTTGCCGTTTTTATAAGCTTCCTCCAGCTTTTTCAGCCATGCCTGAATTTCCTCCCAAGAGTAGCCAGCCCGATACGCTTCCTCGGGGGAACTGTAGTCATCGATCCCCTTCTTGCCGCTATTTCCAGAACTTTTGCTCGAGCTGTCGTTAGTGTCGTTTGCCGCCTTCGATCCTGCACCAGATGAAGTGGTGCCGGAAGCAGATACTTCTCCATTCCCGGACTGTGTATACGGGGAAAATCCCTCACCCGGAGAGCCATCTGAATTTTGCATGGCTTCTTGTGCAGTAGCGGAGTTATTACCAGCTCTATTTTCGTCGGTTCTATATGGAGCAGTTTCTCCACCATTACTCGCTTTCGCTCCAGCACTGCCTCCCGCAAAACTTTCGCCTGTGGTTGGCTTACTCACCGCTTCGGAAGCAGACGATGCTCCTGGGTCCTGACTGATTTCCTCTCCAGTAGGAATATCGCTAGGCGTTGAGGGTATTCTCACATCCACAAATCCCCCTCCGGACGGCGTGGGGAGATAGCCGAATACTTTGACCTGTTGACCGCTGGAAAGCATTCCCAGAGTCTTGGCTAGGCTTCGTGCGTAACTCTCATAGTCAGAATACGATGCGGTCGAATACCCGGAACTGACCGCACACTGAACAGCCAGAGCCGTCACAGACGCTTCGGTTTCACGAATCTGGGCCGTCGCCACAGAGGCAACTGAGGCCAGAGATGCTATAGAAATCCCAAGCAGATTTGGCGTGAATTTGCGATTCATAATCATCAGTATTTATCTAGCAGAGGTACGCCCCCATTTTCCCGAACGGTAGTGCCATCCTCTGCGTGTGAATGATTTCTCTACGTCTTGCTCCGATAAGCCAGCAGCCAGAGCCTCATCTGGGGTGTCATAATTCTCGACACTTTTCGAACTAGCGTTCGACTTCGACCCATCAGAACCAGAATTCGCAATTTCCGAAACGGTTTGATCTGCGACACTCACTTCGCCTCCAGTGCTAGCCTCTGCAGTCGAGGGAGTTCCCGGCATCGTGCCAGCAATAATCGGAGCTGGCACCGAGGGTGGCTCTGACATTCCTCCCAAAAGGCCTGCCATAAATCCTCCCCCGCTTGATGCACTGTCAGGCGTGCTCGGATCTTGCGAAACCATAGGCGAACTGATGGGGTCTGATCCCTCAGGCGGAAATCCGGCAGGAGTCGATGTCTGTGGCTTGTCCGCATCCACGAATCCTCCTCCTGATGGCGCGGGGAGATATCCGAACACTTTGACCTGTTGACCGCTGGAAAGCATTCCCAGAGTCTTGGCTAGGCTTCGTGCGTAGCTCTCATAGTCATAATATGATGCCGTCGAATACCCGGAACTGACCGCACACTGAACAGCCAGAGCCGTCACAGAAGCTTCCGTTGCACGAATCTGAGCCGTCGCCACTGAGGCGGCTGAGACCACAGATATCGCAGAAACTGCAAGAAGACTGGGAATGAATGTTCGATTCATAGCGATAGTATTTTACGATCTATAATTCCGTTTATGAAATTTGCAACAATTTTATTTATTATGGTTATTTTATTTTTACTAAATCCTCTTCTCACAGGATCACTCTGTCTTTTTCCCGTTGCCGAATCGTCTGCACCTCTTCTACTATGACCGAATGTCACTGCAATGATTCTCACCTCTCCGCAATTCCTGCTCCTGCTGCCAATGTGGCTGCTTCTCGCATGGAAGATTCCTCAACTGGGGCTATGGCGTCCTCTGCGGGCTGGACTCTTTCTGGCTTTGACTCTGCTCCTTTGCGATCCTCGGATTCGTACAAAATCCGGTGACATGGATCTCTGGGTTCTCTTTGACCGCTCTCTCTCTGCTGAGGAAATGGTCGCCCCAGGGATGGCTGAGTGGAGTTCTATCCTAGAGAAGTCGCGTCCCGGTGGAGACCATCATTTGCGATTCATTGATTACGCGGCTGACACGATGGAGATGGAAGCGGAGGCGAGAAGTGAGGTGACCTTTCTCGGCGACCGATCTCGCACGAATACCGCGATGGCTCTCCATGAGGTGCTCGCCCGGATGGATACTCGTCGCCACAATCGTATTCTCCTCTTTTCCGATGGCTATAGCACCGAGCCTCTCACTGGACTCGCTGCGAAATTATCCACTGCTGGGGTCTCTCTAGATTATCGGCTCCTGCGTGCTCCTCGAACGGTGGACTATCGGATCGGATCGATTGACATGCCCGACCATGCCCGGATCGGAGAACCCTTTCCCATCGATATCCACATACTGGGAGACAGCGACGGAAGCGTCCCTGTCGAATTGTATCGCGGAGACTCCCGCCTTTTCTCTGAGACCGTAACGGTGAAGTCGGGAGAGGGATTCCTACGGCTCTCAGATCGGAGTCCGATTCCGGGATCGCTTCGCTATCGGGTGGGAATCCATCCTGAGACCGATCGATATTCCGGGAATAATCAACGGGAGCGCTGGATCGAGATCAGTTCGGGGCCTCGAGTCCTCCTGATCACCGCCTACCCGGACGACCCTTTAGCGAAAAGCCTGCAGAGCCAAGGACTCGAAGTTGTCATCGTGAACGATCCACTAACTGTCGGAGTCGGCGCATTGACGGGAACCAAAGCGGTGATCCTAAACAATGTCCCGGTGCATCGGTTTTCCAGTAGTTTCCTAGATGCCTTGCCTTTTTACGTAAGCGACCAAGGGGGTGGGCTCCTGATGGTGGGGGGAAAGAATAGTTTCGGTCTCGGTGGCTATGCAGAGTCGGTGGTCGATCCCCTACTGCCGGTTTCGATGGAGTTGAAAAACGAGCATCGAAAGCTCGCGGTGGCGATGGTGATCGTGATGGATCGCTCGGGTTCCATGTCGCTGGTGACTCCCAGTGGACATACGAAAATGCAATTGGCTGATGAAGGAGCCGCTCGCTCTGTCGAATTGCTAGGAGAATTTGACGCTGTCAGTGTCTTCGCTGTCGATACAACGCCCCACCAGGTCGCTCCTCTGTTAAACGTCGGGCAGAATCGAACAGAGCTGGTCAGTCGGATTCGCCGAATCGAGTCAATGGGAGGCGGAATCTATGTGTATGAGGGCTTAAAGGCAGCGTGGAATGTTCTCAAAGAAGCTCCTTTGGGGCTTCGACACGTGATTCTCTTCAGCGATGCCTCAGACTCTGAGGAACCGGGAGACTATGTCAATCTGATCAAGGAAATGCGAGCCGGAGGGGTGACGATCTCCGTGATCGGAATGGGCACTCGCGGTGATTCGGACGCGAAACTGCTCGAAGATATCGCGGAGAAAGGGGGCGGCAGAATCTTCTTTTCCGATAATCCCAATGATCTGCCGAACATCTTCGCGCAAGAAACCGTAACCGTCTCCCGCTCGTCCTTTATCACGGAAACGACAGGAACGAAGACGACTGGTCGCTGGCAGGCTCTGGCTCCACGTGATGAGGACTGGATGAAGCAGATCGACGGATATAATCTGAACTATCTGCGCGATGGCGACGAAGGAGCGCTCCTCACCACGGATGAGTATGACGCCCCGCTGATCGCCTTCGGGCGTCGAGGAATCGGGCGCACCGCCGCCGTTACATTCCCTCTCGGCGGGGATTTCTCCGCACTCGCTCGACAGTGGCCGCGCTACGGAGATTTCGCCCAGACACTGACCCGATGGACGATGGGGAGCGAATTTCCCACCGGAGTCAGTGTGCGACATCGACTGATCGGCAGCCAATGGTTACTTGATCTCTATTACGATCCGGCCATTTGGGAAGGCCGTCTCTCAGCGACTCCGCCCCACCTTGTTCTTCAGACCGGACTACAAAACGGGAAGCGTAGTGAACCGAGCTGGGAACGCGTTGCCCCTGGACACTATTCGGTAGCATTGCCTCTCGCCGATGGAACCCCGGTCCGAGCAGCTCTGCAAATGGGAGATTCGGCAGTCGCTTTAGGCCCCGTCGTCGCTGGCTCAGATCGTGAATGGGAGTTTGATCCAGCACGCATTACCGAGTTGAAAGACACTGCCCGCGCCAGTGGAGGAGAAGAACTACTCGATTTGAACAAGGCTTGGCGAGCTTCTCCCGTTTCCGGGCTTCAGCCGATTCGCCGTCCTCTCGTGATCTCTCTGTTCGGACTACTCCTCCTCGATGCGCTGGCGACGCAGACGGGATGGAATTTGCCACAATTCCGAATCCCTCAATGGATCGCACGACGACGGATCCGAAAAAGGCGTCCGAGAAGGTCTCGCTTCCTTCGCTCTGAATCCCCTGGGGAAATGGTTTCAACAAGTTCGAATGAAACCACAAATCAGCCTGAGGCTGTTCCGAGCGAGAAAAAATCAGAAGAGCAGACTCCGGAATCCAGCGCTGCCGAGGCACGTAAGAGACGATTCCGTCGGGCGAAAGACGGACGTTGAGGAAGCCCGTCCGAAAAAAGGAGCGTATTGGCGTCCTTGCCAAACTGACAGAACATCCTGTAAAAAGGAAGACTTCTTTCCCATTTACCTCATGCCTACACTCCGCGCCACACTTGTACTGATCTCGCTTTCGCTTCTCCTACCCATCGCTGCTCGACTTTCGGCACAGGAGGAAAAGAAGCCTCGGCTGCGATCAGATCCACCCGTGATCGTCTCCTCCTGGGATGATCTGCTCGAAGGAGTCACGACGAAGGAAGACTGGGAAAAGCATCGGGCCGACCTCAAGCAGCGCTACCTGAATCTGATTCGCGATCAGTTCAAGCCCGAGCGAGTGCCGCTAGATATGAAGGTGCATGAGGAAACTGTGATCGACGGGATCTATCGGCGTCTTTATATCAGCTATCAGGTTGAGGCCGATGAGCGTGCCCACGCCTACCTCGGCATCCCACTCGGGCTGAAAGGGACGGCTCCCGCCGTCGTCGCGCTACACGGAACGACGGCTCAGGGTACGAAACAGACGATAGGGATCGACGGGAATCCCGATAAAGCTTTCCTCGACCAGCTTTGCCGACGCGGCTATATCTGCATCGCTCCCGAGCATTTCGTCTCCGGTGAGCGTATTCCGGCGAAAGGAGCCTACGATACGACGGCATTCTACGAGAAACACCCCGAGTGGACGGCGGTCGGAAAATTCAACTATGAGCACAGCATCGCCATCGACGTCCTTCTCACCTATCAGGAGGTCGATCCGGAGAATCTCGGAGTGATGGGACATTCCCTCGGTGGTCACGGATCCTATTACCTAGCCGCCTACGACGACCGCATCAAGGCCTGCGTCTGCAACTGTGGGGCCTCCTTCATGCGCCATAATCCGGACGTGGAAAAACTGTCTCGTGAAAGCTGGTATGTGTATTACAAGCATCTTCGCCCCACCCTGCTCCGAGGCGAATTGCCCGACATCGACATTCACGAGATCATATCGCTGATCGCTCCCCGTGCCTATCTCGACATCTCGGCTCTCAACGACGGTCTCCCTCTGGTGCAGCGTCAGCGAGCACTGATGCTAATGAAAATCGCAGACGTGTACGACATTCTCGGAGCACCTGAAAACTTCGCCTTCTTCATCCACGGGCGCGGACATTCCGTCCCGCACGAGTCCAGAGAGCTGATTTACGGCTTTCTCGATGCTCATTTGAAACCAGCGGAGGTTACCGCGACTCACCTGCTCAACGAATGAAACTCATAGTTGCTCACGCCCCTCTCTTCCCCCGCATGAAGCACTCGATTCACCGTACTTCGATTCTCGCCCTCGCCGCCTTGGCAGTTCTTTTATTCCCCTATCTTCGGGCTGACGATCTCACGCAAGGACCTGCTGACCTAGCCCTACATTTTGCTTCCCCCTTCGACGGCATCCAACAGCCCTATCGGCTGTATCTACCTTCCTCCTACGATGGGAAAAAAGCGATGCCCATGCTCGTCGCACTGCACGGAACTGGCGGAGATGAGAACAAATACTTCGACCACGAGACGTATCACTCCGGAATTTATAAAATCGAAGCGGAGAAACAAGGAATCGTGATCCTTTGCCCACTGGGCACCGATGGAGCCGGGTGTCCGACTGAATGGCGAGGCGAAGCTGAAATCAATGTATTAGCAGCGATTGAGGACGTTCAGCAGCGCTTTCGCATCGACAGCGACCGCATCGTCTGCACCGGGCAGTCGATGGGAGGGACTGGGACGACTTACCTCTGCTGCCGCTACCCGGATATCTTCGCAGCGGGAATCCCGCTCGCCTCGACATACGGGCATGTCAGTCTGGTGGCGAACCTGCGCGACGTGCCCATGCTCTACATCCAGGGAGCGAAGGACTGGCCCATCTATGCCGCCACAGGTCCCATCCCGATCACGAAGGAAATGAAGCGTCTCGGATATCGCGGCGAGCTGTGGATGATCGAGGGAGCAGAACACAATACCTTCGCATTCAGCACACCGCGAGTCGTCGAATGGGCATTGAAACAAAAGCGCGTCGCCCATCCGCGCAGAATCCTGCATCGCGCCTACTTTCCCGGCCATGGCAAGGCTTGGTGGACGCAAATCACCGAAATCGAAAACCCGGGCTGGTATGCCGAGATCGACGCCCACGCGCTTGATGGAAACCGAATCGAGCTTGCGGTGAAGAATGCCTCACAAGTCATCCTACGTCCAGATCCCACTCTTTATGATCCCGTTCAGGCCCTCGAAATCAGCGTCGCAGGAAAAGAGCTGTTTCACGGCCTCTGTTCACCGGAGACGGAACTGATTCTCTCTCTCGAAAGCGATACCTGGTCTGCGGCAACACGCCCTCGAATCGTTCCCTCTCGCACCGATTGGAAGAGCGATATCATCGGCACTGCTGGCACCCCTCCCACTTGGGAAGGCGAAGCGGAAACGACCTTGGGAAACTGGCTGAATGATTCCATGCTCGATATCAGCGGAGCCGACATCGCCATTTCGACGAAAGGACACTACCAATTCAATAGCAAGATGCGCGGTCGACCGATCGAAGCCGGAAAGCCCGTGCGGCTCATGGAATTCATCAGTTGGCTGCGTCCTTTAGATTCGGCACTGGCTGTCTTTACGATCAAAGGTTCTGCATTGCTAGAAATCCTCGAAAAAAATCTCCTCGACGGAGCAAAAGAAGAGCGCTTCCTCATTCAGCCCGCCGGATTTCGCTATCGTTTCGACCGCAGCCTGCCGATAGGAAGTCGCGTCATCGAGTCAGACATCAATCCCGAACGCAGCTATCGCGTTGTTTGCAATTCCTCACAAATCCGCCGCGACGACACGCTGCACCTCGGAGATTATTTCGGAAAACTCAACGAAACACTACTGGAGCCAAATACCCTCTCAGCTGCTTGGCGTTTTGCGCTCAAAAACGGAGGAAAGATCGAGTCGAAATTAGAAAGTCGCGTGACCGTGTTCAGTCACTGAGCAGACCCTCTTGCCTCATCGCCGCGAGAAACTCTGGGCTGTTTTCGGCTTCTGCCAAGTGGACCATGTCTGCGACGCGGGCTGGCTGGCTGGTACTCAGCGCCAGGGCGACCACTCCAGGACCAGTTCGTGCATAGGCAGCAGCCGCTTCCGCAGGAGAAATCGCGAAGCGATCACAGAGAGCAGTGAACCGATCCCGCCATTCGAAGAGTTCGGAATCGGATGAGCGAGTTACTTGGCGATAATCAAAAAACTCTCCTCCCGTCAGGAAGCCGCCGTGAAAGATCGCCGAGTTAAGAATCGCGACGCCCTGATCTGCCAGCGTCTTCATCAAACGGCACAGTTCCATCGGATGCCGCATGATCGTCCAGGAATTCGCGAACATAACCCAATCCAGCACGACTCCAGCCTCGTGCAGTCGCTGAATCGCACGCCAGTTCTTCGCCCCCACGCCCACGGCTTCGACCTTTCCGTCAGACTTTAGCTCCTGAAGTGCCCGATAGGCCTCCAGGATGTCCTGAAAGCGCTTTTCATCATCTACTTTGGACTCCGCAGCCGCTAGATATTCATCCGGATCATGGACGGAGACGAAACTTGTCTCGTAAGGTCCGAGCAACGAGTTCCCTTCCTCATAACATTCCAGAATTCCGTCGTAGCCAATTTTCTGGACCGCATCATATTCGAGACCGAACCAAGCCCCAGGCTCGAAGGTTGGTTCAGGAGTCACCAGCGGCGTGCGCTTCCACCCCAGTTTATTGCTGATCACCACATCTCTCGGGGCGACTCCCAGAGCGTTCAGGTGTCGTCCTAGACATTCGAGCGCCAGCCCCGCACCGTACTTGCCCGCTGTGTCAATAAAAACCGGACGTTTCGCCTCTCGCAACCAGGCAGCGATCAGGTCGTGCTTAGTTTCGTCCGGAACGACGCGATAGATATTACCCAGCGGAGTCGAACCGAAAACAATTCGCGGCCAATCCATTTTCATCAGGAGATGGGAGTGACTCCCTTCGTCAGGAGAATGTTTCCGTATTTCGCCGTTTCTCCCGTCATCACGATAGCGAAAGCCTGCTCCGCTCGCTCGTAGAAGGCGTGGCGCTCGATCCGCTCGATTACCGGCGGAGTCGCTACATGAGGACAGATCGCGTCGAGATAGCGTCTTTCGACCTCAGGATCGAGTGCGTCACCATCGACGGGGGCCATCATCGCGACGGGATGGGGAACATACGAATCGAGTTCAAACAGTGGCAAAATCGCCTCCAGCAGAGGAGCGATGCGTAAGCCGTCGGCCCGAATCACGTCTCCATGCAGTGATTCTCCAGGAAAATGCGCATCCGCGAGGATGATCACATCACCATGTCCCATGCGAGCCAACGCTGCGAGCAGATCAGGAGAAAGTAGCGGAGAAATACCCTTGAGCATAGGGGCAGACTAACGCAATTCCATGGAAAACGATACGTGAAAGTTCCATCCGCACTGCACCGCTCCATTCAGAACTCCTACAGAACAATCATCGCATACACGACCAAAATCGTCCCGAAAAGCAGATTCAATCTCAGCCCCGCGCGAATCATCTCCCGCTGTGGAACCAGCCCGGAACCGAAGATAATGGCATTCGGTGGCGTCGCTACCGGCAGCATGAACGCACAAGAAGCGGCGATCGCCACCGGGATGACCAACTTCGCTGGATCGATTCCCGTCGTCTCGGCGACACTGTAGAACAAGGGAACAAAGAGAAAAGTCGTCGCAGTGTTGCTAGTCAGCTCTGTCAGAAAAATCACCATAAACGACACGGCGGCCACTAGAAAAACCGGAGGCCAGGAACCAGCAATCGTAGCCAGGCCGTTCGCAATGAATTCCCCAGCTCCCGTATGTGCTTTGTCCAAAATATTCCCGAGAGTGATGCCGCCGCCGAAGAGTAACAGCACCCCCCATTCCGTCGTGCGATCAATCTCTTTCCATCCCACGAGTCCAGTGACTGCGAGGAGCACGAGTGCGCAGAGTGCGATCATCGTATCGAGTTCCTTTATCCCTCCCAACCACTCAGCAATGAAGCTCGACCCCAGCCAAGCGACGGCCGTCAGCAGGAAAATCACCAGCGTCGCAATGCGCGGAGCCGTCCATCGGAAATCACTCTGCCTGCTGCGCATCTGTATCGTCTTCGACACGGGGAAGAGCATCCAGAGAACAACGAGGCACAACGGTTCAAAGATCAGGGTAATCGGAACGCCGATCTTGGCCCATCCAGCAAAATCGAGATCCAACGCCTTCGCGGCGATCGCACTCGGTGGCGTTCCGACAATCGTTGCGATTCCACCGATTGAGGCAGAATAGGCCAGTCCCAGAAGAAGAAAAAGTCCTGCTCTCCGTCGAACATCCGGGGGGCAGGTATCTTCCAGCTCACCCAACATCCCGAGCGCCACAGGGAAAATCATCGCTGCCGTAGCGGTGTTGGAAATCCACATGGAAATCGCCGCAGTAGCGACGCACAGCGCACAGGCCGAAGTTAAGAACCGCCCTCCCGCAAGCTGAATCAGTCGATGGGCTAGCCAGCGATCAATCCCCTGATACGATAAGGCAGCAGCGATGCCGAAGCCGCCGAGATAAAGAAAAATGAGTGGATGGGCGAAGGCCGAAAGCGAGTCCGTCGGAGTCATCGTCCTCGTACCGACCGCCAGAATCGGAATCAGAAGCGCCGTGATCGCGAGAGGCAGAGCTTCCGTCAGCCAGAGAAAGCCACAGCTCACGAAAATAGCGAGTCCCGTCAGCACCGTCGGAGTCGCCCCACCCTGCGTCCATGGATGACGAATGATCAGAAACAGGATGGCGGCGATGACTAGACACCCGATTCGATGGGCTCGTGATCGGGTATCGGTAGAATTGGCAGAATTGGCAGAAGCTGGGAGTTCGCTCATCGTGGACTCTTATCTAGCAGACTCGGACAGAATGTGGGGATGAAAATTGTAGAATTTTTGCGTGAAGGCTCAGGCGTGATGAAGTGATTATTTCAGATATTTAATTCTTGAATTCATCCCGATTTACTTCAATCTTCGATCACAATTCGAAATTATGGACACGGAAACTAGCTGGGCGCAGGTGCCTCTTAGCCAACTCGTCGATCACATCCAGGTGAAGCATCACACCTACACTGTGCGCGAGTTGAATCTGATCAGCGCACTGTTGAGTGAGCACACTCGTAGTCACTGGATGCGGCATCCAGAGTTTCTCCAGGCACACACCCTCTTTCATCAGGCGAAAACTGGGATTGAGCAACATCTGATGCAGGAAGAAACCGCCGGTTTCATGCTCATCCGAGCGCACGAGAAGGACGGCAAGAAGTCGCTTGCACCCTTTTTGAATACCATTGGCATGCACGAGGAGGCGCACTCGGATGCACTGTCCCTGTTGCGCAAGGTGAAGGAGACTCTTTGGAACGGGAAGGCTCCGGAAGATCTCGACGCGGAAGTCACTCCCACACTGGGGCGACTCGATGCCTTGATCACAGACCTCGTCGAGCACATTCACCTAGAGAACGACATCCTATTCCCCCGAGCAAAGGCTCTCGGATCGTGAGGAGAGGACCGATGATCAGCCCGACGATTCGCCGAATTGCCCATCATTCCGCTGTCTCGAACGAGTCAATTTCAAAGGTGAAACTCGATTCTCCTGCTGATCTGCCCTCTAATGCCAGCGCAGAGTCAACATCATCGCTGGATGATCGCTGAGGCGCTCTTCCCCTCCGTCATCGGGAGTCAGTTGCATCCGTGGATCGCAGATCGGAACGTAAATGAATTCGACCACATCTTTCGTCAAATTCTTCCGAATCCATCCCTGATCAACGACGCGCTCCGGATTAACCAATGGCGTCCCTTCGCTGTCGTTGATATTCTTGGGCCAAAGGAGCGCGTATCCTTTCTCCTCCAACATGGGGGCGTGTGATGCATTCACGCGCTGATTAAAATCGCCGATCAGCAGATCTGCACGTCCAGCCGCCGCCGTAGCATCCTCTAAGCGCTTTCTCGCTCCCTCTTGTGGACCCAATTGCCGCCCGGAGGGTAGGTGCACATCCATGATCTGAAAGGGCTTCGCCTCAGGCATCGATATTTCAATTCTGATCAGGATGCGTCCAGGCGCGACGTGATCCATGGGCAGCGCACGCAGTGGCCATTTCGAAAAAATCGCGCCGCCGTATTGCTTAAAGCCACCTCCCTCTTGATAGACAAAATCCATTCCCAGCTCCTGCCCCATCGCCGCCGCAGCCTCCGCTGACTGGATTTCCTGCAGAGAGACGACATCCGCCCCATAGTCTAAATACAGCTTCGCTAAGCCCTTTAACACCTCTCGACGCGGAGACGGAGGCTGATCTGTGCGAAAACTACTCCCCTGCCCCCAATAGATGTTATGAGAGATAACGCGAAGGAATCTCTTATCTTTCGCTCCACCAGAAGCCACACCCTCTACCGAAAACCCTTCGGTAAGAAGAGAAGAGCCTACCAGCATACCGATCCCGAGAACTCCTCTGCGCGTCCAGTGCTTACTGAATTCGATATTCATCTCCTGCTTCATAAACTGAGTGCCTCGCGAAAACCAGAGAATTATTCCCTCGATGATATGGCCTTCTAGAAGCGGAACGCTTTTGCACGGATGAATCAGGATGCGGACAAAAGGCATTGCGATTCTACGATATACGAAGTAAACACTGATATTCGTATTTCTCTAAGTATTACTTCATGGATTCAACGTCCCTCTCACCGAGACATCTTTATTTCATGGGCATTTGTGGCACTGCGATGGGTTCGGTAGCTGCGGCGTTCCGCGATGCGGGCTATCGAGTGACAGGTTCTGACAGTTCGATCTACGATCCGATGAAGTCTTTTCTAGAAAGTCGTGGCATTACTATCCTCGACGGTTACAAGGAGGAAAATTTACCAGACGACGTGGATCTGTTTGTCATTGGTAATGCCCAAAGTCGTGGCAATGCAGAAGTCGAGACCGTGCTGCGCCAAAAGCGGCGTTATGTCTCTCTACCACAGCTCCTGCGAGAAGAAGTTCTCTGGGAGCGAAGGAATCTCGTCGTCACCGGCACGCATGGAAAAACGACAACCTCGTCTCTGCTCGCCTGGATCCTAGAATCGGCGGAACTGTCTCCGAACTTCGTCATCGGCGGGATTCCGGAGAATTTAGGACAAGGAGCACGCTTCACCGGATCAGACTACGTGGTTCTCGAAGGCGATGAGTATGACTCGGCCTTTTTTGACAAGCGCTCCAAATTCATCCACTACCTGCCCGAAGTGGTGATTGTGAACAACCTGGAATTTGATCACGCGGATATCTTTGATGATCTCGCAGCAGTCAAAAAGACCTTCGGTCACCTGCTGCGCCTAGTTCCGGAGAACGGGCTGGTCCTGCTGAATGGCGATGATGCGAACGCGAAGGAAGTTTTTGCCAAAGAAGGGCATTCACCCGTGAAGCGCGTGGGGATTTCTGACGAGTGCGACGTTAAAATTTCGGAGATTGATTACCACCCGCAGGGGACAGATTTCACCCTCGAGGGCGAGCGGTATCAAATGAAAATGAACGGCGAATACAATGTCAGAAACGCGGCCATGGCGGTAACTGCAGCCCGTTTCGTCGGAGTTCACCCCGAACAGATTCGCGAAGCTCTGGCCACCTTCCTCAGCGTGAAGCGACGCCAGGAGGTGCGCGGAATTACTGCCAGAGGCGTCGTGATCGTCGATGATTTCGGCCACCATCCCACCGCAATCCGTGAAGCGGTCGCGGGAATGCGGGTACGCTTCCCTGGGGCACGACTCTGGGCAGTCTTCGAACCACGGTCAAATACGACTCGCCGACGCGTGTTTCAGGACGCCCTGCCCGCAGCGCTCGCTACCGCCGACGGCGTGTGTCTCGCCGCCGTCGCCCGGGCTGATAAGCTGGCAGAGAATGAGCGACTCGATACGGATCTGCTCATGGAAACTCTACGGAAAGGAGGAATCCCTGCTTTCTATGAGCCAGATGCGGACGCCATCGTGTCTCGTCTGAAGGAAGAAGTCCACGATGGTGACGTCGTGATCGTTTTTAGTAACGGCGGATTCGGAGGAATTCACGAAAAACTACTAAAGACTCTATAATTTTCATTATTTTCGAGCAAATTCTTTAAGGACGGGTAGCTTTGCGCGGTGATCCCGTTTTCTCTGCGCGTATTTCGAGAGCTTTCGATCCTTTGTCTACTTCTGTTGGGGAGCCTTTCCTCTGCTGCGGACGGGCATGATCATGCGCAGACTGACTCCGAGAAGGGAGAGGAGATTCGATCCCTGCGAGTGACTTACGATTTTCCACCGGATGGATCGATCCGCTTCGAGCAGCGCTTTTTGCTGAACGTCACCGGCGGCTCGATTCAGCGAGGTCCGATCCTGACGTATTTGACAGTTTTCCAAGGAACCGGAGGACTGGTTCTCGACTCTGACTTTCAGGTGAATGAAGTCATCCGGGATGGGATGGCTGAGTCCTTCCTGATCGAGCAAGCGCAAGGAAGCGCTCGGCTCCTGATCGGGTCAAAAGACCGACTCCTAGAACATCGGGTTCACGAGTATGTAATTCGTGGCTCTATGCGAGGCGATTGGCGCCAGGAGGGAAGTGGCCTCTCAACCACCCTAGATGTCGTGGGGTCACTTCCGGCACTTTCGATTCGCGAGACGGAAGTCATCATCCATTTTCCCAAAGGTGTAAATCAGCTCCTACACTCCGTGTCTCTCAGTGGTGCTACTCGAGCAGAGGACGAAGCGAATCACCCCTCCCCGGCAGACTACGACGCGAAACTGTCGGGACGGCAACTCATCATTCGTCCGAGTGCTCCCTTCGGAGTTGATCGTCATTTTTACATTACGCTCGCTTGGCCTTCATCAGGATTTCCAGTCGAGAATCAATGGCAGCAAATTCTAAGACAGCATTCCCTCCTCCTGCTCTCGACCTTCTCTGCCGCAGTGCTCCTGCTTTTCCTCTTCTGGTTACTGCGTCGAGCCTTGTCCCGATAAGCACTCCGCCTCGGAACATCAGGAACGATCTTGACGCATCCGTTCCCGACGCTAGACTCGCTATTTCTAGATTACTTGCGACTCACCCATCACTCGATCCTCGACACCCATTACATCTATGAAATTCGGAATTATCGGAGCCGGCATGATCGCCAACTTTCACGCTCGCGCCATCAAAGCGATGGAGGGCGGTGAGCTACACTCATTTTACGGACGTCGTGCCGATGCCGTGGAGGCTCTAGTGAAGGAGCACGGAGGCAAAGGCTACACAGATCTCGACGCTTTCCTCTCCGATCCAGAACTCGAGATCGTCACCATTGCGACGCCCAGCGGGGCGCACCTAGAACCTGCCTTGGCTGCGGCGAAGGCAGGCAAACATATCATCTGTGAGAAACCTCTCGAGATTACGCCCGAACGCATCGACCAGATGATCTCTGCCTGTGAGCAGGCAGGAGTCACTCTGGCAGGGATTTTTAACCGCCGTTTCTGTGCGGCGATGGAGCATTTTAAACAGGCGATCAAGGAAGGTCGCTTCGGCACTCTGACCATGTGCGACGCCTACGTGAAGTGGTGGCGCACCCAGGCTTATTACGACTCGGGGGCTTGGCGCGGTACCTGGGCACTGGACGGCGGAGGAGCACTGATGAATCAGTCCATCCACTTGGTCGATCAGTTGCTCTACCTAGCCGGGGACGTAACGGCTGTTTCTGCCTACACCGCTTGCCTAGCGCATACCGGCATCGAGGTAGAAGATACCGCAGTCGCGATTCTCGAATTCAAAAATGGTGCTCGGGGCGTGATTCAGGGTTCCACCGCCTGCTGGTCTTCAACGGGGCATCCGGCAGAAATTCAGATCTGTGGGGACAAGGGTTCTGCCTTCCTCGCGGATGAAAGATTCCGCGTATGGGACTTCGCCGAATCCACCGCGCAAGACGATGTGGTACGTGCCGAACTCATGCAGGGTGCTGTGGGCAAAGGACTCGGCGCGAATGATCCGAAGGCGATCAATTTCGAGAGTCACACCCGGAACTTCGAGGACGTCGTCCGAGCGATTCAGGCGGGAGTCACGCCCCGTGTCGACGGCCACGAGGCCCGACGCGCAGTCGCTCTCATCTGTGCGATCTATGAGAGCGCACGAAACGGTGGGGCGAAAGTTAGCCTCTGAGGGAGCGCTCTCTAGCTCACGCTTTCTCCTCCCTTCCATGAAAAACGCTCTCGTTACTGGTGCCGCCGGCTTCATCGCCTCCCGCGTCGTTCGAATGTTACTCGATCAGGGCGTTTCGGTCACAGGGTTGGATAATCTGAACGACGCTTACGACATACAGGTGAAGCGTCACCGCCTCGCTTCGCTCGAAGCATCTCCCAATTTTCGCTTCGTCGAAGCCGATGTAGAAAATCTCTACGAACTGGAACCGATCTTCAACGGAGAACCCTTCGACGTAGTATTCAATCTCGCGGCGCGGGCAGGAGTTCGTTACAGCATCATCGATCCTCATGTTTACTTCCGCTCGAACGTCCAGGGTCTGCTGAACATAGTGGAGCTAATGCGTCGTCACGAGACCTCCCGACTCGTCTTAGCCTCGACATCGTCCCTCTACGCCGGGCAGCCCATGCCCTTCCACGAGGATCAGCCTGTCGATCATCCGCTCTCTCCCTACGCTGCTTCGAAAAAGGCAGCGGAGGCCTTGGCATACACCTATCATCACCTCTACGAAATTCGTGTCGCCGTCCTGCGCTATTTCACCGTCTACGGTCCCGCCGGTCGTCCAGACATGGCTCCATTTCGCTTCATCAAGTGGATTCACGATGGCACTCCGATCACCGTATTCGGGGACGGATCACAGACGCGAGATTTTACGTACGTGGACGACATTGCCCGAGGCACCATTCTCGCAGGTAACTTCATCGGAAAAAACTCTCCCGCCTATACGGTGCTCAATCTCGGAGGAGGGAAAACGCCCATCTCTCTCCTCGATTTTATCTATAAAATTGAGGAGAGACTCGGAAAGAAGGCCGAAATTATTTGGAAGCCGATGAGCGCTTCCGAGATGCAGGATACCGCCGCCGATATAACGAAGGCGAAGGAAGTGTTGGGATGGTCACCTGAAATCGACCTCGACGCGGGACTCGATGCTACAGTGGAATGGTATTTGCAAAACCTCGACTGGGCCTCGCGAGTGCAACTTTGACCGAACTCAACTGATCCCACGCTCGCTGCTTTCGATGAATTCCAGCAGATGGAGCAGCTCCGGACCGAGATCCGTCCAGGTACGAATCCGCTCCAGCGCCTGACTTCGATTCAGTTCACCTCGATACAGGATACGGTGGGCCTCCTTAATCCGCGAGATCACCTCAGGAGCAAAATTGCGACGACTCAGTCCCGTGGTATTCACCATTCTCACCTTTGCCGGATTTCCATCGGCCACCATGTAGGGCGGCACATCCTGAATCACCTTCGAGCAGCCACCGGTAATCGCATGGGCACCGATTCGACAGAACTGATGCACGGCCGTCAGCCCACCCAAAATGGCGTAATCCTCGACCACTACATGCCCCGCCAATGTGCCGTTATTTGAAAAAATCACATGATTCCCAACAATGCAATCGTGAGCGATGTGACTGTAGGCCAAGAAATTTCCGTGATTCCCGATTACCGTTCGAGACTCGGGAGCCGTACCCCGATTGACTGTGCAAAATTCGCGAAAAGTATTGTCGTCGCCGATGTGCAGATAAGTTGGTTCGCCTGCGTATTTTAGATCTTGCGTGCGCTGGCCGATGGAGGCATAGGGAAAAAATTCGTTCCTTTCCCCGATTTCACTCGGTCCTGCCAGTGTGACGTGATTGTGAAGCTGACATCCCTTTCCCAGTCGCACTCCTGCTCCGATGATCGAATAGGGGCCGATGACGACATCCCCGGCCAGTTCTGCACGCGAATCGACGATCGCCGTCGGATGAATGTCGTTGCTCATGGGGATTGAAGTTGTCTTGCGACGATGATCGAGATCAGTCCAACAGGGCGAACTTTAACTCGGCTTCGGAGGTCGTTTCACCATTCACGCTACAGCGACACATGGCATGCCCGATGTTGCGGCGTACTTTCAGAACCTCGGCTTCGATGATAAGCGTATCTCCCGGCAGGACCGGCTTCCGAAACTTCACCCCGTCAGCACTCATGAAATATCCGATCTTGCCCTGATTTTCCGGGCGTCGGAGCAGGGAAATGCTCGCGACTTGGGCCATCGCTTCGACTTGCAGGACGCCGGGCATCACGGGATGACCGGGGAAATGCCCCTGGAAGTAGGGTTCGTTAATCGTTACCTGCTTGAGCCCCGTGCATTTGAACTCTCCGTCGAAGCCGATGATGCGGTCCACCATCAGGAAAGGATAGCGGTGAGGCAGAACTTTCTGCACTTCGATATTGCTCATCACACCCTCGCCCGTGGGAATCATCACCGACGGGACGGCAGAGAGAGTCTCTGCGAAGGTGGCCGCTAACTTGGCCGCCAACTGCGTGTTGGGACCGTGCCCCGGCTTCACCGCGATCACATGTCCCATGATGCGCTTTCCACTCAGCATCAGATCGCCGATGAGATCGAGAATCTTGTGTCGAGCGAACTCCTCGGGATAGCGCATCGCCTCCTTGCTCATCACGGAATCGCCTTTCACTACCACCGCGTTCTCTAGACTCCCGCCTTTAATCAGACCTTTTTCTAACAGCGGGGCCACGTCCTCGTAGAAAACGAAGGTTCGGGCGTGGGCGATCTCCTTCTCGTAGGTTTCCGGCGTGATCTCGGTGGAATAATACTGCGTCATCCGCCCGTCCGGTCCCACCTGCGTGCAGGAAATGCGGAAACTCTTATCGGGCACGATGGTCAGTAGCGATCCGCCTGGTGTTTCCAGATGGATCGTTTCGCGGATTTCGAAGACTCGACGATTCGCCTCCTGCGTCACGATTCCAGCCTTCTTAATGCAATCAACGAAGGGCCGCGCCGATCCATCGCCGATCGGCGGCTCGTTCGCATCCATCTCGATGATGGCATTGTCCACGCCCATCCCTACCAGAGCGGAGATGACGTGCTCGACTGTATGGACTTTTACTGAGCCCTCAGCCAAGGTTGTCGCTCGCTCCACCGTCTGCACCTTCGAGACGTGTGCGTTGATAAAAGGCTTATCCGGCAGATCGATACGTCGAAACTTAATCCCGGTGTTCACCGGCGCGGGCGACATCGCCAGCGTGACCTGTTCGCCTGTATGGAGCGAGGTTCCGGTGAGAGCCGCCGTCGAGGCGAGAGTCTGTTGTTTCTGGACCGACATAAGGAAAATTCCGAAAGAGTTCGGAAACGAAAACCTCTAGCGCAATTGCGGAGATAGTCCAGTGTTTATACAGAGGCTTTCCGGTGCCCGATGCGCAAGAATGGCTCAGCCACCCTGCTCCAGCGACAGTGCAGAAGAAAGAGAGTCACTCAGGACTGGCTCGTCCGCTCACGCGAGACTCGGTGGGGCAAAGCCCTCGCGATAGGTCCGCGACAGCAGCGTCTGATTCGCCTCTTCGTGATTCGTGAAGCGGTAGTTCGCCCCGTCCCAGTGCAGTTCCTGATTCGGATAGCGCGTGGCCTTGGTCGCTAGTAGAGCGGGTTCGGTGATGCGGCTACCGATGTCAAAAGGCGTCCAGAGGGGTTTTTCTTCACCCAGACAGCAGTCGGCCCAGTCTTTCCAGTGATCGCGCGGCCCGACCTCCGGCAGAGGCTCGTTCTCCACCAGCTTGCCCTTGCGATAGATTTCGAACTCGCCACCCGGTTGGAGAAGCAGTGCCCCGTCTTCACAGACCACCATCGTGCAACTGCCCGTAATCTTCGAGACAGGCAGTCCCAGAGAGGCAAAAGACGGACGAATGCTACTATCCGCATAGTGGAGGACGAACTTTTCCCGAGCGAACTTGCCCCCGCCAGGATACGTGATGATCGCGTGATTGTAGCCAGAATGCCCCACCCCAGATGGTTTGATGGTATCCGTCTGCACTGCCTCCGGAGCGGGGAGGTCGTAGGCGAAGTAGAGCACGTCGATCAGATGGCAGCCCCAGTCGGCCAGCATACCGCCACCCGTTTCCCAGAACGTGCGCCAGCGGCGGGGATGAAGATCCTCACTGTAGGGTAGAGCCTGGGTGAGCGGTCCCTGCCAGAGTCCCCAGTTCATGGTCTCTGGAACAGGCTGTGCAGCGGTATAAGAGTTCCACGGCTCGGTAAAATAGGTGCCACGACTGATTCCACCTGTCCAGATATGAGCCTCGACAGGTTTGCCGAAACGCCCGGATCGCAGCATCTCTACCGCCTGCATCCGACCGGCATAACAGGCCCGCTGATTCCCCATCTGTGTGTAGAGTCCCGGACGCGCCTTGAGCGCTTCACGGAGAATCCGCAACTCGTCGAGTTGGTGGACGAGCGGCTTCTGTCCATAGACATGCTTCCCATGCTTCAGAGCCGTCACCATCATCGGACAGTGGTTGAAGTCCGGCGTATCGACGATCACGGCATCGAACTGATCCGCCTTGTTTGCGAAAGCCTCGCGATAGTCAGAGATCTTCCAAGCTCCTTTGTAGGGATCGTCTTTGACCTTATCGAAGGCTGTCGCATCGACATCGCAAAAGCCGACGAACTGGACTTTCGGATGATCGACTAGTTGCTTTCGCTGAAGATTCCCGATCCCATTCACTCCGATCTGGAAGATCTGCAGCTTACTATTTTTATTCGTCGCAGCACGCACGGTAGCACTGCGAGAAGCAAGTGCACCAGCCCCTAGAATAGCACCGGAGCGGAGAAAATTACGACGAGACGCGAGGCCAGAGGTCGAAAGCGGAGCAGAGTCAGGATTCATATCGCTCCATCGTATCGAAGACAGTTCAAAGATGCGAGTTTCTTTTCCTACCGCGATCACCTACCATGCCTGGGAGGGTTGTCTGTTATGATCGAGCTTGTCTGTTATGATTGCATCGCTGAAATGTTTCGCTTCATTCGTATTCCATGTCCTCTCCGCTCTCCTTTCGCCCACGCCTGATCGACTCCCTGCGACAGTATGATCGATCTCATCTGCGTGCAGATACTCTCGCCGGAATCACGGTGGGTATCGTCGCGCTGCCGCTGGCGATGGCTTTTGCGATCGCTTCTGGCGTACCTCCCCAGGCAGGGATCATCACCGCTGTGATCGGTGGTTTCATCGTGTCCGCCTTCGGTGGATCCAGTGTTCAGATCGGTGGCCCGACCGGAGCCTTCATCGTCATCCTCTACGGAATCCTTCAGCAATATGGGGCCACGAATCTAGCGATCTGTACGATCATGGCCGGAGTCATGCTGCTCGTGATGGGTTTCGCCGGTCTGGGAAAGGCGATTCGTTTCATTCCTTTTCCTGTGACCATGGGGTTCACGTCTGGCATCGCTGTCATGATTTTCAGCACGCAGGTGAAGGATTTTTTCGGACTCCAAACGAGCGATCTACCATCTCATTTCATCGATAAATGCCGCGTTATCGCGGAAGTCGCCGGAACCTGGAGCCTCTCCACTACACTCTTGTCTATCACCTCATTGGCGCTGATCACTTTCTGGCCGAAAAAGTGGTCTCGCATTGTTCCCGGCTCGATTGTTGCACTGGTCGTTGCAACACTGATCGCTCGCTGGGCGAATCTTTCGGTAGAGACCATTGGCTCTCGCTTTGGTGATCTTCCACGCAGTTTCCCCACCCCTTCTCTGCCTGCATTTCACTTTTCCGAGCTGAAGCAACTCCTTCACCCCGCTCTCAGTATTGCGCTACTGGCCGCAATCGAATCCCTACTCTCCGCAGTTGTTGCCGACGGCATGGTGGATGAAAAGCACGACTCGAATCAGGAACTCAAAGCTCAGGGGCTGGCGAACATCGTGTGTCCACTCTTCGGCGGGATCGCTGTCACCGGAGCGATCGCGCGGACGGCTACTAATGTCCGCTGTGGGGGGAGCACACCGATCGCCGGAATCATCCATGCGGCAACTCTGGCTGCGCTCATGCTCCTAGCGGCGCCGCTGGCGAAAGCGATCCCTCTTTGTGCTCTCTCCGCAGTACTGGTCTTCGTCGCCTGGCGAATGGGAGAATGGCACTATTTTCGACAGCTCGTCCGCTGGCCAGCGAGTGATGCCATCGTCTTCCTGAGCACCTTTTTCCTCACCGTAATTTTTGACCTAGTCGTCGCTGTACAGATTGGCGTGATTCTAGCCGCCGTACTCTTCATCAAACGAATCGCTGACACTACGGAGGTTTCGCTCGTAAGCGAGAATGATCCCATGGAAAGTCCTCGGAATTTCGTAGCGGAGAAGGACATCCCGAAAGAAATCCAGATGTACCGAATGCTCGGACCTTTGCTGTTCGGTGCCTCGAATCAACTCGAGACCGCGCTGACGCGCACCAGTTACGAACCCAAAATCATCATTCTGCGCATGCGAAAGGTCACGGCCATCGATGCGACCGGCCTGATGGCACTGAAGGGACTCTATAGCAAGAGTCAAAGCCGCAAACAAGGGCTGATCATCAGCGGAATCCAGGGACAACCCCAGCACGCATTGGAGAAAAGCGGATTTCTTCGCACGCTCGGATCGGAGAATGTCTGCATCGATACCAGCGAGGCGCTGGAACGTGCGAAGATGCTTCTCGATACCGACTGAGAGTGAGCGGACTGATCCCCCATCTTCTCTCGTGATCTCGCTTTTCAGGTGAGGATGTTTCAACACGCGGATTTTGCAACCCTCACGTCAGCGGAAGTTCAAGCCGTCTAAGACAAACTGAATTCTAGACCTCGAAAATGTCCTGATTATCAGATTCCAAATGACATATGTTTTACTCCAACTCCGATTGTGTTAGCTGCTTGAAGCCGCGCATGGGAATGTGAAAAGACGGAGCAAGCTGCGCACTGATCTTCCCCTGTTCAACCGCCGAATGCGAAAAACCGCATGTTCGGTGGTGTGGAAGGGCTACGGGGCGCAATCCCTGTAGCCCCATCCGATCTTTCGACTCTGCTCAGGCGTCCGGCATCGGAGGCGGACCGCTGGGAAAGGGCGGGGGCGTCGTCCGCGTGGTGGCCTGCTCCTCTACGACTGGCGCAGCACCGGGCATCGGAGGCGGGGTCGCGCCCGACCGAGGGACTCCGGCACGCTCGGTCTTCACGAAGGCTTCGCGGCTGAAGGTGGAGCGGCGCGAGCCGAAGCTGATCGTCATCCCGACCCGGGGTTCCCACGAGTAGGGCAGATGGGGAGTGCGCTGGTTGAAGATTCGGACCATTTCAGGGAAGCGGCGCAGCCTCCCCATTTTCATCACTCGCTCTCCCCCGCACTCGACTTCGAAGTAGGGGCTGGTCGATGTCCTGTTGTCCATCTTGTTGAGGACGATCTCGTAGTAGCGGGTGCTGGTGACGCTACTCCACGGGAAGAACTTCGTCTCGCTGCCCTTTCTGCGACTGCTTTTCTCGAGGGTGAACCCCTCCTCGGTGCAGACCAGCGTCTGGCGGGACGCGAAGAGGAAGATCAGGAGAGGCACCGTGATCGCGAGTAGGTAGCCGAGGATCGCAAGGTAGACGGGAACGAAGAGCATCGAGAGGGTGCTGATGAAGATCAGAACCAGTCCGAAGAAGATGCCGAAAATCATCGGCGCTGGCTGCGTGAACTCCTCTCTCATCCCGATTAAGATAGCGCAAAGTTTCTGTTGTCAACTGAGATGATCCTAAAACTCTGGCCAGATGCGGAATCTTGGAGTCATGCAACATTTCTTGATTATACACGGACACGGACGAGAAACGACCGAAAGTTTTGTCAAAAAATGTTGCATGACCCCATAATACCATGTGACCCCATAATACCATGACCCCATAATACCATGTGACCCCATAATACTCAATTTAAGGGTTGCAAGGAGGCCAAAAATGGATGGAAAGGGGCTGCCAAGAGCTTTTGAATTTCAACAAACTTTGGGACATCTCTGAAAAAATGCCTTTGCACCGTTTTTACAAAGTGATCTATTGCGACACATCCTCAATGCAGAACTTCTTAGCCCAATAAAAAATGGCTCTGTCGGAAACTTAGTGGGTAAAGGCAATATTGTTCCTTAGAACAAGCCTTCCAGCAATCCAGTAAGCAATTGAGCGAAAGTTGCGGAAGCAGCGATATCCCCTGGCCCGGCGGCGCGCTAATTGCAAGAGACCGT
>CAUJIH010000021.1 GCA_963205275.1 Verrucomicrobiota bacterium | reverse complement strand
CGCTTCAATGAGACCGCGCTTTTGATGGCGCGGAAATTCCAAGAACTAATCGGCTATATCGCGAGCGTCCGGACGCTTCAATGAGACCGCGCTTTTGATGGCGCGGAAATATTTGCAACGCAGTCGCCGACATCCCGCCGTTTGAGCTTCAATGAGACCGCGCTTTTGATGGCGCGGAAATGTCTGCGCTCGATGCGGACTTTGCGAACGTCCCGAAGCTTCAATGAGACCGCGCTTTTGATGGCGCGGAAATTTAAATTCTTCCCTACTCTATGGGCGGCGTACCTGCTTCAATGAGACCGCGCTTTTGATGGCGCGGAAATCTATTCCGCATAAGGCGGACCGCGCCATGAAGAACTGGCTTCAATGAGACCGCGCTTTTGATGGCGCGGAAATGCACTGGAGTGCTACGGCGGGTAGATTTGACTTGCAAGCTTCAATGAGACCGCGCTTTTGATGGCGCGGAAATTTGAGCCGACAGAGCAGGGTTCCGAAGAAGGGAAACCGCTTCAATGAGACCGCGCTTTTGATGGCGCGGAAATCGCCGACGGGGGGGGATGTGGACGGGGTCTGTGAACTAGCATCAATGAGACCGCGCTTTTGATGGCGCGGAAATCGAATACTGGCCTCATCTTGCGCCGTCTCTGTTCAAGCTTCAATGAGACCGCGCTTTTGATGGCGCGGAAATTATCAGCGAATTTGTCGATCAGCGCCGCTGGAGAAAAGCTTCAATGAGACCGCGCTTTTGATGGCGCGGAAATAACTACCAATGGAGTCAGGATGATGACGCATGGGCGGCTTCAATGAGACCGCGCTTTTGATGGCGCGGAAATAACACTGTCGCTCAGAGCAACGATCCGGCTGACATCGCTTCAATGAGACCGCGCTTTTGATGGCGCGGAAATCTGCATGATGAAAAACTGCCCGACCGTACACGAGATCGCTTCAATGAGACCGCGCTTTTGATGGCGCGGAAATGTTGACGATGGTGCAAACGATGTGACGACGGCTATAGCTTCAATGAGACCGCGCTTTTGATGGCGCGGAAATATGCCGCTTCATTGGCCTGGGAACGCGCTTTTTGCGATGCTTCAATGAGACCGCGCTTTTGATGGCGCGGAAATGGGAAGACCATCCCTCAGCTCGTGCTCGAGTCCGGCAGCTTCAATGAGACCGCGCTTTTGATGGCGCGGAAATGCGTCCTCCCGGCTGGATCGCGCGGCATGGAGCACGAGCTTCAATGAGACCGCGCTTTTGATGGCGCGGAAATCCGACGCACGTCCGAATGAATCGCGCCACCGATCAGGCTTCAATGAGACCGCGCTTTTGATGGCGCGGAAATGGTGGCGTGCACAGCCCTTTGCACCGTATAGGATAGAAGCGCATTTTGCGAGTGGTTCTTTACAGAAATATCGTATTTTCGTACTTTCGTAGAAAATCACGATCCTAATTAATTGGATGTCAAAGATCGCGAGAGGCTCGTGAGGTTCTGCGAGCACAGCACCACTCGTAACAGGACGAGCCTGTATTTCATCGATTACACGATCAGATAATGCGTGATCGAATCCTGGGTGTCCAGATTTTTCCGACACAGCGCAGTCCTTCCGTCCACTCTGTGCTGTCCGGCCCCAGATCGATCAAGAGAAGCTGATCCTGATCCCGATGGAGAATCGCATTCGCTTCGGCCTCCAAGTGAATTCGTTCCATTTTTGTGAGCACACAGAGAAACACGGAGAATTGAACGTGCTCCCCGTGATCCATCAGCAGCTCAAACAGTCGGGCACGTCGTTTGTCACCAGCTTTATCAGAGGCGACATCATAGGTGCAGAGCCAGGTTCTGCGGTTGTTACTCAGCGTACGATGGGCCATGGGAGTCGAGAGATGTCACCGCGCAGAAAGCGCACCAATAATCTGGCTTGGATACGCAGCATGGTACGCCACGAGCAGCGATAGTTGAATTCTGGATGGGTGGTGAGTTGGTCCAGCCTCTGTTCCCATGCGCGCAGGATCGCTTTTCTTCCCGCAGGCTGCATTGCGCAGCCGTTTTGGTTGACGAGAAAATGTTGTGGCTTCACCATTCCTGTATTGATGGCTGTTAGAACGGCACTATCGGCTAGGATGGGGCGAAAAGGTTCCATAAAATCCAAGGCCAGTGCCGGACGACCATGTCGGGGACTATGATAGAATCCCCACCAAGGATCCAGACCTTCCGACCATAACGCCACCAGGCATTCCTTGGTCAGCAGGGCGTAGGCAAAGGAAAGCAGGGCATTCACCGGATCTTTGGGAGGGCGGCGATTGCGCAGAGAAAAGTCAAATGTCGCCAGTTCGCCTGTTTTGAGCATGGAGGAGAATGCAGAGAAATACAGAGCGGCGGCATGACCCTCCCATCCCCGCAGATACTGGATCGCGGCTTCGGTTGGTATCGTGTCGTGTACACGTGATTTTTGAATATCAGCGCTGAGTCCTTGCAAGTGGCCCGCTAAATCACGTGTGCAGCGTTCTCTGATCTCTCCACTACCATTGCGCAGAATGAGTGCTCTCTGATTCACGCCTTTTGCATAGAGTAGGGGAGCGATCAGACGGATCCGAAATGCCGGGTCTGCCGCTGCGGCGTACTGTGCGGCACGATTATAGGCATTTTCTACGCCAGTTCCGTGAGAGATCCCGTGGAACCAGGCACCGGTGGACATGTGGATGACCGGAATCCCTTTCTCCATCAGTAGATGCAATGCCTGAGCGCTGACCTGAATGTTTCCGAACAGAACCAGTTGAGACGTTTCGATGATGCGACTCTCCCCGATTTTTTCTCCCAGCTTCTTTACTTCGAGTCTCTCGCCGGATTTGCCCACTTTGGCACCTTGTTCCTGTACGTAGAAGGGGGTGGCGCGGTCGCGGGCGGGATAGAGTCGGCGCGGGTCGGGGCCGGTATCCTCATCCGAATGGTGGGCGGATTGTTTTAGTTCCAAAGTCTCATCGGGCAGGCAAATGGAGCATAGAGAGCAGCCCCAGCACTTGGGACTATCTTCCAGAGGTGGTGGAATCACGGTGATCGAACGAGCGACCCTCACAGCTGCGAGTGTCGCCAATGTGAGGGTTTCTAGTTCTGTATCGAATTCGACTCGGACTCGGGTGCGGCTTCCTGCATAATAGACGAATCCGTGATCGCAGTGGTAGCCGTGACGACGCAGCAGCAGGCCCTGGGCCATCAGTTGGACGCGTTCAGGATCGTAGGCACGCAGGGGGACATTGGGCACACGTCCGCGTTTGGTCTCGACTGGAACCGCCTCGCCGCCCTCGGGATCGGCGGAAACGAGATCGAGTTTTCCCATGAGGCCGAGATCATCGGCTGCCAGAGAAACTGAGCGGGCGATTTCCGGAGGCGGATCGTCGTCACCGATTTCCGAAGGGGCGGAAGCCTCGTCAGAGGCAAGCTCGGGCAGGAGCTGGTCGATGCGATCCACACGGCTGTGGATGGCCTTGCCTTCGACCGTGTAGGCGTTTTCCTCCCAGCGCCCTTCGACATACATCAGGTAAAACAGTCGAGGGCAAAAGGTGTAGCGGTTGAGCATGGCGACCTCGATCCAGTCCTCGGAGGGCGTGGGAGAAGACGCGTTGCTCATGATTAGAAAAGCTGAATTGACTGCGGGTGACTCTCTAATTAATGTGAGAGATGGAAGTCACCAAAACAGAACTCCTAAGGGACGCTGCAAAGTATTTTGACGAAGTGGAAAAGACGGGAAAAAAACTGAGGGTGATAGATGTAGAAAACGTTGTTTTTGAGCTGTGTTGTGTGAAGAATCATCCGTCGCAAAGGCGCATGACGATGAAGGAGATTCAGGAGTGGTATGCTCAGGAAAAAGAACGGCGCGGGCTACCACCATTGGACTCAGAAATCTCGGAAGAAGAATTGTTTCAGCCTATGACCGACGACTGGGAAGTCCTCAAGGAGGATGATCGCAACCCTTGGTACGGGTAAAGTCTTGCTTTCATGGGAACAATTTGGGCTAAAGCTGAGTAGAAGAAAGAAAAGGGGAAGAGTTACCCCTCATGGACGAATAAACCCATCCCGAAGTGGGAGGAGTAGCCGATCGCAACTGGTCCGACAATGGAGGCGCAAAAAGTTATCCGAACGGCATAACCAACATTCACTGGAGGCTGCATTCCCTCACGTCGGGTTTTCACGAAATGACGCATAGCAATACTTTTCTCACGAAGAATTTCGATGGAGATCGGTAAAGGAAAATCTCGATTTGCCAATTCCTCTCTGATTTGGCCCTCGATGGTATTGCGTCCTTTTTTCTTAGGGTGCCGAACAGGGACAAAAGGCGTGTATGTTTGCCAAACTTTGGCTTCACCGAGGACGAGATTTAACGCAGGAATTTTTTGGAACTCCGTAAGCGATCCACTCCCCGCGAAGCGAAGCTCTACTTCGCCGACCCCGCCCTTCATGTAGGTTTTTCGCAACGAGCGCAAAACCTGTTGCGAAGCATCAGAAAGCCCGCCAGGGGCCCAGATCAGGAGGTGATCGAGGTGCTTGTCCTCTGCCAACAAAGTGAGAGGCAGGATATGCGCATGACGATGCCCCTTGGTGGGCTTTTGTTCGCCATCCAAGCCGAGCAGCTCAGAAACGGCTTCCGAGTGAGGTTCCAGTTTGCCAACTTTTGATGCGATGGCCCGGTGAAGCAGTTCGGCTTGCGGCAAGGTGCGTATGCGCAAGGGCATGGGGGTGCGACTGCGAGCAGTGGAAGAGAGGGCGAGTAACACGAAGGGGACGCGCACCCGAGAGGGCCGATTTAGCTTTGGAGTTGGCGCGATGGAAATGGCACTGGCTGCGGGGCGGTCATAGACGACAAGATGCGAACCCGGCGGCGCGGACCATCCATTTTTCTGTAACCAAGAGGTTTCCACTTGCAGGGCTTCGAATAACGAAGCAGCTGGGGCGGCATTCTTGTCCTTTTTGGTGCGTGGCTTCGGCAGCGACAGAACCCATGCCGAGTAAGCATCAGAGGCGACAGGCGCGATGAGTGGAAGTTGGTCACAATGGGGAGGCAAAGGCGTGCCATCATCATGTGGAACTGTCCAGCCTTCTGCGATAGAGAGACTAGTGGGCGAGGATACACTCTCACATTCCGTCCACGATTCGGCACGACCGATGTAGGAAATGCGCTCAACTAGAGAATCAAACAACTCTTGTTCCTCCGGTGGCAGTTCGACCGGCCAATGAACGAGTAGTGGCTCATGTTCCGTGCCCACTACGGCACGCGCATCAAGCACAAGTGTCGTGGAATTCTTCGTGGGCATGTAGTGCCGCGTGTGCGCTCCCGTGGCAGGCGGGAGCCTGTAGGAAGGCAGGACAGCGGCGAGGCGTGCGATGAGGGATCGTGCCAAGGGCGGAGGCGTGCCCTCCTGCCACTCGGGAAGTTTGGCGTAACCGGTGGCAATGAGGGCACGCAACAGACGCCACGGCGATGGAGGCCATTCCACTGCGCCTTCGTTCTGGGCTTTATCCCAGGGCGTTGCGTGGTAGTGCCCGCCGATGAATCGGATGGAAAGTGTGGGCATGTCGATGACTCCAATTATTGTTCCTCAGTGGGTTCTTGGGACTCGCCTCCCTCGTCACTATTCTTTCCCTTGGTGAGTTCGTCCTCGTATTGGACGGTCGTTTGCTTGAGGGCGGGTTGGTTGGCCACAATGGCAGACTTCAACTCGGCCTCCAGTTCACTCAGGGAAGGAAGGCGGAAGCCTTGCGGGCGGGTAGCGGTAATTTCAGAAATGTCCGCTTCCAGATCGCAGGCTGTCCGAAGTCGTAGAGCACCGGACAACAAGGCGCGGACCTTGTAGAGCGCCAGAATGGTCAGCAGATCCGTGGCGCTATCGCCGAGGCCATACCCTCGAATTTGGTCAAGATCGAGATTGACGTAGAGCGTGATGTTTTGCGCCGTGTATTCATCACGGGAAAAGGGCACGTTGCCGAACCCTGCTTTGGTGTCACCAGAAGGGTTCACATGATCGTTTTTCACCCCACCGGAAGCGGCCACTTCAATGCCATCGGCCTCAATGAAAGCCGAGAGGGCGCGGGCGATGCGCAGGCGGCCTCCAGCGAGTTCTTTCTTGGCAAGAAAGACGCCGTGAATGAGGGCATTCACGTCATAGGCGAAGAGGGTTTCCGCCAGAAGTCGGCGATTGATGGGGCCCTCGGCTAGTCCGCCCAGAGCACCTTTCAGCTCGTTGAAAAAGGATTTGTCCTTTTTGCTTTCGAGCAAGTAAGGCGAGTTGATCCGGTGAGATTCGAGGATGGATGAAGTCAGGAAGCCACCTTTCCGTTCCACGCGAATGTAGGAAATGCCTTCTGCAGCGGCGACTGGTTTCTGTGCGGCAGCATCCCAAATCACGTTTTCCAGCCTGTTGGCCATGGACTGTGCGGATTCTACAAGCAGGGAACGGCCATTGCGTGTCTGATAGGTGGCGGCCCCAAGCGAGGGAAACCCGGTGGGCTGGAAACGCTCTCCCTGCACGGGGCGCAGGGGAATGTTGAACAGAATGCGGTGTGCGTCTTTGATGGTGTCGAGTTGGATGCTCATGGTTGGTTCTATTGGTGGGTTAGTTGTTGTCGGAGGTGGTAATCAGTGAGTGAGACAGGATATCTCGGGATTTACTAGAGAGTGGAAAGGCAAGGGAAGCTGCAAGGATGCGAGCATCCCCCACAACGAGATGGAGAGGGGGAACGTGGCCGTGCGCCCGAAGGTGAGAGGCGGCGAGCCGTGAGGCTGACACGAGATCACGGGCGCTTAGTCGACGGAAAATATCGGCACGCACGGGGATGTCCGCGTTCCAGTGCCGTGGAGCGAGACAGAAGCGGAAGAGGGCAAAGGCGTCCTCTGGTGGCTCTGTTCTTCTCGGTGCGGCCAAACGACCTGCGTCTTTGAAGTCCAGAGCCATCAATGCGCGGGAGAGCGAAAGGATTCGCCCTGTGTCCAGATCGCCCTGGAGAAAGGCACCGATGTCGCCCAAGTCCGCAAAGACACCGGCAAATTGCGGGATGGAGCGGGAGGCATCCTTTGAGGACTCGACAAGGCGGCGATCAAAGAAGGCGATGGCGTCGGCGATAAAGTCACGTCCGAAGCAAACCACGTTCACCGCACCTGTTTCGTCGAGTTGGTTGCCAAACTTGTTCAGCGGCAAGAAGTATCGCCGCACGCCCTCCTGGGAGGCGAATGCCGCCGCGAGGCGGAACTCTGCGGTGCCATCATCAGCAGCGGCAAGCCATCCGCCCCGTAGCCTGGGAACTATGCCGAATTTATTTTTTACGGGAGGCAGAGAGGCGGCGAGGGCATCCACGCCGGAGAGAGCAATCAGAACGTCCTGCCAGCGGGCGGGCGATGCCCCATCGGCAGCGACAGCTAGCACCGCGTCATTGAGTCTGCGAACAGTCGCGGACAAACTGGCGGTGGCACGCTCACCGGCGGCTTCCCGCGACAAGCGCCGCAGCAGTGTCTCCACATCGGAGAGCAGGCTTTGGTTTGGTTGAGAAACGACTTTCCAGCGTCCCAGGGGAACAGCAAAGTTGGACTGTCCATTACGCTCGATGTAGCCATAGCGCTCGAATGCGCTGATGCCACGGGCGACTCCGAGGCGTGCGATGGCGCGGGCCATATCCACAGGTTCACGGACGCTCATGCGCCCAAGCTGGGCACGTCCCTCGGAGAACAGGGCACGAATCTCGCGCAGGGTTGCCGGACGATCCCAGATCGGAAACCACTGCTCGCCGCGTGCAGATTTTTCTTTTGCAGATACAGATGGGTTGCCAACGGCACCCGCACGAATCGCAAAAGGTGCGGATGCAGCGGAAACTCCGGTCGCACCAAGCCTGCGCGATGCCGCCGCCGCAAAGAGCACGGTGCCCTCCATGAAGAGAATGAAATCCCACGGGTTCACGTTGGCCTTTCCATCAAGGCCGTTCGAGCTGTTCGCTCCTCCCGCAGAACCCGGCATATATTGCCCGATGCTGTAATCGCCCGTGCCGGTCACCGGAGAGCCAAACAGCGCGTGATCGAGCAATCCTGCGGTATTGGCCAAGGGTAGAGCCTCCGGCTGAGAAATATCAAACAAATCCAGGAAGCGCTGGCGGAAATTGTCCGTGAAATCAAGGTTGCCGTCATTGCCACCGGAGCCCAAAAGCGAAGGATATTTCGGTGCCAGATCACTGCCCAATATGACGGCGGCTTCCAGCCATTCGAGGTGTGGCCCCCGCCATTTCAAGCGGCATTCCGGGATGAATGCTTCTTTCAGCCTCTTGAACCTGCGCTGAACCTCGGCAAGTCTTGCCTTGTAGACAGGGTCTTTGCGCATGGCATCCCGTTCGGCGGCAGGCAGGGATTTTGGCTCGTTCTTGATAGCCACTTCAGCCTGCTTGGCGGTATTCAGATCATCGCAAAGGGCACGGGCGGCTGCCGCACCAGCCTGATAGCGGGCGAGGCGCGGCGACGGGGAGCTTTCAAAAACTTTGAGAAAACCGGCGGTTTTGTCTTCCTTGAGGAAGCCGGAACCCCCATTCCACGGATCAATGAGCGGCGTGGGGGAGTATTTCGCCAAGAAGAACTCGGTAAGCTCCTCCTTGGTGAGTTTCGTCGAAAGCACGAAGCCCTCGTTTTTCCAGTAACCACGCACGGAAGGATCGGCCTGCTCGGAGACAAGACGGAACACACCGAGCGCCTTGAGATACGAAGCGAGAGGAGTCGGGGAGCAGCCTGGAAGAGCGATTTGGTGGGGCATGATGGTCATGTTCCGATAGGAGATTTTACAGCCAACAGATGCTGTCCTCTTTAATAAGGAGACGCAGGGTGGAATGGAGCGGGGTGAGGTGCATCATGAGGCGTGTGTTCTGATTTATGAATGTGAATAAAGATAATCGTGAGGGATCATTCGGTGGGAACAAAAAGGCCGAGGCCCATGTAACGACGGTCGCCGAGAATCATCGGACCTCGGATTGAGGCTGGAAACTCCAAGCGCACATGGATAAGCACGGACTTCTCGCCGGAGGTGCGATAATTTTCGACGCGGCTACTTTTCGGCACGAGCGGAGTGGCGGTGCATTCAATAGTACTGGTAATGGCGAGTTCCGGTGGCAACCCGATGTGGCGGAGACTGTCGCGCAGAAGCTTCTCCCATTCACTTAGCTTGCGGTGGTGACGCTCGTTGGCGCTGAGTTTGCGTCCATCGGGATGGAACTTTGGAATCTTGAATCCCCGGGTGATGGCGACAGGAGTGACAGAGCACCAGACGCGGCTCCTGCCTGTGTAGGAGGGCCAAACTTTGTCTATGAACGGCGAAGTGCGGACAAGGCGAACTGGCACGTCCTTATCGTGGCGTCGGAGTGGCGTTTCTTTGCTCACGATGAGGTCATCAAGGGCTTTGAAAAGGGTTTCGTAAATGGGCACAGCCTGAGCGATGACTTCCGGTGCAGCGTAGCCGAGCAGAGCGATACGGCGCACCCGGCCATCGGCGGTGCGGGCACGGTTGATCGTGGGCAGTGGGACGATGGCGAGGTGCGGGTGCTTAGTGCGCTGGCCGGGAGCGGCGTAGCCGGTAAGAAGTTCCTCGGCGAGAGCATTGTCGTCCCAATTGTCGGAGTCACTGGCTAGCTGAACGATTTGCTGGCGGAAGAACTCGCGCCAGCGGCCTGAGCCTTCCGCATCGCAGGCGAGGGCGGGGGCGTCCGGATCGTCATCTGCAGGAAAGATCTGGAAGATGGCGGTGGCGATGGGTTGCAGGGCGCGTGGAGCGTCATCGGCATAGGCCACGCGACGCATCCAGCGTTGTGCGGGCTTCCGGGTTTCGCGTGGGGGCACGACGGCAGCATGGCGTTCCTTCAGGCCGCTGGTGGTGCCACGTTTACTGATCCAGAGCAACGCATCGCCGCCGGGGTTGGGTTGCCAGCGTACAAGAGGTAAGGATGCGGGTGAATCTGCGATGTGCAGGCTAACTTCCGCCCGGTCCTCCGCGCGGCCAAGGTAGGAAATGCGCGCTGCGGCATCGGTGAGAATTTCAAGATACTTGCTGGGCGGTGTCGTAGTGCTGAAGAGCCAGTGGTAGTGAACTTCCAAGGCTTCGCCGGTAACGGAAACGGCTTTTCGTGTGGGAGCAAGCAGGGCGGGTTTAGTGTCGAGATTGCTCTTCTTCGGGTTGTTTTGCGGGATGGCGACACGGGGCTTGGTGCGCAACTCTTCATCCTGCGCGGAAGCCCAAATCTCCGGTGCGGGCAGTTCCTCCAGCCAACGGAATGCCGCGAAGACTCCCTCACGTTCCGTATCGGTGCGTAACACCCCTAGCAGCGCGGCGGAGAGCAAAGCCTCATGCACCCGGCCCGGCGAAGGCGGCCAGTCCAGCTCCTCCGTGCGGTCATCCAGAATGCGAATGCCCGTGTAGCTGTGCGCGATAAAACACAGTTGGATGATGAGGTGGCTCATGCGGAGGCGGGTGGAGTGGTCGGCTCGTCAGTTTTGACTGTGGAAGCAGAATCCTCTGTCACAGGAGTCTCGTCGTTTGCAGACGATGATAACTTCTTCTCCAAGTCATCCGCTTTTGCTGCGAGGTCAGATGCCTTCTTACGGGCCTTCTCTGCCTTTTTCTTTTCAGCAGGCGTTCCGGCTTCAGCCTTCTTCTCAGCCTCCACGGCTTCTTTTTCCGCCTTTGTGGCCTTTTCTCTGGCATTCTTGGCAGCCTTCTCAGCTTTCTCTCGCTCTTTGGCTACTTGATCACTGGCAACGATTTCACCTGCAAGCGTGGCTGTGGTCACATTGTATTGAACTTCAGTAGTCTGAATGCCAAGGTCTTTAATACTGTCTGCAGCAATGGCAATCAGCCGCTCCCGACTGAAGTAGAGTTGTTGCAAAGCCTCGCCATCAGCTTCTGCCGGCTGGGCTCCACGGAAGTCGAATTTCAACTCAATCTGCTTTCTCTTACCATCTTGGACTTCTTCAGCGGTCACCAACTCACAACCCGAACGCAGGCGATGACTACCTGTAGCGCGACCATGTGCTTCAGCCAGTGCAGCAAGCGCGAAGATGTAGCGTCGGGCTGCGTTAGTGAGTTCATCTGCCAATAGGGGCTGCTTGGTCTCAGGAGCAATTTCGGCAGCATCGGATGACTCGGCCTCCTCGGGCTTGCAGTGAAGACGGGCAATGTCGGAAAGAGAGAGCAGAGCAAGCCGCTCGATGGCTCCATTCACCAAGACTCCGCCCAAGCCATCGCTCGGTGCTGCGCTGAAACCTTCCTTAGAGAGCTTCTTCGCCTCCTCATCCGTAATGTCCCGCTGAAGCACGGCTTCGGCGAACTCCCCTTTAGAGTAGGGACCGGAGTAGAGGCTGTGGCGTCGGCAGGGAACTACGTCAGTGGCATCGATGCGGGCCAGCAGGATGCGTGCGTGCTTGACGCCTTGCTCTTCTTCACCGCGGCTGTTCCAGAAGCCAAAGATGAGACTGGTCGGGAAGGTTTTGAGCAAGGGCAGGCAATCGCCCTTGGCGAAGGCGGTGATGGCTTTGCTAACATTGTCTCTTTTGTCGGAGAGGCGGATGCGGAAGTCCGCGACGCGATGTTGCAGTGAAAACACAGACGATACTCCTTCCGTGTCCGGGCGTCGAGGGATGCTGGCTGTGGCCTGAGGCACGAGCTTGGCTAGATCGCTCTCCAGAAAAGCCGGTTCCATGCGATTGGCCTGTGACTGTGGTGAATCAATCGCGCACAGCTTGGCCTTGATGATGCGCGGGATTTTGGCGGTGCTGTTCTTGACGCGCACAGTGTCCTCGCCTTCGCCGTATTCGACGCCAGCAAGGTCATAGACTGGCGGCGATTGGTCGGTGGCCCCGGCATAAGAAGGAGGAAATACTGGCACCTGCTTGCCGCCAGCAGGTTCGAGGGTTTCGATGATGCGGATCGCGGCGGGCAGGGCGGCAGCTTTGCCGGGCTTGCGGGCTTCGACGCCCAGCAGTTTGTCGAGCAGAGCAATGTCTGATGCGAGTTGGTGGTCTTTCTTAGTCTGTTCGTCTGTGTTGGTGCTCATAATAGTCAATGATTTGTTGTTGGAGTGATGAGTGAAGCTTCGGGAAAGTGGCGGTAGGCGGCTCCTTTGCCGTAGGCGTTGCCACGAGTAGCGAGTTGGTAATGGCGGCAGTCGAGGCCATCGAGCAGGCTGGCAGGTTTCCAGCGCATTGGAGACCTTCGGCTGCTGGTGTTTCCACGTTTTTGCAGAGGTGGCGGAACGATACAGGCGGCAAGCGGAGCTAGGGATAACGAGATGGATTGAGGCCAAATGCAGTAGCCCAGCTTCTCCGCGTGAATAAGCCACGCATGTGACGCGGCGAAGAAAGCGGCTCCAGCGATGCTGAGGAGTTCGATGGCGGGATAAAAAGGATCGCGTTTGCCGGACTGATCTTGGTCTGAACCAAAACCTTGGTCGTAAGCATGACTCGTGACGCGGCAATCTAGATTCCAACGACTCCCTACATCTGTAGCCCGTTGGAAAAGCCAGTCATCAACGTCCACTGGCTCTTTGAGAGCGGTGTGTTGCCTGTTGAGCAGTGTCGCTGGTCGTTGCTGAGCAGAAAAGGTTTTAAAGATGGAACTTGTAACTCCTTGGTCGTGATAGCTCAAAAGTGGATTCCCGCTGTACGGTCCTTCGGCCACGAAGAGACCGTGATGCGCCGATGCTTCGAGCTTGAGTTTGCCCTTGTTCTTCTCATTGCAGCCAATACCGGCAATCCAGCGGATGCTTTTTACGAAAGTGTGCGCTTTATCGAAGAGTGTGTTTTGGTCATGAGGAAGGAGGAGTTTGAAAACGTCATCCGTCCACCAACAGCGGGAGTTGGGTGAGGCTCCGTCCATTTCGTCCGCGATGCCAGCGATGGCGAGAGCGGTAAGGACGTGGGCGAGGTTGTGCTCATCGAGGGGGAGAGTGATTTCGTGCAGGGTGGGTTCAGTCTTCATCAATGGTGTCTTCGGTTGTGGTGCTTTCGGCACCTTTGGAGGCGGAGACGTCGGCGGCCTTGATAAGAGTCTCCAAATAAGCAAGACGCCAGCAACCGAGTTGGCGCTGGAGCCGGGCAGCCCGCTCGATGGCTTCCAGGCGCAGCGGAGTTTGTTTGGTGGTGGTCGGTTTGTCGCTAAAGCCTCGATCCGGCATAGAAGGGCGGAAATAGCCGTGGTGGGCGGCAATGACGTGCAGGTGGATGTCACGCAGGAAAGCGGCTGTATCCGCGTCCACTCCCTCGTCAATGGCTGTGGTGTCAGCGCGGGTGGCCCAGAGCGTGCCCCATTCATGACGATAGCCGCCTGCATTGCCGGGATTCTCGATGACGGGTTTGGCGATACGAAGGTCATCATCGTAACCTTCGCGTTCGCGCCAAGCGGGTGTGTTGCCCATGGCCTGCTGCCACTTCGGATAATCTTTCCCGATGTCGTGTTGCTGACCAGCATGGCCGAGCAGCTTGGCGAGCACCACATCGCCCGGTGCCAACGCTTCGGCAAGCTGCCTGCCATACTTTGCGGCAGCACTGAGATGATCCGGCAGAAAGTCGATTACGTCGTCGGTGCCTCGGTCGGGTTTGAAGTAGCGTAACTCGAAGGCGATGCCGTGGTGTGAAAAGCTGAGTTTAATACCTGCGGCTTTCCACTGAGAGGAGTCCCATTCCGACGGAGCCAGAATTTCGGCAGCTTCCTCTGCCATCTCCTCAGACTCGATTGATTCTGTATTGCCACCTGTCTCACCGACGCGGTAGACGCCTCGGTCTTCGGGTTTCCCCGCTCTCAGACTGCTGGCACCTGCGATGATTTTGACTTCGCGGCGATACTTCGCGCCGTCCTGCGCGAGTGCGTCAAAAACATCCCAGCAACGCTGTTCAGGCGTCTCATCAGCGCCGGGAGGAATAATGTCTTTGAGAAGTTCCAGTGTCGTCGAAGTCGGAAGAACGAGCACGGACTTGGCGCTGAGGTCTTCGGGGGTGATAGAGTCCGTCCATTCATCGCCATCAAAGTGAGCAATTGCGAAGTCTGGGCCGTCAGCGGGAAGGTCTTCGAGCCATGAGCGGGCATCCTTCAGCGGCACGAAATGCAGTTCGGAGTTCAGCGGAGGAAATGCAGCGAGACTGCGGTTCACTTTTTGCCACGCACGGTCATAGGCCGCGTTGTCTTCGTCTTCCTCTTTGTCTGCGCTATGGAAGCGAAGGACGTCGAGTTCCAGCCGGAACGCGATGCCGACCAGTGGAGTGCCTTCGTCATCGGGGAGTAGGCCATAAAGCCAGGGATGCACGGGCAAGAATCGCGGAGGCGGTGGTGTTGTGGCCGCCCAGCGTCGCAGTATCGACTCTGTGAGTGGCGGCACGACGACAGGACCGGAAGTGATTGCAGCGAACTTATGAGTGAGCCAAGTAGCGGGCTGGGAAGTTTCGTGAGCAGCATTGGCGGCTTTGCTGTCGGCTTCCGGCGGAAAATCGTCGTTTACTTCGGCATCTGCATCGTCACCGGGTTCCTCCAGCACGGTCGAAGGCAAGCTCATGATGCGCCAAGTGGCGGCATCGATAGCGTCGTCTTTGCCAAATTTGGCTCCAGTTGCTATCTCTTCAGGAAAGGCGTCTTCAAGCAGCCAGCGATTCAGCTTTCTAAGGCTCTTGCCGCTGGGATTCTTGTCTCTGAGCTTGGTGGTTTTGTCCCGGAGCGTAACGGCTGAAAAACGCGCCGCATCGTAAATGGAGCGTTGATTGATAAGCGTGTTGAGCATATCAAGAAGTTTCTCAGAAGAGTCGCACTCGCCAATCTCCCGCACCACCGTTTCGCCGCACATTTCTCGGATCCACTTGGAAATATTGTCTTCAGATTTCAGAATTTTATGTCGCAGTCCCTCGAAATGAATGATATCGTCCTCATCAAGCACATGGGGCTGCTTTGGCCTATTGTCTTCTTCATCTTCCTCCTTATCTTCGGTCGTTTCTTTGCCCACGACAACGGACCACGGGGCACCGGTGAAGAACTCTGAGCGGAATTCTGAACCATTGCTTGCGCTGGTGGAATTTAATTTCTTCACCAAGGCTTCGAGTTGTGCAGGTGCTGTCTTACCATCACTGCCACCGATGATGGTCATGGTGGGTGGCTCCGTGTTTGTTTTGTTAGTGTGTTGGCTCAACTGTCCTCGGCGGTCGAGGCGACCGAGGCGCTGCGCCAGTGTGGGCAGGCTGGCGAAGTCGCAGACAATCGCGCTGGCATCGGCATCCAGTCCAACTTCGGCTGCAGCTGTGCCAACGAGGAATGCGGGAGGCTCACCGGCTGCTGCTGCTTCCAGGTGCGACTGGCGAAAGCGTTTGAAAAGAGCGTTTCGCTCAAGCCGGTCTCGCTCATATCCGCGGATACGGCCCGTCACGAGGAGCACGCGATCAGGATGTTCTTTTTTCAATTCCTTGGCGATGGCCTCGGCATCCTTGGCCGTGCAGCAGAAAACAGCGATGGCACTGCCGGGCTGCCTCTTTGCGATTTCCAATGCCTCGACAGCCATGTCACGGGCGATCTGATTTTTATCTGCTTGAGACTTCCACAGCACACGCCGAGTTTTCTTCGCACGCAAACGAGCAATGATGGTTCTGTCCTTATAATCGCCCTTTTCCTTTTCCAAGCGGAACGCATCTCCAGCCAGCGGTGCAGGCAATCCTGGCGTAGCCGAAAGCTCAGTGATCCATAGAGGCAGCCTTGTGAAGAATTGGGTGATGACTGTGGGCACTGCACCATTAATTTGGTGGGATGTCATTTCTCGCACTTGCCGTAACGTCACGGCAAAGGCAGGCACGAGATGTGCCTCATCAATGCATATCCAGGCATCAACGCCGAAGAGTGAGGCATGCATGGGTCTCGCCCACTTGCCCTGCCCGTAGCCCTGAAACAACAGTCGTGAACCGATTTGATCCACCGTGCCGATGATGAGTTGCGGCATGGTCGGATTTAGTGCCCATTCCCGATCATCCAGCCGCTGACCTCGCAGTTGCACAACATTAAACACAGATGCGCTGTTTTGCCCGCACAGCGCGCGCAGGGTGTCCACCAATTCCCCTGCCGATCCGGATGATACCTTGAGTGCCTGCTGTAATTTCTCCGCAACGGCAAACACTTGCTGCACAAGCACCCGACGGTTGACGACCCACACGAGCCTGCGTGGCACGGGCTTTACAGTATCACGATGTTTAGCATACCAAGCCAAAGCAATAAGCCAGGTGACGATCACGTCAGTCTTTCCGGCTCCTGTGGGGAGATCGACCAAGGAAGGCGGGGTTCCGACGACAATACGCACAAACATCCGCTCCATCCATTTCATGGGAGAATGAGGATGCCGCAGTAATTTGTAGTTCTCGATGAAGAAATTCAATTCGGCCTTCATAGTTTATGCGGAAATGAGGTTCCTTGGAGATGCCGGTCGGCGTGCCTAGTGATGACAGTGAGTTCGTTCATGGTCGAATCGTTATTCATGACTGTGGCGGAAGCAGGCAGGCCAATATTGAGGCGCGGCAGCCGACGGTGCGTAGGAGGGTTTCAAGATAGACAAGACGGAACACGCCGAGCGCCTTGAGATACGAGGCCAGCGGAGTCGGGGAGCAGCCCGGAAGAGCGATTTGGTGGTGGGGTAAAGTCATTCTTCTGGGGAGTGATAATTGGGTGATGAATGTTTGAAAGAGAGATGCATCCTTCGGATTCAGCGAGTCAGTCAGAGTCAGCTTCGGTCATGTGGTTTTGCCGCCAAGCAGCGCTGTTTTCTTCGATAAGTCGTTGGAGTTGACGTTTGGACCAGTTCCATTTGAGGAATTCGCCTTCGTAAAAGGCACGCTTCCACGGGTCGTCGAGGCCGAGCAATTCGATGATATGCGTCCACGAGAGCCGCAGGAGCATCTGCGGCGGCAGCGGAATTTTGTCCGCCGGTGGCGGCGGGGTTTTGGCTGTAGAAGGCCGGCCAGGCATTGATTGGTCAGTCTGGACCGAGAGGGTTTTGAAAAAGCTCACCGCCGGTGGGCTTTTTTCGTCGGAAGACGCGCCTTCCCCGAAAATGCTCACCGCCGGTGAGCCAATCAAGCCAGAGAACTGCGGATACTCGGAATAGAACAGTCTCATGCGCTCAAGCATCTGTCGGCTGCATCCGTTGATTTCTCGGGCAGTCAAATCTCCCGCGAGTTGTTTGAGCAGTCCCTCACCATACCTTGCCCGATCCTCGCCATTCTGCTCAAATTCGATGATGTAAGCACCGATGAGCCAGTTGCGAAGGAGAAGGTGACGATTCACCGCTCCAGCGGCCCCGGCCTGCGCGTGCCGATGCGTGTCGCGAATAGCAGAGATGAGCGAATCGTAGTTCATTTCTATTTTGAGGCTCGCATGTCTGCGGCGCGCAGAAGGGTTTCGAGATAGGCGAGGCGGAAGGGGCCAAATTTCTCCAACAGATCCAGCACCCGTTCTGTCCAGGCGGCACCGGTTAGGGGGGAGAAGCCGATAGCGGCGGGATCGAGCGAGAGCGTGGCATCCGGCAAGCCAAAGGAGGCGCCGGGGACAATGTCGCCGTCCATCACGCCGCGGATGGGCATTCCTTCGCCCGTTTTGGCAACGGGATGCTCCTGGTCCGCAGGCGCGGGAGACAGGCGGGCGCGAACTTTTCCGTGGTGTGCCGCGACGAGGTAGAGGAGCAGGTCGAAATCGGTATCCTCAAAGGTCACGGGCAGGGAAGCGCGCAGCATAAGCAATGCCAGTGCGGACGCCAGTTCGTGCCGAAATCCGGGACGCAAGTCGGTATCGGAAACTTTGTAGATTTTCAGCCAGTGCCCCTGCGGAGCTTTTGCCGTGTCATTCCCCGGATTGTCTTTGATGAGCGACTGGAAGGCCGGATGGGCCTTTCCGAGGTCGTGCCACAATGCGGCGTGTTCGAGAACGGGCGAAAGCTCCAGACCGATCCGCTTCAACTCCGCACGGACTTCCCCGCCGTGCGCTTTGATGGTTTGGAACCCGGAAGCCAGCGAGAGCGCATCGGAATCCTGCCTGGAATCGGGAGACTCCACCGAGGGCGCACTCCGGGGCACCACGGGGACTGCTTTTTTAGAGGAAGGATCGAAGCCTGTGGTTTCGGAATATCCACCTGTGGCTGCAAGGGCCACCAGAATCATCCCGGGATAAACCTCATCCTTGCTGACGGGCTTCCATTCACCATCCAGATAATCCCACCGCCACACGGAATGCCTGCGGCTTTCGGCAAACTGTTTGGCATCTGCGATGGGTGCGGAGCACAGCTCATCCCTGGACGGGGCATAGTCCGGTGATGGCTTTTCGGCAATCCATGCGATTTGGCAATCCGTTTCCGAACCTGAGCGGATGTAGCGGGAAATATCGAGATCTGCGCCGCTCAAATCCGGAGCAGTATCAAAGAGTTCCTCCACTTCGTGAGGCAGAAGAAGGAAGTCCGGCGTATAGGGATACAGGGCGGCACGCCGCTCCGGAGAGAGTGATTGTTCATGGGCGACGAGCGACTCAATCGAAACGTCCGACAATTGACCGAGTTCTGTTCGTGCGGCTTCAAGTTCCTCATAATCATAGGGTGGTGCCTTCTTCTCTTCCACAATATCAATGACGATCACCTTAGCCTCGCCGCCATAACGGGCAGCCCGTCCAAAGCGTTGAACCAGAGATGTCCACGGGGCGAGTTCGGTGATAAGCGTATCAGCGGAAATATCGACACCGGCTTCCACGACCTGAGTGGCAATGATCACGCTGGGCTTTGAGGAGCAGGCATCGCGGCTTAAAAACCGGGCACGCCACGATGCGCGTTCAATGGGGCGGAAGCGTGAGTGTGCCAGGTGGATATCCACCGCTGCGGCAAAGGTTTTGTTTTTCGCGAGCGCATCATAGACGGCACGCGCGCGTTTTACGGTATTCAGAATAACGAGAGTAACGCCGGATGGCGGTGCGCCAGCGATGATTCCAGCGATGGCCTTTTCATCTGCGGCGGGGGCAAGTGTCAGTGGCTTGGAGATGCCGATGGGAGGGGCTGTGGTTACAGGGGCGGAAAGTCCAGCAAGGAAATCGGCGGTATCCGGTGTTTTCAGCCATGAGGTCTGAAGCGTGGCACTCATCCACCATGTGTGGGAACGGGTTGTCTCTGAGCGGAATGCCTGTAATTGCGCGGTGGTCGCCAAGCCCGGCCCCATGAGCTGCATCTCATCCACCACCCACAGACAATCATTGTTCAGCAGCCCGAAGTGCATGGGCCAGCGGGCGCGGGACATGCCGTAGCCACGGTTGAGGGCGCGGGACAGAAGCATGTCCTGGGTGCCGATGAGGATGGCTTCTTTTTCAGGGTATATGTCCCATTCGCAAGGGTCTTCGCCGCCCATGAGAATCACTGGCGAGTGGGTTTTCAGCCACTCCAACTGCTTGATTGCTCCCGCTGAAAGAGTCAAAGAGCCGGAACCCGCCGATGTCAGAAGATTATCGGTCCACTTCTGGATTTCGTCTCGCGTCTGCTCGACGAGCGTGCGCATGGGGAGACAATAGACGAGGCGGCGGGGCCAGGCATCGCGATGAGCTGTGTCGGGATGCGCCACGCGGTTCCACGCCCATGCAAGGACGACGGCAGCGGTTTTTCCGAGGCCGGTGGGGATGTCGATGAGGCGGGATTGGCATTCGCTGCCGTTGGTCAGCGTTTCCGGTGTGTTAGCTCTCGCTTTCTCCCCGCAGGCGAGACGGCACTGATAATCATAAGGGGCTGCTTCACTGCCGAGTGCAGTGCGGAATAGTTGATCGAAGGACATCGGCATCTGGTGTGAATGGAAATCGGTGAGGGAAAGCGGTGAGGGTAATCGAAGTCAGAATAGATCAGGGCTTCTCATTTGAACGGGACAAATTGGTAAAAATATTTTGCACTGGATTTAACGGGATTTTGTTCCTCTCATGATTGGCCACATATTGGCCGCGCAGGGTGCGAATGGCGGGAGGAGCCGTGTTTGGTGATGGCAGTGGCAAGGCGCACAGGGACGCAGGCACTGAACACAACTCGGACAGAACAGGAACTGAGAGGACTCTACAAAGTCGCTCCGCTTCGGCAGTGGTCTGATCGACTACTGTGCGGCGGTTGACGATGTACACGAGACGCTGGGGAATGGTGTGTGGCTGCTGTAACAACGCGATCAGCCTGATTACGTTGATCGAGGTTTTTCCCAAGCCTGTGGGCAGAACGACGATTTCAGGAAACTTTCCAGAAGCGAATCGCTCATACATCTCCGTTAGCCAAGGAAATGGCTGCGTTTCCGTGAGAGCTTGAAATAAGACCTGAAACTCTTTTGCTACCATGGGACGAGGGCCAGAGGGAGATGTGATTGAAAGTTCTATATTTTTAAGTTCACGCTACGGAAGTATTAACAGGGAGTGATAAAATCGCAAGAAAAATCTTCTGAGTTAGAGAAGTAATTCTGATTCGAGTTTTGTGAGTAGGCTTTTATGGACGGTTTGTTGGTATTCTCTCCAAAACGTCACTTGCACATTATCCAGTCATTTGAGAGATTCCGTCGAAGTGTTCAGATTCTGTTCGCTATGGAGCAAGCGTCCTTTCCACGCCGTTTGAGGTGTGGTCTCTTTGAAGAACGCTTCGGAATTATTCAAAAGGGAATCATGCTCCAATTTCCGTGCCGCCCCCGGTGGCGGCACGGCTCCTTTTTGTATGGGGCTGCTTTTCGTCGTCGGTGTGAAGATCATTTTCGATTTGATCGGGGAGACAGACGGCGGCATCTGGTGTGGCGTGAAATCAGTGAGGGGAATCGAAATTAGAGTAGATCAGGACTTCTCATTTGAACAAGAAAAAATCGCTAAAAATATCCTGTGCTGAATTTAACGAGGTTCCGTGGGGTTCATGATTGTCCACACGCTCATGCCGTCACCTCGGACAGGATTTGGCTGGCCAGCACTCGGAAGAGGCCGATGGCCTTGAGGTAGTAGCCGAGGATGTCGTGGCGGCAGCCGTGGAGTTCGAGGGGAGCACTCATGATCTTTTGCCCTTTCCAAGTTGTCGGACTTTCGATTCCGTCAGGGCTTTGAAGTTGGCAGGGGTGGAGACCTTGCGTCCACTTTTCTCCTCTAATTGACGGCGGGCGTTGCCAGCGATGCTGCCGCCCGCTTTGGCTGCTGCTTGATTGGGGGCGAATCCCTGCGTGTCTTTCTTGCGGGCGATTTCGGTGGTGGACGCCTCGCCCAGCATGGTGAAGATGAGTTCTAAGTCGGTCATGTGATCGCGAAGATTGTCTTTGGGGTTCGCGAGCGCTTTGAAATCCTTGTATTCCGAGGGCGTCATGCCGAAGGTGGCCTTGCTGATTTCGGCGGTGAGAATGGCGAACTCCTTCTGCTCTTTGACGCCACGCTGCTTCCATTCCTCGGTCAGTTCGTCGCGCACCGCGATGCCGCGAACCCGCTTCTCGATCCACGCTTCTGAATAGCCTTTCTGTCGGTACAGTTCGCGCATACGTTGCGCTGCGAGTTCGGGATTTTCGATTTCTTCCAGTCGCTCATAGCCGACGCGGGCCAGCCAGAGTTTGAATGGCTCGGCTTTGGGAGAGGGGATGGACTGGATGATGCGCAGCAATGCTTCCGCCGTGGCGGCACGGATGGGCCGTATTTTACCATCTGCTCCCGGCATGGCTACCAGGGGACAATTTGTCCCCCAGTAGGCGTTCAGGGATGGGTCGCGTTTACGCAGTTTTTTGATGTAGTCTTTTACGTTGGCCGAATCGGTGAGAATTTGAACCACATCGTCCGTGGAAAAATACCATTTCTGCTCGGATTCGTTCCAAGCCCGGCGCACCCTCTGCTCCTCGAATAGAATGATGGTCATGCGATTGATTTAGCTCTGATGGAGGCGCGGATATTCGTCGCGCGGAAGATTGCTTCGAAGCAGGCGAGACGGAACGGACCATAGTGGTCGAGCAAGCGCAGAACGCCACGGGTGTAGCTCTCGTGGCCGTCCTCGCCACGCCCCATGCGGCGGGCCGGAAGGTTTTCGCGATACGATTGTCCCTTTCCAATTCGGCAACCGGTGGTTGCCGGATCTGAGGATAGAGCGCGATGAGCTGTGTCGTGATGCTGCCATGGTTGGGGGCGCTTCCACGCCCAAGTCAGCACCACAGCAGTGGTTTTCCCTAGGCCGGTGGGGATGTTGATGAGGCGGGCATGGCATTCGCTGCCGGAGAGCAGCGTTTCCGGTGCGTTAGCTCTGGCCTCCTCCCTGCAGGCGAGTCGGCACTGATAATCATAAGGGGCTGCTTCACTGCCGAGTGCAGTACGAAATAGTTGATCAAAGGATGGCGGCATCTGGTGTGGAGTGAAATCAGTGAGGGAGAGCGTGAAGGAGAACTGCAATCAGAATGGAAGAATAGATAGAAACGCTTCATTTGAACAAGAAAAATTGGTAAGAATATTTTGCGTCGATTTTAGGTGTGCCTTTCGAGAGCCTCGAAGCGGGAGTTGGAATATCGGATCGTCAGGGTCTCGTGATCTCCGATCTAGTGCCTGAATCCGAGAGTTGACCGTGTCACTGGATGCGAGTTTGATTCTCTGTGCTTCCTCACTCACGTTGGTTCATCCTTTTTTTCCCCTTCGTATTCTGCCTGATCGCTTCCTTGCGCGCAGAGGAAGATGCTGTGCGAGGTTTTATCAGTGTCGAGCCCTTCGAACTCCGAGTGGAGGCGCTGATTCGGCCTCAGGCATTCGATGGGGCGGGCAAGCGGGGACGAGGACTCACGGCGGCGGAGCAGCAGACGTTGATCGGACAGTATTTGGCTGACTTCGCAGCGAAGGTGAGTCTGACGAGTGAGGGAAAGAAGCTGGAATTTCCGGATCGCTCGGCCCGCTTTGTTCGGTTCGATGCCGAAAAGGGCTATCTGCTGGATGATCGGGAGGAAATCCCCATTGATGAGGCCATCGTCGGACTCACTCTTTCTACGGCGTCGAGTGAGTTGCCTTCCTTCGATTTGGAGTGGACTTGGTTCGCGCCGAGGCAGGAGCGCCTAGTCGTGGAAATCTCCAGTCGAGGCAAGCCAGCGGCTCGGGTGCTGACTCCGAAGGAGATGAAGACGATCTGGCGTTTTCAGGGAGAGGCGGCGACGGCACCATCTCTACTTTCTGTCCCTGAAGCTGAGCGAGATTCCAGCCGTCCCTTACGCTGGCTGGCGTTCGTCGGACTAGTGATGATCGCATCTGCCTCGGGCATTATTTTGCGACGAAAGACGGAGACTCGGGCGTGGGTGGCCTGGCTCTTTGCCGTTGGTTTGGCTCTGGCGACGTTCGGACTCCGATATCATGTGGATCGCGTGTTCCTGCCTGCCGGAGAGACGAAGGAGAAGCTGCTCTATGCTCTGCTGCGCAATGCCTACCACGCCTTCGACTTTCACGACGAGTCTTCGATCTATGATACTCTGGCGAAAAGTATTTCTGGGCCACTGCTAGAAAAAGTATATCTGGAGGTGCGATCCTCTCTGGAGCTGGAGAGCGAGGGAGGACCTCGCGTCCGGGTATATGAAATCGACCTGCGCGAGTGTCAGGATGCGTCCGCTGATGCGCTGGCACTCGATCAGGGGTTCCGGGTGCGAGCGCGATGGACGACTGTGGGAGAGGTGACTCACTGGGGCCATACGCATACTCGGCTGAATCGCTATGAGGCTCTGATTTCTCTGATCGCAGAGGAGCGTTCGTGGAAAATCGGAAAACTCGATCTGCTGAATGAGGAGAGGATTCAGAGGATGGTGCGAGTTCAGATTCCGGAAGAAGAGAAGCAGGCACCTGAACGATCAACTCCGACGAAAAAATGATTCAGTTCGTAGATATACGATTCGCTTATCCGAATGGGCGATTTTCGCTGGAGGTTCTAGATCTGGAGATTGCCTCGGGCGAGGCCGTCGCCTTGATCGGGCCGAGTGGATGCGGGAAAACGACTCTGCTCAATCTGCTGTCGGGGATTCTAGTGCCAGATTCTGGCCGGATTGCGGTGGAGGGGACGGTGCTGACGGAACTCTCTACGGAGGAGAGGAGGGAGTTTCGGCTTCAGAGGATGGGGTTGGCGCCACAGAATTTCGAATTGCTGGATTACCTGACGGTCGAAGAAAATCTGTTGCTTCCCTTTTGGCTGAGAAAGGGTAGGGGACCGGGGAGAGCGGTCCGGGATCGGGCGCATTTCCTAGCGGAAGCTTCGGGGCTGGGGAATCGGATCGAAAGCTATCCGGATCAGTTGTCTCAGGGCGAGCGGCAGCGGGTGTGCCTGTGTCGCGCTCTGATCGCAGAGCCGCAATTATTGCTCGCGGACGAACCAACGGGAAATCTGGATACAGCGAATCAGGAGAGGGTGATCGCGCTCCTGTTTGATGAGATTCGAAGACTGGGGGCCACGGCGGTGGTGATTACGCATGAGTCGGAATTGCTGCCTTTGTTTGACCGAGTGATCGATATCCGTGATCTAGTGGAGGGAAAGAGCGCATGACGTGGGGAATTGTTTATCTGGGCCGACGCTATCTCGTGCGAAATCGGGTAAAGACCTGTCTACTGGTGATCGCATTCTCTCTGGTGTGGTTTTTGCCAGCCGGGCTGACCCTGTTCGTGCATCAGGCGGAGACTCTATTGCGCTCTCGCGCCCGAGAAACTCCCTTGTTGCTCGGGCAGGCGGGGAGTCCGTTGGAGCTGGTTTTTAACGGACTGTATTTTGCCAAACCCCAGATTGCTCCTCTGCGGTATCGCGAGGTGGCTGCGGTGGAGGAGAGTGGCCTAGCGGAAGCGATTCCTCTCTATGCGCGATATTCGGCGGGAGCGTATCGGATCGTGGGCACCACGCTCGACTACTTTGATTTTCGAAAGCTACAGATTCAAAAAGGTGAGGGCTTGGTGGAGCTGGGTGACTGTGTGATCGGTGCTAGCGTGGCCGCGCACAATGGAATCACGCCCGGCGATGCGATCATTTCGACCCCGGAGACCTTGTTCGATATCGCAGGTGTTTATCCGTTGAAAATGAAAGTCGTCGGAGTTCTGGCACCGACGGGAACTGCGGACGATTCTGCGATTTTCACCGACCTGCGCACGACGTGGATCATCGAGGGACTCGGTCACGGTCATGCGGATGCGACGACTCTGGGCGAGGATGAGAAACTGCCGAGTGAGTCGAAAAAAGCGGATGCTCCGATTCGTCTCAATGCATCAGTGGTGGAATACAACGAAATCACTCCAGACAATGTGGATGATTTTCACTTTCATGGCGATCAGGGCGATTTTCCCGTGAGTAGCGTGATTATCGTTCCCCGCGATACCAAGGCGCAGGCGCTACTGAAGGGGCGTTACGCGAGTTCCGAGGGGCCGCAGCTCATCTCCCCAGAGGCGGAGATGGACGATTTGTTCGTAACGGTGTTTCGGATTCAGGGGCTAGTGAGGGGGCTGCTGATCGTGATCGGATTGGGCACGCTCGCGATGGGCGCTCTGGTGTTCACACTCTCGTACCGACTGAGGCGTGAGGAGTTCCGTCATCTCGGTCATCTCGGAGCCGCGACGACGACACTGCGTGCCCTGATCGTCTTCGAGGCGGTGTTTGTTTTGATTCTAAGTCTTTTGCTCAGCGGTGCGAGCCTGCTGGTGCTACGAATGCTCACGTCGATCATCCTGCGCCGCTGGGGAGGGTGAACCCGAGATGATATTGTGTTCCACCCCACACGTTCTCCAGGAACTCACTGCATAGGCGAGTAATCTGTCGGAAGGAGCAGGGTCGATGTGACTGCCTTTTCACCAAGAATTTTTCCGTCTTCCTCTGAGGCATCACGTACGCGAATCCACTCTGGATCCGATCGGAAGGCGGCAAAGCTCTGTGCCTGCTTCTCAGCGGAATCGTGGGCGAGGAAGTAGATTAGGGTGGTATCCGCCCCTTCCTGTCCTGGGTCTAGATGGAAAAAGGACAGGACGTGCATGCCTTGTTTCCGGAATAGTTCGATCGTGTGATCCCGGAATCGCGTGTCGAGAGCGGCGAGCCTGCCCGGGAGCGTGGTGTAGTGACGCAGCTCGTAGAGGTGTCCCGAGCCGGTCAGTTTCATCTCTGGAGTGTAATCTGTGGGATGAAGAAAGACACTGTCGACCTTTTCCACCAATTTTCCCTGCTCCTCGGAGTGTGCTTTCGCCTCCACCCATACAGGGTCGCTCAGGAAGGCTTTCCAGGACGCTTCTCGCGCCTCGCGACTGGGATAGGCGAGTAAGTAAATCAGAATCTGTTCCGGATTCTCCTTCGGTACCCAGTAGGCAATATTGCTCATGCCGTGCTTTTCAAAGAGCGCCATCGTGTGTTCGCGAAAGCGAGTCTGTAGGGCCTCCAGTTTTCCCTCCGCTGGATGATAGGTGCGGAGTTCATAACAGAGCGGAGATGGATCGGCGGCATGGGTACTCATACAAATGGAAAGTGCGCAGAAGGCGAGTGCAAAGCGGAGTAGACTTTTCATGTGGCGATACGAAAAAAATGAACTGAGAATCATTGCGGAGAGCCAGAGTTTTTCATTTTCGGAGAAAAAATCCAGAAAGCCCATCCGATGAGAAAAGAGACTCCTCCCGTGGGAATTAACAGAGCGATTCCTGTGAATCCTGTCAACGCGAGGATGTAAATTCCCCCGCAAAAAAGCACGATACCGCCGAAGAGAAACCAGAATCCACGAGGCTTTCCACCGTGAAGGGCGATGGTGAACAGAGCTACGCCATGCACCAAGTGATAAAGAATCGCGGTATCCCACTGCGCTTTTTTCCCATGAGTCGCAATCAGGTCGGCAAATGCGTGTGCCCCGAGAGCAGCGAGCGCGATTCCGAGGAAAATGATAGTAGCGGACAGGCGAATGTAAGAGGTGGAGGACATGAAGAAAAATGAGGGGAGACAACGACGAAATCGGGGCGATTCGTGGGGAAACAAGTCGTCGATTTGGAACGATTCGCAAGAATACTTCACTCCGAATGAGCCAAACTCTTGACTTTGCGGAGACACGAGCGAGAAATAACTACTTCGTGACCGAGTTCACCATCATTTTAGTTCTATTACTGCTCAACGGCGTCTTCGCCATGGCGGAGATTGCCCTCATCACCGCCCGACGCAGTCGCCTCACTGTGCTCGCTGATTCCGGTAATAAGAGAGCGGCTCGGGCCCTGAAGTTGGGGGAAAATCCGGAGCGATTTCTCAGCACTGTCCAAGTGGGAGTTACGCTCGTCGGAGTCGTGGTGGGGGCTTATGGGGCCACGAATTTGGCTCCATATTTGGCACCCTACGTCAAAGCGATTCCTCGATTGGAGGCTCATGCAGACGATATTGCCTTCGGAACGGTCGTTGCTCTGATCACGTACGTTTCTCTGGTTCTCGGAGAGCTAGTTCCGAAGGGGATTGCGCTGCGCTTTCCTGAAAAAATTGCCTGTTTGATGGTGGGGCCAATGGAACTGTTGGCTATCGTTGCCAAGCCCTTCGTCGCCTTTTTGGAATTCAGTACTCGCATGGCGCTCAAGTTGATCGGAAAGCCTTCGGAGGGAGACGATGGCAATTTACCATCTGATGTCGAAGTTATCCTACGTCAGGGGATCGTGACGGGTGCAGTCAAAGTGGAGGAATCTGAGATGGTCGAGGGAGTTTTCGATCTTCGCGAAGTGCTTGCTGAGGAAGTGATGCGACCTAGGCCGCGTCTTCTGTTTCTCGCGCACAATACGATGCCTGAGGCATACTGGTCGCAAGTTTCTGCCGCGAGTCAGAGCGTTTTTCCTGTGTATGAAGAAAATCGCGATACGGTCATAGGGCTGGTCTCTCTGCGGATGCTGTTCGCCAATCTAGCGAGTCCACGTCCCAAGAAGCTGCATGAGATCTGTCGGGAGCCGTTATTTGTCTCGGAGACGCAATCGGCTCTCACCCTGCTCGACACTTTGCGGCATTCTCCATTGGGGGCGGCACTCGTGGCTGACGAGTTCGGAACCGTGCGCGGTCTGATCACGCTGGAGGATCTGGTCGAGGAAGTCGTGGGTGACTTGCGCCCTGGTGATTTGCGAAAAGATGATCCGATGATTCGGGAGACCGCTGAAGATGCATGGCTGGTCGATGGAATGCTGGAGATCGAATATGTGGAGGAGTCTATCCCTGGATTTTCGGCCTTGAGTGAAGCCGAGAAAGAACCGTTTCAGACGATCGCTGGCTATATCGTGCATCGTCTGGATCGACTGCCAGCAGAGGGCGAGTCGTTCACGGTGCGTGAGTTTGAGTTCGAGATTATCGATATGGACAGGCAGCGGATCGATAAAGTGGCGATCCGACGAATCGTTCTTCTTGAGAATCCAGAGGGAGTAGAAGGCGACCAGGAGCCGCCCGCCGACGGCGAGTAAAGGAAGAGTAGCGCAGACAATCCTGTCTGTGGAAGCCATTCTCGGGACCGACGACGTCCTAATTTTTAGGGACAGGCTATATATTGCAGTGCGCCTCTTTGAGACTGGGGATGCACGTCATTGATAGTAAAGGAAGAGTAGCGCAGGCAATCCTGTCTGTGGAAGCCATCCCGGAGGGATGCCAGCGAAGTTCGTTTCAGATGATAGATCACCTGTCCTTGGAGATCGGAGGGCGGTAGGCTTAGTTCGGAAGGCGGCGCTTCACGCACGCACTCCAGAGCGCTTCGCGCCGAGTATATCGTGCCGTGCGGGTTCGCCACAGGCCTTTGGGTTTATAGGGACGAGTGGCCTTAGAGATTTCTCTCCCGAACAGACGTTTTTGCTTGGAGAAAAGTCTCCTCGATCCCGACGGAATGGTCCTCGTGCAGACTCCGTTCCGCCGCCTCCATGAAAGCGTAGATTTCGAGGGTTTCCGTCGCTGTGACCGGAGCGATTCTGCTGCGGAAAAAGCGGCCGATTTGACGGCAGAGCGCTTCATAGGATGGTTCTTCAGCCAGATGAAGTCCGGAGCGTGTGCCATGGATGATTTGCCCGTAGGCTTTGTTCCCCTCTAGGATTCCACGATACACGCCGACGCGACCGCCTTCCCAGACGCCTACTGTGACATCGTGGAGCGCGGTTTTTGTTCTCGTGACGCTCTCACAACCCGATCCCATCACCGTGAAGAGCGCTTCGATTCCATGAATGCCGTAGAAAAATAGCTCCGGCATTCCATCCTGATAGGCGAGAGGCCCCCAACTGCTGGCTCCCAGAACTTCCCCCACGGTTTCTCGCCAGGCAGAGTCTGAAATCAGTGATCCGAAGCGCATACAGGAGGATGAAAAACAAGGCGTTCCACGACTTTTTACTAGATCGAAAACAGCCATTGTTTCCGCGAGAGAACCCGCCACGGGCTTATCGAGGAAAAGCGGTTTTCCCGGAACGGCGAAGGTTTCCACCTGTCGTAGGTGAATCCGACCATCCACGCTGAGAATCATGAGACAGTCACTGCGCTCGATGAGTTCCTCCGGCGTCCTGACGATTTCGACGCCCAATCCACGGGCCTCCTCGATGAAGCCAGCGATGCGCTCGCGACTCATCGGCGCATCACTGCCGTCCGGGAATCCTGCGACGACTCGGAATCCTGCGAGATCGCCACTGGCAGCGGGATCGTTGAAGAGATTCGTGAAGGCGGGAACGTGGGACGTGTCCATCCCGACGACGCCGATGCGGAGGAGAGGGGGGTTCATAGGGAAGGTAGAAGGATGACGAATCGAATCAGCCTATTCGATCAAGTGTTCCTTCACAAGAGAGAGGCTCAGCTTTTTGATGCATTCCAGAATTCGCGAGAACTCTCGTTGACGGAATCGCCGGGAGGGAACACGCTTTCGGATCAACTATGAACTGGAAATCTGCTCACGAATTTGAAGATCTGCGTTATGAACTCTCTGAAGATGGCAAGATCGCGAAGATTACCATCAATCGGCCGGAGGTGCGCAATGCCTTCCGTCCTTTGACGGTGAAGGAAATGCTCGTTGCGTTCGAGCTGGCGCACGAGGATCCAGAGGTCGGAGTCATTATCCTGACAGGGGAGGGAGATGCGGCCTTTTGTTCGGGTGGCGATCAGAAGGTGCGCGGCCATGCAGGGTATGTCGGAAAGGACGGGGTGCCTCGGCTCAATATTCTGGATGTTCAAAAGAAGATTCGCAGCCTGCCCAAGCCCGTCATTGCGATGGTCGCGGGCTATGCGGTTGGAGGGGGGCATGTGCTGCACGTCGTCTGCGATCTGACGATCGCGGCGGACAATGCACGGTTTGGCCAGACGGGACCGAAGGTTGGTTCTTTCGATGGAGGGTTGGGTTCGAGCTATCTCGCTCGCATTGTCGGACAGAAAAAGGCGCGAGAAATCTGGTATCTCTGTCGCCAGTATGATGCGTCGCAGGCGCTAGACATGGGATTGGTAAATACTGTGGTGCCGCTCGCGGAGCTGGAGACGGAGACGCTGAAGTGGTGTTACGAGATTCTAGCTCACTCTCCGCTGGCGCTGCGCTGTCTCAAGATGGCGATGAATGCAGATTGCGACGGTCAGATCGGTCTGCTGGACCTAGCGGGAAATGCGACATTGCTCTACTACATGTCCGAGGAAGCAAAAGAGGGGCGAGATGCCTTCGTCGAGAAGCGGAAACCCGACTTTTCGAAATTCCCACGGGTGCCGTGAGAGAATAAGTCATCACCCTCGCTGTTGAATGAGAGATCCGAGTTTCTTGGAGAAGAAGGTGATCCAGAGATCGAGGATGATTTTGCCCAGAATCAGCAGGATGAGAAAGGGCAAGGGAGAGCCGATGGCCTGAATCAGGACTGCCCCGAACAGAATCGCGATGTGCAGAATGACGATGCGGGGATAGGGGGCTTTCATCTCGCTCATCGGATTGGTTCGGAAACGCCCGCCCTGAAGTATGTATCCCTGGAAAAAGGAAATCCCGTGACTCGCGGCCAATGCGAGGAGGATCAGAAGAAATTTTTTTAGATCAGATGGCACAAAGGTTTGCCCTTTTCCCAGCAGGGCCATAACAAACACTCCATGAACGAAAGTGAACATCCCGTAGTGGAATGTGAAAAAGCATGCCAGAAGTATCCTGCCGACTATCGCCGTTCTCGGGGATTCTGTATCCGAAGTTTGGATTCCATTAGTTTCAGCTTTCGATGATACCCTCTCGATCCCCTCTGATCCGGCGAGGAGGATGCGCAGGAAGGTGAAAATACCGATCACGATATTTTCCGCCCAATAAAGGACGACGACCTCGAAGGTGCTCCAGTGCCAAAAGAGCACTCCGATCAGCGGAATGAGATTGGACAGGATGAGCCAGAACAGTTGGGATCGCTGAGAAAATCTGGAGGCGTCTGAGTTCACTGAGAAAAGTCTTTCGTTATGAGAGCGATGGCAAGCACAGTGATCAGGAAATGTGTATTTTTTACTTGCTTCAAATCAGGTTCACTGCTAGCTTCCGCCCCTTCCGATTCTCCCTCGGATACAGATTATGAAAGCGAATATTCACCCAGATTACAAGGATGCCGTGATTCAATGTCACTGTGGCAATGTGATCCAGACACGCTCGACCGTCCCGAATCTTCATGTGGGGATTTGTTCAGCCTGCCATCCCTTTTTCACGGGAGAGCAGCGCTTTGTCGATACGGCAGGCCGGGTGGACAAGTTCCAGAAGCGCTTTGGTGAGTCTAAGTCGAAGACAGAGCGGCGGAAACGCCCGAAGCTGTCAGACCTGCAGGCCTGAATCTGATTCTGCTTTACGGGATCGGTCGGTGATTGGGACGGATTCGTTTCATCATCGATTTCTTGTGCGGACTTTCGCGTGAACTATATTCATACCGTCTCTTCGTGGACTTGGCCCCGCTGATCGAGAGGAAGCGGCTTCGTATTCCGGAGCTGGAGTCCTCCATGTCGCAGGAGGGCTTTTTTGACGATCCAAAGCTGGCGGGAGAGCTAACGCGGGAATACAATCGCCTAAAGGAACTAATCGAAAACTGGGGCCTTCTCGGAAAGGCACGGTCTGATCTGGTGGACAACCAAGATCTGGCAAAGTCATCTGATCGTGAGATGGCGTCGCTGGCGGAGGAAGAGGTAAAGCTGCTGACGGATCGAATCGCTGTTTTGGAATCAGAAGTTCAGTATGCCCTGCTCCCACACGACTCGAACGAAGATCGTGATGCGATCATCGAGATTCGGGCTGGAACAGGGGGGGATGAAGCCTCACTGTTCGCCGGAGATCTCTATCGCATGTATCAGAGTTACGCAGAGTCTCGAGGCTGGCGAACTGAGTCGGTCGATGCAAGTCCTTCGGATGTCGGTGGATTTAAAGAGGTGGTGTTTCGGGTCAGCGGGGGAGAGGTATTTCGCTTTCTCAAGTATGAAAGCGGGGTTCATCGCGTCCAGCGAGTCCCATCCACAGAGACGCAGGGACGCATCCACACATCGACGGCGACGGTGGCTGTACTTCCGGAAGCAGAGGAGGTCGATATCGAGTTGAAGCCGGAGGATTTGCACATTCAGGCCACACGCTCTGGTGGTCCTGGTGGGCAGCATGTCAACACGACTGATTCTGCCGTGCAGATCACGCACCTGCCGACGGGGATCATGGTGAAGTGTCAGGAAGGGCGGAGCCAGGGAAAGAACAAGGAACGCGCCTTACAGATTTTGCGAGCGAAATTGCTCGAAGCCAAGGTTCGTGAGGAAGCGGAGAAATACTCGGCTCATCGGCGGAGTCTGATTGGCTCAGGCGGACGGGAGGAAAAGGTGCGCACCTATAATTTTCCCCAGAATCGACTGACAGATCACCGAGTCAATCTGACAATGTATAACCTAGATCAGATTGTGACCGGAGCGATGGAACCGGTGATCGAGGCTCTACAGGCCTCTGAAATGGCGGATCGGCTGGCGGAATTGGAAAGATGTGGGTGAGTGGATGATCGTCACAGAGGCGCGGAAAGGCAGGGAAGGGGGTGAGATCATAGGTGAATCTGTCGGGAATGGCAGATGATCCGGCCGATTCTCAAGAATCAGATGCTTGGCCTTTCCCGGCTACCTGCGTAAGCTTATTAGTCACGTAGACCTCATAGCGGCTAGGTGTTTTTCCAGCAGGCTTAACTGTATCGTCAAATCTGAGCTACGGCGCGGCCTGTGCACGGCGAAGGTGGTGGAAAGGACAGTCCGTGAGGTGCGGAGCGGTTCACTACCGCGCATGATTGAACTAATTTGCTGTGCGGCAATTACTTATACATCCATTATCGTGCAATTCTAGGCATCGGGGTTTGGGTGGAGATGAAAAGATGGTGGTTCATGAAGAAGAACCATGAATCACAGTCAGGTGAGAGGAGTAGACTCTCACGGAACATCAACACAAAAGCGGGGGGGGATTATGGCGTTTCGCTTGTGAGATGGGCCGGAGAAAGGAACCGATTCCGAGAGATCCGTATCCCTAGAGCACTCAAATGCGAACTCAGCGGTTCGCGATGAGCTCGGGTATTTACGAAAACGCAACGGTGTCCAAAATTCACCGACTATTGATAGGCGTAGCGTGCCTTTAAAGCCCGACCAGCTTGATGCCAGTCGCACGCACGATCCAAATGGTTGTTCAACCAGCGGATAAATTTCACGCTGTGCTGGGTGAAGCGTCG
>CAUJIH010000020.1 GCA_963205275.1 Verrucomicrobiota bacterium | reverse complement strand
AGGAAAAGCGTGGAGAGGAATCGACAGGAGAATTAGAATCAATGGACATTCATAATTTAGACAGCAATTATGGTAATTCGTACAGCTTTATTTTTACTTTTTATTCACTATATTTTCCATTCTACCCATGCGTAAGCCCTGTCAGAATCCGAGCCTCCTTGAGCGCAATAATCAGGAGTACGGGAAGAAAAAGCGAAAGGCGACCGTTTCCAGTCGCCTCTTCATCGCTTCATGAGATTGCGGGAGGAGCGACAGCCTCTTGGAGATTGTCGAGTCCCCGATATTGCTTTCCGCTTTTCTCTACCATCCCGCGAGTAACGAGATTTTGAAGCTTTTCGTAAGCTCTCAGTCGCAACATCTCCTCACCGCCGCTAACGGCATTTCGTGCTTTGAGATTTTCATAGACGACTTCGAACAAATCGTTAAAGCCGAAAGTCTGCTTGTCAGAAAGAACAGTGACGAGCTCATCAGTGACATGATCCGGAATCCGGCGCGAGAATCGCGATCTGCGTGCGTTTGACATAGGACTCTACTGTAGCACGTTTCGGAAAACTTCCTACCTTTTTTCGGAGGTGAGTGTTTAATTTCTAAAAATTCTTACTTCTGCGACTCAGCACTTATCGTCGCATCATGGATGGTAAGCCCTTTATTTTGAATGATTTTAAAGATTTCTAAAAATTTTTTATCTCCTCTTTGCTTAATGTGTTTCTGTACATGGCGCATCAGCGTTTTTAGAGAAAATCGTAGTTCTGCAAAAAATAATTTCTGTGAGTCACGGAATTAAGAGAGTTCGAATGAGATGAATCTCTCGATTCACTGAATTTTTTTAAGTTCTTCGGCTGTCCAGGATTTACGAACGGGCTGTGCTGTTCGATATTGAGTCACCGCTTCAGCGGAAATAGGCTTCGCTCCGTTTCCCCAAGCGTTGCGCACGTACGTTGCCATCGCAGCAATCTGCTCATCGGTGAAATCGGGATTTTCTCTCAGACCGGGCATCAGAGGCTGAATCTCCGGTGCGGTATAGGTTTTGCCCATGACTTCGATCGGACCAGTAACGCCGTCCATGAGAATGGCGATCATCCGTCGAGGTGAACCCAATACCCACTCCGATCCGGCTAGGGGCGGAGCGATGTACTGCTGTCCATTCCCGTGATCCATGTGGCAGCCCAGACAAATGCGTTGGTAGTGTGCCTCGCCCTCTTTGAATTGCTTCTTGTCAGCCTCAGTTCGCAGAAAACTGACTTGTTTCCCGGTTCCTCGTGCGAACAAGGCGACGAGTTGTCTCTGCTGAGCTTCATCAATGGCTGTGGTAGTCGCGACCAGATCTAGCGTTTTCAGGTCTTTGATCGGCATGGGTTTGAACTGCTTGTCCTTCGCGCCTGACAGCATTCCGGCGATGATGGCCTTGCGCGTTTTTTCCGGCATCTCTGAGTCCGAAAATCGCTGAATCAGATCGAGCGCTTTGTCTCCACGACGTTGTGCGACGACAGCCCTCGCCAGCGCTTTGAAGTCTGCCGGTGAGCTCAGTCCAGCGATGAGATGATCTAGCTCCGCTTTGATATTCCGCCTCACGAGTGTTTCGATCACGAGAGCACGATCAGGATAGGTTTCCGGCAGGGCTTCGAAAAACGCCAATTCATGCCCCGAGAGTCCGCTCATCGCCAGATCGAAAAGGAGGGACTCGGACTCGTTCTCGGACACGAGCTTCGCCAAGACAGGGACTGCTCGTTCGCCAAAGAGGCCGAGAGTAGAAACCAGTTGGCGGCGAACGTGGAGATTTTCTACGCTCCTTAGCCCGAGTAGCTGATCGAATACAGCATCGGCTTGATCCGTTCCGGCGAGTGATTCAGCAGCTCTCACGGCCTCCGCCACGGCGCGGGGATGCGAGTTGGCAAGCGCGCTTTTCAGAGTTTCAGAATTGAGCTGGCCGAGTCCTTCCAGTGTCCAGATCGCGTGGATGCAGGCGAGTTCGGGCGCTGCCTTTCCATCGGTCAGTAGGGCCTTCAGCGCAGGAACAGCTTCGATGCCACCTCGTTCGACGATCAGGCGTTGAGCCGTGTCTCGCCACCATCCGTTCGGATGGGAAAGGCGAGCTACGAGCTGGCTGCTCGATTCCTCCGTTAGATGGGGGATCCCGTCGAGAGCCTTTGCATCCGTGGATCGCACCCGCCAGATGCGCCCGTAGCCTATCCCTTTATCCAGCCCTCGATCCAGAATCTGGGCGCGGAGGTATGAGGTCACATAGACCTTGTGCTGAATGATTCCGCGATACATATCGACTAGGTAGAGGGTGCCATCGGGAGCGCTGTGCACATTGACGATGCGGTTTCTCTCATCCGTGGAGGTGAGAAATTCTCGGCCCTGCACTGCACTTTCGACCGTGTGGAAGCCGTCAGCTCCTTCGGTGAATGAGAGTCGCTTGAGCAGGTTTGCCGAGGGCTCCGGGATAAAGAACTGATTCTGGTATTCCGCTGGGTATAAATCCCCGCGATAAATCGCCAGACCAGAAGCTGCCGTCGGTGTGAGCAGGTAGCCTTTTTCATCGAGCACGCCCTCCATGTAGCCACGATTGACTCCGGGATTGATGCGTCCCGGCCAGAGATGTTGATCTTTCACCGTCGTTTGAATCTTTGTACGAAAGGTATAGTCCGGATTACGAATCGAAACATTGGGAGGAAGTTCCTCGACCGTGACGAGATTGGAATTCGTGTTCGTGAGTAGACGACCGTAGTTGTCCTGAACGATGCCCCACTGTCCTCGCGTCTCTGTTTTCTCCTTTTGCCAGACGCCATTCGTTTTCCGATAGCGGAATCGGCTCGCCGCATTGTAAATCCAGTTATCGAGTGCTCGCATCAGGCCATTCGACTTGTGTTCTGGATTGCCTGTAGGTGCGTACTCTCCATCGACCAGCGTGACTTTCCCTGGCCGAATCCGTCCGTCTTTGTCGATCAGGATCTCTGCCTCATACAGTTTCGCATTGTCAGCAAAGAGCAGCGTTTTATCTCCGTCGATCAGAGCGAGAGCCCGTGGTAGAACGTAGTTGTCGAGAAAATGAGTCGAACGATCCATCTTCCCGTCGCCATCCGTATCCTCCAGAACCGAAATGCGTCCATTGATCGAGTCCTCACCTGTCCCATCGACATCGGGCATGTAACCGAGCATTTCAGCCACCCACATTCGGCCATGAGCGTCGAAAGTAAGGGCGACGGGATCCTGGACCATCGGCTCGCTCGCGATCAGATCGAGAGTAAATCCTTTTTCAAGAGTGAAGGTCCGGAGTTCTTCTTCAGCGGAGAGTACGGGTGCCGAGGGAATTTCCCAAGCAGCCGGAGGCGGTGCCATCACATGTCCCGGTCGGTCACCCTGCTGGGCCTGCATCGCACCGGAGAGGAAAAAGAAAAGCCCCAGGCACCCTAGGAGCCGAGAACTCCGAGAGAGTCGCACGGAAAAAATCATGAGATCAAATACGGCCAAAATGATCTTTCAGTCAGCGCTCGAGAGTCTCCAAGATAGAGCGGGTGACTTGCTGAGCAAGGACGCTGTATCCCTCGGGAGTATAATGCACGTTCGCAGGCAACTGAATTTCAGCGAGCTTTGGCAGGGCGAAGCTGTACAAGTCATCGAGTTCGATGCCTCCTGCTTTCTGCATCACTTCCGAGGCGATTTGATTGTAAACAAGAACGTCTCCTACAACTCGACCAGCAGACCCTTCGGGAACGGGCGTCGTGGAACACCAGATCAGCTTCGCTCCGGTCTTTTGCAGACGAGCAACCAGAGTCTCAAGATTTTTTCGGTAAGCTTCTGGACTCACTTGATGATGGAACTTCGGATTCGCAGGATTGAGTTTGGTGGGCATCTTCCCAGCTGCGTCCATGTATTTCAGATCGTGTAGCCCCCAGTTAAAATGGATCACGTCCCACTTTTTATCGGCTCCACCAGTGCTCAGCCACTGATCGATACTCTCCAGCCCACGAATGGTGGGACCGCAATTTGTCGCCGGGCGGTGCACGTTGGCCTTGCCCGCGAGCTGCGCGCGGACAGCCAGAGTATATCCGATGGAAATGGAATCGCCGATCAGCAGAACACGCGGCAGCCCTGTCACATCCTCAACCGGCGCGTACGCTGGCTGAGGCTTCCTCGCGCTTTTTGCCGCTGGGGCATCCTTCCCTTTCGCTGGATTCGCCTTTTCATTCTCCTTTCCATTCGCGGGATTACCCGCTGAGAGAGAAGTCGCGACAAAGGCCGACAGGAGAACCAGACTGAAACTCTGGACGGTAAGACGAAAACGAAATAGGGAAATACTCATGAGAACGAGTATTCCATCCGTGCTACAGATTTCAAGCTTCTACACAGTCACTCGATTCCGTCCCTGAGATTGAGAAAATGTATCCAATCACTGGCCCAGGGCCATCAGAATGGTTCGACTGACTTCTTGAGCGAGCGCAGCGTATCCCTCGGACGTATAATGGATATTCTGAGGCCGCTGGATTTCAGTCAGGCGCGGCAAGGCAAAGCTGTAAAGAGCGTCAATCGGAACATTCCATTCCCCGATCGGGGTGAATTACGTGAGGAGTTGCTGGCTCTATTACTCTTCGTTCAGCTGCTGCGTCCGCTCAATGTATGGCTCTATGATCCTTCCGGATCGCTTGACGAAGTGAAGAAATGCGGATCATTTAATTGAATCCGCAGTGGGGAGTTCTGTTCTTCTTTCGAAGCGTATTTTTACCTTTTCCTTGCCTCATCTCGTTCCGTTTCCTATGAACCATTTTGCCCCTGATACTGACTTAGGTCAGGCACTGAGCCAATCGCGAATCGTCGCAGTGCTGGTGATCGACGAACTTGCATCGGCAGTTCCGCTCGCGGAATCACTGCTACGTGGCGGGATCAATGCGATGGAACTGACATTGCGCACCCCGATCGCTCTGGAGGCTGCGGCGGCGATTCGCTCCGCTCTGCCGGAAATGCGGCTCGGTATTGGGACGATCCTGAATACGGAGCAGGTCGATGAGGCAGTGGCTGCGGGTGCGGAGTTCGGGGTTTCACCCGGCATCAATCGGGAGGTAGTCCGTCATGCGGGTGCGGTGGGGCTTCCCTTCGGTCCTGGGGTGATGACGCCTAGCGAGGTCGACCTGGCACTGCGTGAGGGATGTCGTCTCTTGAAGTTCTTTCCCGCTGAATCAGCCGGAGGCCTAGCTCATCTAAAGAACATCGCGGCACCCTATGCTCATCTCGGAGCGAAATATCTGCCGCTGGGTGGAATCCATCTTCAGAATCTGGAAAGCTGGCTGTCCTCTCCCTTGGTCGCGGCGGTCGGAGGAAGCTGGATCGCTCCTCGTGAGCTCATACGAGCGAAGAACTGGGCACAAATCGTGAAAAACGCTGCTGAGGCGATGGATCGCGTTCGCTGAGGACCGCGCACTATTTCTTCGCAGTTCCCGGCACGACTGTGTCGATCAGATACATGGCGATAGATCGAGCGATCACCCGAAATTTTGATGTGCGGTCTCCTTGCAGCAGGCCAGCTTCGACGGTTGGATTATCGAGAAACTCCACCTCGAGGAAGCATTTGGGCTTCCCTTTCATATGCTCTTGTCGATTGAGTTGATAAAAGAAATTGGATCCTAGGCCACCGTGCAAATGTCCGTCGGTGATCACACCCTTGTTTTTCGAGTTCGGTAGAAACTGGCGCACACCCGCTGAGCAGGCGGCAGCCAAACCTTCGGCGAAGGCTTTGTCAATTTCGTATGCACGAGTGTTTTTCCCTTTTGCGGCGATCATCGTCAGAGAGCCGGAGGCCGGAGCGCTGCCTTGCCCTACCGCATTGAAATGGATGCTGACCATGCACGCGACATCCGGCCGATTGCAAGTGAGGGCGCGAGTGGTGAAGTCGGGATTGATATCCGCTTCACGCGTGAGGAGAACGCCGAGGATATGAGTCGTCGGACTTCGTCGCGTAGCCTCCGTGAGAATTTCGTCCTTTAGAATCAGCGTGAACTCCAATGTCAGATCTTTTTCCAGCAAGCCCCCGGGAGAAGAAGCATTGTTCGGGGAGCTGTCGCTGCGAGCAGCGCGACTTCCGGAGACTGCCGAACCGCCGTGTCCCGGATCCAGAATGATCACCGGAATCTCTGCGCAGGAGCCAGTTTGGGCCCAAAATCCTCCAAAGACAGAAATACACAGGAAAAGAAACAAGTGCTCTTTCATTAAGATATTGAAAGTATATGGTAATCTGAGAAAATTTCCTTGTTTTTCTCGCTAAGTTCATTCGTCGAATGAACGTATCCTACGATTAACAAGCTCCACCTCAGATTTCATCTCATGGGACGATTCTTCATTCGCTTTCAGATTTTAGCGCTATCAGCGTGTCTTCTCTCCATTCAGCCCGCTACGGCTCAGTCGAATGCGGTCTCCGCACGCAATGCGCTAAACTTGCTTACCAGTCAATTCGGTCCACAGGCAGTTCAGTGGATCGCTGAAGTCCGAGCCGAAGGTGGAATCCCTCAGCCAAATGACTGGCAAGTGCTGGCCTTTGATCAGCGGGCACCGGGCATGCTCTATCGATTTTGGGTGTCGGGTGGGCGTCCCGGCGATGGGGGACAGGATAACGAGCGCTACCCGAATGATGTGCCGGTGGGGTATTTTAGTGCTTCACAGATTGCTGTGGACAGCGTGGCAGCGTTCACTATCGCAGAAGGCGAAGCACGACGGGCGAAAGTGGCCTTCGACAGTTGCGATTATTTACTACGCTTGCGAGAGTTTTCGAACGAGCCGATTTGGCGTCTGGAGTTGCTCGATGCGTCGCGCCGTCTCACGGGAAAACTCTACATTTCAGCGAGCAATGGGGAGGTTTTGCGCACGATATGGATCTACCGCAACGAGCTAACACCTAGCGGACAGCAAAAGATTATTGACTCCTTTGCTCCGGGAGCGGCGAGCGCTGCTCCCGATATGACTTCAACCGGACCATCCGGGAACTATCCAGATGTTTCCCTGCCTCCGATGCCTCCGGGAATCGTCACACCGGATGTGCCAGGTCGGGTGCCGGGCACAATCGAGGGTATCCACTCGGTACCGCTGCCCCCAGCACCGGGCGTCGCTGTTTCGGGAAATACTCCATCATCGTCAGGAACGGACCCTGGAATCCCGGCTCCTCCGCCCGCCTCCAGTCCATCGGCCCCGTCTGCGCCTCAAGCTCCCGTAGTCTCTTCACAGAAGCCCTCTGCACCTCCAGCGCCTCCTGCCCCTACACCGAAATCTCCGACTCAGATCAAGCCTTCGGCGGGGGATTCGGGACGGATTCCGCCTCCGCCGATTCCGTGAAATCTCTCTCGGGTACGCTTCTTCGAACCCGGAATGAGCACTTGTCTCGCAAGGAAGCAAATTGGATCAGCGAGTCGTGTATCCCCCATTGGCGAAGATCGTCTGACCGGTGATCCACCAGCCTTCTGTCGCGAGGAACATCACGATGGGGACGATATCTTCGATCTTTGTCAGATCTCCGTTCATTGCCATCGACTTGTGAAAAGCAACGCGTTCCGGCGTCTCCGCAGGATAGAAGAAGGGAGTGTCCATGGGACCGGGTGCGACGGCATTCACGGAAATTCCACGCGACCCGAATTCTTTGGCTGCCGCCCGATGAAAGTGTTCAACCGCAGCTTTTCCACCTGCGTAAGTGGCATACCCGTCGGTGAAGGCTGCTAACAGCGAGGTCAGAATTGTGATCACCTTTCCTCCGTCATTGAGATGTCGTCCTGATTCCTTAATAAAGAAAAAGGCCGATTTTGCGTTGATATCGAACATCGAATCATACTCTTCCTCTGTGGTCTCGACGATGGATTTGCGCAGGACTTTTCCGATTGTGTTGATCGCGATATCAACTCCGCCATATCGAGCTTTTGCTCCATCAAACAATGCGGCCACTTGGCTAGGCTTGGTAAGGTCGCCCTGACTGGCATAAGCCTCCCCACCGCTTTCGATGATCGCTTGGACGGTCGCATCAGCGTCCGCCTTCGAGGCATCGCTGTGAAAGTTGATCACGACTTTTGCTCCCTTCTTTGCGAATTCTCGACTCAGGAGTCCTCCGAGATTCTTGGCTCCACCTCCGATGATGGCGACTTTTCCGTTCAATGTATGATCTGACATAAATAATTAATCTTTTGAAGACGAAATATTAGAAAAATTGATCCAGAGTTTCGACAGGTGGCGCAGAGACTCGACCGTCCAGAGGATGGGATATGCTTTCTCGAAATACCAGAGATTGGCGAAATAGAAACCAATGGGAGCGGAGGCGAATTCCGTGCCGCTTTTAGTAACTTCGGTAAGCCATTCGACTCCACGCACAAGAGCGGATCTGGCTGTGACATTCAGTTGCCCCCGATGCATGAGTGTGGCGAGGGTAGTGAGGGTCAATGCCGTCTCTTCAATGGAAGAGGGGGTTATCTCTCGGCCTGATCCCCACCCGCCGTTGGCATTTTGGTTCCGAATCAGCCATTCGCATCCGCGTCGTACCGCGCATTCTGCTCTTTCTTCCTGAGCCAAAGCAAGAACGATCTTTGCAGTTCCATAGGTCGGGTTCCGCTCGTCATCAAAGCGGTTTTGATTCCCGAACCAGAGCGGTACCCACGATCCATCGTCCAACTGCTGACGCAGGAGAAAATTCACTGCTTTTCTCCTAGCGAGTCGCAAGTGGCTTCTCAGTTCTGTGTGCTCGGGCGGCAAGTCTTTCTCCCAGGCTCGCCAAGCCCGTAGAGCGTGAGCCGTGATGTCGGGTGAGGATCGGTCAAAGGGCAGTGCCCCCCATCCTCGACAAAAGGTTGGGATTCCACCGTTCCGATTTTGTAGATCCAGCAGCCACTTGACTCCGGCGGCTGCAGATTCTCGGAGTTCGCGAGAGGGAGACTCATCGGCAAGCGAGCGAAGCGCCAACAACGCTCCTGAGGTGTCGTCCGCATCCGGAACACCTCCACTGAGATTCGTCCAGGCCCAGCCTCCGGGCGCGGCATCGGTGAAGGGGTGACGCTCGCGGTATTGCTGACTGAGCAACCAGTCTCGAATGCGATCTCGGTCGGGGAGTATTTTGCTTCGGGAAAAATCGTCTTCGGTCAAAGCATTTACCGAGAGGGTGGTGATCCAAGTCGCTAGGTTCGTATCGATGGGCCAGCTCCCGTCGGGTCGCACAGTATTTCGCAGGAATGTAACGCAGCGAGCCACGACTGGGTGTTCTGTCCGACCTGCCGCCACGAGCGCCATGGTGACGAAGCTGGTCAGCGGTGCCGCTTCGAGAAAGCCACCCGACGCAGGCTGAATGCTCTCCAGCAGCGTCGAGAGTCGCGGCCAGAGAAAATCGGGAAGTCTCGCGTGCGAGTTCCGCCATTTCGCATGTCCGATGGAGATCAGCGCGGGCAGAGCGTAACTCACTACCGGTAGTCTTAGGGCGGCAAACCAAGTCCGAGGAAAGGCTGCCAGCCAGTGGGGGAGTTGCATCACGTAGCGCCATCCACGCGGCCCCAGTGTGCCGCAAATCGCGCAAAGCATCAGAATGGGGATGGAAAAGGTCCTGTCTTTTCCATAACGAGCCTTGACCACTTCTGCGATCTGCCCGGGATCGAGCGAGCCGACGTAATCCTGAATCCAATGAGCAGCTCGCCGGACTGCCGGACGACTATACTCATCGCCGAAGCGAGTCAGCGCCGACCAAGCGAGCAGAGTTGTCGAGATATTCGAGAAACTTTTGATCGTATCGCCCCAGCCCCCGTCGTCTCTTTGATTTTCCACCAGCCAGCGACAGGCAGCATCGACGAGAGCTCGATGTAGAGTCGGCTCCGCCGTGCCCAGTGCCACGATGGCTGTCGCGGTCGAGAGCGGAGAGGTAGAGAGCTCCCCAGTCCAGTGATCGGCCTCACCTTTTTCGTGCAGCAGGGATTGCTCCGCATTCGATAAGGTATCGAACAGGGTAGGATGCAAGAGTGTACCCTCTCTCATCATAGCGAAAGATGCCCCAGAGCCAGCAGTCCGTAATAGGTGTATTCCAGATCGAATACATCATCATCCCAGGTGCCGTAAAAGCCACCTTCTGCTGTCCACAGGGTATCGATGAAGTCCAGCAGAGATTCCTTGTGCCGTGAGTAGTCCGTCCGCAGCCCGTCCAATGCGTGGAGTGCCACTGCCGTCGAGAGAAGATCGGGAATGGGGGCCCCGGGGAAAGGACTGAAACCACCGCTCGGATGCAGCGAACTGAGGATCCACTCACCGACTCCCGAGGGAATCGGTAGTCCGAGATGACGCGACAGAGTCACGGCGGCGGCGGTGGCCGGGATATTCGGGACCGGGAGCATCGCATCGTTCGCCCAGGCCTCGTCTCGGACTCGGAGACTGCGCAAGCAGCGGACCACACCGACAGGATCGGGCAGAGACTGTCCGTGATCGGCGTAGACTCCCAGTGCGAGAAAGCAGGCGTAGGCAGAACCGCCTGCGGAGTTCCTCTCCGTATTGTATCCACCATCAGCAGAGCGGTACGACTCGACTTTTCCCTGAATCGCTGCGATCACCTCCGATGGAGGCTTTTTTTCAAGAGCGGAAAAAGCGCGGGCCAAGCAGCAGAGATGCACGAAGTCTAGATCGTCTAGCTGCTCATATTGAACGGTGAGAAATTCCGTGAGTGTTGCTTCTGGCAAGCCCGTCTGCAGGGCTGTCAAGACGTCGATGGCGAAGCTAGTGTAGTAGAGGTCCGATACGCCTGCGCGATCACGAAACCCACCGTCTGAATTTTGTTGCGAATGCACATAGCGTTCCACCAGAGAGCTGGCGTCGTCGCCGAGAACCTGACGCGAAAGTCGCGCCACTTGCAGCATCTGGAGTCGGAGGGACATGGAACGGGGAACTTCTTTGATCAGAAAAATACGGCACTCTTATCGCTTCTCTGCAGTGTTTCCTTTCGAATCTCGTAGGTGATTGATCAGATCGCGAGTGTTGGAATCGGAAAACGTGTCGATGGCTCCCTCGGTCACGGCTTGCAGGCTATAGCCAGGCTTCACTCTACCTCTCAAAGTGACGACTCCTTCTTCATAAGTCACCGATGGAGAATCTACCGCTTTGAGAAAATCGACGAGGAAGGGATAAGCGACTCGCCCACCCCAGTTCACCTGAGATCGGTCATAGTCTAGTTCGAATTGCGCATCCAGTTTCAGGTCGGGAAATTCTTTTGCCAAAGTTTCTAAGATGCGTTCGTGTTGGATTCGGCTGCCGATCGCTCCAGTGACAATCAGATTCCCGCCGTCAATCGTGACGTAGAGTTCTGGAAGGGCAGATTTTTGCTGATTCGGAACGGCTGTGGGGGAGCCGGGAGACGTCGGTGGCTCGGCTGGCGATGTTGCGTTCGATTCTTCAGGCGTCGCAGCTGCGGCGGCCATTCTTTCGCGATCTCCGAATGGATCGATTTTTTCAGCGGAGTTGGGTCCCTCGGGAGATGGAGACAGCGGCATGGCTGAGGGCGACTTTTGGGCTTCGTCTTTGAATAAATCAGTATTCGCAAATGGATCGGCTGAGTTGCTAGCCACGGTGGGTGAAGATGGGGAAGGTGCTCCTTTTTCGTTGCTGGAATTCTCTGTCGGATCGCAGGATGCTAAAAGAAGCAGTGCGGGCAGAAGGAATAAAATCTCAGAAAGTAAAGAGAGCCGTTTCATCACGTTGGGGATGTCCTAGGAGGCATCGATTCGGGGTAAAGCTGAAGCAAGCTGATCGCTTAGGCAAGCACAGAGCCGATCTTCCTAAAAATCGCTCATCGATCAGTGAGTCTTCCGATTAAAAATTCTTGACGAGATAAACAAGAATTTGGGAAAATTCGCAGCATTATGAAACTCCGCTTTTTCTCCATTTTTTTCCTCACTACTTCTCTTCTGATCGGCTCCCTCCGTTCGGACGACGTTCCCGGTTCGGCGGATTATCCACTGATCAAACGCATTGCTGGTTCAGAGATCTATTTCAGCAAAACGACAGACTTCGACAGGCTGAAAATCGCGCTCAGTAAAATCGAATGGAGCGGAGCGGAGGGAAAAGTGAAGCCCTATGAGAGCGCGACAGTCGAAGGGAAGTTGTTCACGAATTACTATCGAGCTCCGGAAAAGATGAGTTCTCTCGAGGTGTTTCGAAATTACGAGCAGGAACTGAAGGAAGCAGGATTTGAAATTCTGTTCAGTGGCGAAGGAGGGGATGTGGAAACTCCCGGCTACAACAATCAGATTGCCAAGGAAATTCTGAACATGAACGGGGCTTATGGCACCCCGGAGGAGAAGGCACAATGGCCTCTGCAGCATACGGATGAAAAGCGGGCCGCCTACATCGCTGCCAAAAAGTCCGGAGAGAATGGCGAGCTGTACGCGAGCGTTTATATCACTCCGAACACGGTCGGGAAATGGCTAGAAATTCCGGTCGAAACCACTCTCATCCGACTCGATGTGTGCGAGGTGAAATCGCGCGAGCAGCGGATGGAGTTGGTGAAGAGCGAGGAGATGGCGAACGAAATCTCTCTGAATGGGCGCGTCGCTCTCTACGGAATCCTCTTTGATTTCGATAGCGCCGCCATTCGTCCGGACAGCGAACCTACCTTGGCCGAGGTCGTTCGCCTGCTGAACGAGAAGCCCGATCTCAGCATCCTCGTCGTCGGTCACACGGATGCTACAGGTGGCTTCGACTACAATCGCACCCTTTCTCAAAGGCGTGCGGAGAGTGTGGTTGCGAATCTCGCTGCCCAAGGCATTTCGACACAGCGACTCTTCCCGGTGGGCGTTTCCTTCTCCTCTCCCGTCGCTACTAACAGAACAGAAGACGGTAAGGCGAAGAATCGCCGTGTCGAGTTAGTGGATATGGCAGGTGGGAAACGGTGAAAGAATGCTGGAGTTACATCCCCACAGACTTCCGCAACCATGCCGTGATCCGTCTTGGGGTTCGGCATTCGCTCGGGAGGAGGAACTCTGGTCGCCGGCGAGCAGATGATAACGGACTCAAAAAAGCAGATCTCCCTGCACGACTTTAACGCACTCGTCACCGAGAAGCGCTGGGTTGCTCAGGACAGTTCCGCTACGGATTTGACTTTGCTCCCAGAATCGAAAGTGATCGCAAGCTTCGAAGATGGCTCACCGGCTGTCTTTGAACATCGCTGCGGCAAGGGTCGTGCGATCACGCTCGCCTTCGATATCGGCCTGATTGCCAACAACCTGACCATCCCGTCGCTTTATGCTTGGTGGTCCGACACACTGACAGGTCTCGGCTGTCGGAAAGATATCGATACCGGCAATCCTTACATCGAAGCGGGAGCTTGGCACGATGATTCCGGCAATCGTCTCGTCATCTTGATCAATCATGACGAAAGCTCTGAGCAGAGTGCGACTCTTCCCGATGGCAAAACGATCACCCTCGGCCCTTGGCGAGCACAGACTTTTGTGATGAAGCGCGAGTGAGGGGTAGGTGGGCGAATCCTATGATCAATTCAAGCCCACGCTCACTCTTTTCTCTTCAGTTGCGGGAACAAGATCACGTCGCGAATCGATTCCGCGCCTAGGAGCATCATGGCGAGTCGGTCGATTCCGATGCCGATGCCGCCGGCTGAGGGCATTCCGTATTCCAACGCCAACAGGAAATCCTCGTCGATTTTCTGAATCTCCTCTCCTGCCTGCTCTTCCAGTCGCTTGCGCTGCACGTCGGGATCGTTCAATTCAGAATAGCCGGGAGAGATCTCCGCTCCGTTGATGATGAGTTCATAGACATCGACGATGCTACCGTCCTTCACATTCGTTTTCGCTAGGGGGACAAGTTCCTTCGAGACGTGTGTCACAAAAATCGGATTGATCGATTTCTCTTCCACCAGCTTCTCGAACACTTGCTGCGAAATTTCGTAATCTTCCATCTCGGGAGAGATTTCGACTCCCAGTTGATTACATCTCTCCCGCTTCGCCTTCGTATCGAGATCCCACCAGTCATTTCCCGCGACATCTGCCACCAACTCACGATAGGGAGCGCGTCTCCACGGACGGGAGAGGTCGATGACTTTCGTCACGTCCCCTTCCGAATTGCGATGCTCGATCTGAAGACCTCCACAAAATGTTTCGGCGAGATGGCAAATCAGATCTTCCACCAAGTCCGCCATTTTCTCGAAATCGGCGTAGGCCCAGTAAGCCTCCAGCATCGTGAACTCCGGATTGTGTCGGCGACTGACTCCTTCGTTTCGGAAGCTGCGATTGAGTTCGAACACTTTCTCGAAGCCGCCGATGAGCAGACGCTTCAGATACAACTCTGGTGCGATACGGAGATACATGTCCATTCCCAGTGCATTGTGATGCGTCTGGAAGGGCTGGGCGGCCGCTCCGCCTGGCACGTCCTGCAGCATCGGTGTCTCGACTTCGAGAAATCCGCGCTCCTGCAGGTAGCGCCGAATCTCCGCCACCATGAGACTGCGTTTACGAAAAATTTCGCGTGAACGCTCGTTTCCGATCAGATCCAGATAGCGCTGGCGATACTTGATCTGCGGATCGACCACTCCGTGCCACTTTGATGGCATGGGACGCAAGGACTTGGAGATCACGGTCACCTCTGCTGCTTTCACCGAAGGCTCTCCCGTTTTCGTGATGAAAGTTTCACCGGCCACTCCGATCCAGTCTCCGATATCCAGCAGCTTCATTATCTGCCAAGCTTCATCTCCGATAGCGTTCTTGTTGACGAACACCTGAATGCGTCCGTTGAGGTCGGAAAGATCGAGAAACTGGCTTTTTCCCATGTCGCGCAGTGCGGTGATACGACCTGCGACCCGTACTGTCATGCTTTCCTGAAAATTCTCGCGCAGAGCACCCGGTGCATGGGTCGTCTCGAAGCGGCTACCGAAGGGATCGACTCCGACCTCGCGAAGTTGGTTCAATTTGTCACGTCGGACCTTCAGGAGGGTTCCTAGGTCTTCTGTGGAGGAAATTTCGTCGGATTCTGACATGATTCGATGCGGCCCGTGTGAGGGCGATAAGCTATAGGCAGCATGGCCGAGGCGAGGAGAAAAATCAACTTTGCCCTTTGCAAACTTTACGCATGACACTCTCAGGTGATCGGGCGATGAGTCCCGCGATCTTCGAGGCTCTTTCGTAATGCCCGCGCTTCAGCCAGAACTCCACGCAGGGCTTGAATCTCGTCTCGCCCGATCAAAGTGTTCGTAAAGGAGGAGCTGACTGGCAGGAGTGATGCTCTTTGCTGCGAGGCCATATCATCGGGATCACCCAAGCCCGAATCGCGGAAGTGGGCCATACGGTCGTTGATGAGCTTGCGGATTTCCTCGACCTTGTCGATTCCTCGGAAAAATGCGATGTGAGAGCCGAGATTCACTGTCACCCGGCCATCGATACTGCGGCCGCCCGCCGTCTCAACGCGCAGGTCGGCGATTTTCAACATTCGCTGGATGGGGCCCTGAGTGACGGTCAAATTCTGGATGTTGGCAAAGGTGAAGGTCGTCTCCTTGACCTCACGGATTCCTTCGCGAACTCGCAGGCTGCGATCCGTGACAAGATACCAGCGGTTGTGATAATCCAATCTCACCAGCGCGAGTCGAAGGACGGATTGGAGGATAAACAGGACAAATAGTCCGGTGCCGATACTCGTGATTAAGGTCGCATAACTCTCATCCTGAGGGAGCGATCCGACTAGAAACAGAATCATGATCACCAGTCCGAACAAGCTGATCAAAACGCCAATGAACCACTTAAACTGAAGATAGTGCAGATAATTCGGCGCTGCACGGAAGCACAAAACACTCCCTTCGTCTCCAGGAGGAGCCTCCGGTGCTCCGGGGAGGCGCAGAAGTCTGACGAGCAAATCACTCATGACTTTCCCTGTCGCGGAAGCCCTCTAGTTGCTCTCTCACCCCATGCAGTTCCGTCTGGATCTCTCGGAGCAGAGCAACGACGACTTGGCTCTGCGATAAATCTACCGACGCAGATGAATCGAGAGCAGCCGTCGGTGCGACGTTTGCCTCCGCCTTTACTTTTTCAGTGGCACCACGCATCCGACTGTAGAGGTAATCGCGGATACGTTCAGATTCGTGGAATCCTTCGATCACCATTTCTGCCATTGCGTTTCCTGAAGCAGTTTGCACCAAAATGTTCGCCAAGCCGAACCAGCGCTGCAAAATGCCGGACTGAAGATGGAGATCCTGAATCCGAGCGTAGGAGAGATTCATCTCGCGACGAAAGAGCACGCCCACGCTCATGTGGATACCCTCTTCATCGAATCGATATCGCAGCGTGTGATAACGAAAGAGAAGAATTGGTAGAATGATGACGAAAGCGGGTCCTGTCAGCAGCGACTGAAGCAAATAAAGCCGCAGCAGGGCAGGATCCGGGCGATCCAGTGATCGCAACTCTGCCTCGGTCATCGGATTCAGGATTGCCATATCTGTTCAGAGGCTTCGCCCACTGGAGCGACTTCCGTAGTCCTAGGGGTAAGGCGGTCAGGGTTGATCAAAAGATTACTTTCCGCGCCAGAAATCGTTGGCTTGGGCGATCGTTTGAAAATGAACCGCTACCACTTGGGACGCCTCGATCAGTAGTCCTGCGTCCTTGGAGTAGGCATCGCGCTGCGCATGGAGAACCTCGACATCTGGCTGGATCGTTTTGACCGTTTTGCGTGCAAGCTTCACCGCGAGTTGAAAGCCCTCTTCCGGGGTGCTGGTGATCAGAGAGAATGCGTCGGCGGACGGAGCCTTCTCATCGGCAGCTTGAATGGCGGGAAGAATGACGAGAGCGAGCGAGAGGACTAGGACAGAGAGAGCGAGTTTCATGAGATTGAATGAATTGAGATAAATCACACAGAAACTGTATGAAGACGAATGGAGCGTACCGTTTTCGCGGTGTCGATTCAAGCTTTATCAAGAGAAATTGTTCATCAGATCCGACCTTCGTCGGCTTCGATGAAGTCGAAGAAGGTCAAAATGTCGCCTCTGTCACCAAGTCCACTCTCCTGCTTGCGTTTCGTAAGAATCGGAGCCAGCGAGTCCCGAAATCCGAGCGAGGTCATCGCATGTCGCCACCAGTCGACCTCATAATCAGGACGTTGGACGCCGTGATCACACGCCCACTTCAGGGCCTCCTCATCGCTGGCACCGGAGCGAACCACCTCGACGAGTTGATCGTATTCAATCCCGAGAAAGCGGCAGGTGGAGAGATCAAAGCCCTTGCCTAGATTGGCGTGGTAATCTTCCGGTAACTCACCAGCGGCATGAAGGCGAATTTTATCACAAAGGCGACGGAAATACGGAATACCGTCGATTTCGAGAATCGGGCTACAAGGGAATGTCATGCAACGACTGTACGTCTGAAGATAGAAAGGCGCAATGACGAGAGATTGTCGTGAATTTGATGCAGTCGATTGATTGAGATTACATTCTGTAGATTTGATTAAAACGACTACTATTACTTGTGCGCTAATCTCTTCCAATTTAAAAATCTCCGACAAAACTTTATTGGAAGTCCCCCACCCCTCCCGACGCAATCAAAAGCTCGAGATTTTTTCCTATGGGCATTAGCGGAAAACTGCTACTCTCATCACATGCTCCGAATCCTGAGATTCGCCATTTTTACGGCAGCTTGCCTCGCCTTTGGCCTCTTGTATCCCCAGGACAGGCCAGTCACGGTCAGCCCGACGTATTTCGGGATCAAAGACGGAGAAGTTCCTCAAGATCCTCGGGAATGGCGTGGTGGGCGGTATGAGGAATTCCCGAATTGGAACGTCGATGCTGAATTGCCCAATGACGTCTTCACCTTTGCCCGCCTGCGTTACAACTCAGGCACTTGGATGGGACGGCGGTCAAAGTGGCTGATCGACTACCCGGAAAGCGATCTCAATTTTCCCTATCGCTTGCAACAGATCACTTCGCTACAGGTGAATCCGAAGGGTGCAATCGTCGATGTCGATCCGGAGCAACTCCGTCATTACCCTTTTGTTTACATGATCGAAGTGGGGGACATCTGGCTGTCGGACGAGGATGCAAAAGTACTGCGCGACTACATGCTGAACGGTGGATTCATCATGGTAGATGACTTCTGGGGTTTTTACGAGTGGAAGAACTTCGAGCGAGCGCTGCGTCAGATTTTCCCTGATCGCGAATGGGTGGAGCTCGAGCTGAATCATCCGATCTTTCACATCGTCTTCGATCTGGATATGAAGCCACAAATCCCCGCTGTGGGGATGGCCCTGATGGGACGGAAGGAAGGGATTACCTATGAGTGGAACAAACCGGGATCAGAGACTCCACATTATCGCGCCTATCACGATGACCAGGGTCGCATGTGCATGATCATCTGTTTCAACACCGATTTGGGAGATGGATGGGAGGAGGAAGGAACCGATCCTTGGTATTTCAAGGAATTTTCGGAAAAGTACGCTTATCCTCTCGGAATCAATATCGTCTTCTACGCATTGACTCACTGAGCAGTCAGCCCGATGAGTGCTCGCTCAGGAAAAATTTGGGAATTTGCTCCCATTCCTATTATCGGATGAACACTGTGTACGACATGGAGGAGGGTATGCACTACGTGTGCCAACGCTGCGGGAACTGCTGTCGCTGGCCGGGCGAGGTTCCTGTGTCAGAAGAAGAGATCGCGCAGATCGCTGCCTATCTCGGGATCAGCGAGCAGGAAATGATCGACCAATACACTGAGCTCCGTCGGAATCGGGCCGGGCTGACCCTGATCTCGCGACCGAATCACGAATGTATTTTCCTAGAGGGCAATGAATGTCGGATTCATCCCGTAAAGCCAGAACAATGCAAGAACTTCCCCAACGGCTGGAACTTTCCAGGCTGGCGGAATGTGTGCGAGGCGATTCCGGTGCCGAAGGACTCTCTGAAGGAGGTGACTGAGGTCAAGTCGCAGCAGAATTCCGAAAAATGAAAAAGCGCGGCAGGAGGACCTGCCACGCTTTTTTAAAGCTTGAGTAATGATTGATTGATCAATTCTCGGATCTCACTTGAGACCAGCCTTGATGGCCGAAGAAGGCTTGAAGCCAACAGTCTTGGATGCCTTGATCTTGATCGATTCGCCAGTCTTGGGGTTGCGACCGGTACGAGCGGCGCGCTTCCGGACCACGAAGGACCCGAATCCGATCAGTTGAACACTGCCGGACTTTTTGATCCCTGCGGCGATGGAGTCGAGGACTGCCTTCACGGCGTCTTCAGCTTGCTTCTTGGTGGCACCTTCGCCCAGTGCTCCTTTAACTGCGTCGATGAGTTCTCCCTTGTTCATTTCAGTAATATGGTTTGGTTATTGTGTTGGATGCTGAAGAGGCTTTCCGAAAATCTCGATAAGAATCACCTGAAGCCTTCGTGTATCAACGGATTCAGCCTCTCTTGGCGATCAGATACGGAATAAATGTCCAATTGGCAAGAGCAAAATTCGATTCTTCTCGTTATTTTATCGGAAATTCGCGCTTTTTTCCTCAAATGAACCCAATTCTAACCTGTACCCACCTCTCGTCCCTTCCTGAAATCGCCTCGAACGCATGGATCGCGCCCGGAGCTATCGTGTTGGGTGCTGTCCGGATCGGAGCACTGTCCAGCGTCTGGTATCAGTGTGTCTTGCGTGCCGATATACAGGAAATCGTGATCGGAGAAGGGACGAATATTCAGGATGCTACGGTGATTCATCTGGCCAGCGATCAAGGTGTCATCATCGGGGATTATGTCACGGTAGGGCACCGGGCTCTGATTCACGCCTGTGAAATTGACGATGAAGTGCTGGTGGGGATGGGGGCTATCGTGATGGACGGAGCGCGAGTCGGTGCGCGGAGTATCATCGCCGCAGGTGCCGTGATTCCAAAAGGCCGAGAAATTCCCCCAGGTTCGCTCGTGATGGGGACTCCTGGACGAATCGTGCGCCGCCTAGATCAGATCGAACAGCACGGGATTCGTGACTGGGCGGAGAAATACATTCGCGTCAGTGCCGAGCATCGTGGCTTTCATCAGACCCTGTCGAGTGATACGAGCAACAGGGTCTGACGTCCTTTGCCCCTGCTTGCCTTACAAAGATTTTGTCACACAAAAACGCCGCTTTTTTGGGGGAAAGACAGCGACTCTGGTGCTACCCTGTGCTCTGATCCATATCTGATATGCAAAGCACAGCCACACAAGAATCGGTTCAGGCGTCAGGATTGCGTCAGTTCACGCATCGCCTTCTACTGGACGAGAAGGATCCCGCGAAATTCCGGGGCGCCCTAAAGGACTACTTTCTTTCCACGTATGACCGCTACGAGTCTCTATTCCAGACGCTGGGATGTCGTGAGGCGTGGTATGAGCACGCGATTCCACTGCGTCACCCGCTGATTTTCTACTTCGGCCACACGGCTACCTTCTTCATCAACAAGCTGATCCTCGCTCGCTTAGTCGAGAATCGGCTGAATCCGCACTTAGAGTCCATTTTTGCCGTAGGTGTGGATGAGATGAGCTGGGATGATCTGAACGACGCCCACTATGACTGGCCAGAGATCGAGGAAGTGCAGGCCTATCGTGACGAAGTCAGACGCATCGTCACCGACATCATCGATCATGCTCCGCTGACGCTACCTGTGAACTGGACGCATCCTTGGTGGGGGATCGTAATGGGAATCGAGCACGAGAGAATCCATGTCGAGACCTCCTCCGTACTCATCCGCCAGCAGAGACTCGAATACATCCAACCGCATCCAGACTGGCAGCCGAATCACTCGTCCGGAGCAGCTCCGGAGAACAGTTATGTCGAGATTCCGAGCGGAGCCGTTTCATTGGGTCGCAGTAAGGACGACACCATACTCTACGGGTGGGATAACGAATTCGGATCGCATGAGGCCGAAGTTCCCGCCTTCCAGGCCTCGCGTCTACTGGTGAGCAATGGTGAGTACCTAGGATTCGTGAAAGCCGGCGGCTACGAGAAAAAGAAATACTGGGACGAGGAAGGTGCGGAATGGCTAGATTATAGCAAAGTCAGCCACCCCGAATTCTGGGTGGAGGATGGACAGGACTGGGGACTGCGTCTGCTGACGGGAGTGGTGGATATGCCGTGGAATTGGCCGGTGGAGGTCAACGCGCACGAGGCACGCGCTTTTTGTCGATGGAAATCGGCTCAGACAGGTCAACCCATTCGCCTGCCCAGCGAAGACGAGTGGAGGCGCATGCTGGAGGCGAGCGGATACCAATACGGCGACGATGCGAATCTCTACCTCGATCACGGAGCCTCCTCCACTCCTGTGGACACATTCCCTCACGGAGCCTTCTGCAGTATCGTCGGCAACGTGTGGCAGTGGACGGAGACTCCGATCTATCCCTATAACAACTTCGAGATCCATCCCTACTACGACGACTTCACCACCCCGACTTACGATGATCGTCATGCGATCATGAAGGGTGGATCGTGGATTTCCGGGGGCAACGAGGCTGAACCAGATTCGCGCTACGCCTTCCGTCGACACTTCTTCCAACACTGTGGATTCCGTTACATCGTCTCTAGTCATACCCCGCCGCCGCCGTCACACTATGAGACTGACAGGCTGCTTTCTGAGTATGCAGAGCTCCACTACGGGGCCAACTACTTCGGCGTTGAGAATTTCTCTCACGCGATCGTGGAGAGGGCGATGAAAGCTCTCGGAAACGAGGGCGCACGGGCGCGTGCTCTGGACATCGGCTGCGCCTCCGGACGGGCGACCTTCGAACTTGCGCGTTACTTTGATTTCGTCACTGGTCTCGACTTCTCCGCCCGCTTCATTCGCCACGGAGTCACACTGGCACAGGGAGAGCCTCTCCGCTACTTGCGAGCGATGGAAGGCGAATTAACGGAATTGCACGAGATGACGTTGAAAGAGCTCGGACTCGACGGGCTGGGGGCTAAAGTAGAATTTTTTCAGGCTGACGCCTGTAACCTCAAGCCACAGTTCGGCGACTACGACTTCGTCCTCGCTGCAAATCTCGTGGATCGGCTCTACGAACCTGCAAAATTCCTCGACAGTATTCACGAGCGTATGACCCTAGGCGGAGTCCTGATGATCGCGACCCCTGGCACCTGGATGGTCGAGCACACCCCCCGCGAGCACTGGCTGGGCGGATTCAAGCGAGACGGCGAGAATATCACCACTCTAGACGGCATACGCGAGCACCTCTCCGCACACTTCGAGCAAGTGGGAGGAGTGGACGAGCAGCCCTTCGTCATCCGTGAAACACAGCGGAAGTTCCAGCATGTGATCTCACAGATCAGCTATTGGCGACGTGTGAGGTGAGGAGTGTGCCCACTCTGACCGCATTGCACCTGATTCGCCTATGCGTCTTTGTATCGCTGTCGTCGCTCGGCAGTGATGCAAAAGACCTGTCTGGTCCTCTCATGGGCAACGCTTTGGAAGCGTAGATTCAAGCAGCTAACGCAATCGGAGCGAAAATTATGTCATCGGAGGGAGCCGATAATCAAGGCATTTTCGGGGTCTGGAACTTAGTTTGTCTTGGACGGTTTGAATATCCGCAGGCGTGAGGATGGCAGAATCAGATTTCTTTAGATCGCAGCTTTAGAGTTACATTCTTCTCGCATATCCGACCATCGCCGTTTAGTCACTGGTCGGGTTGATTGGAAGCTTCTCATAGAGTCCCATCAATTCACAGCGGGCGGCAAGTCCCGCTTGATCTCATCAACTCGATATCCGAAGCCTCCCCCGGACAGGCTCAATCCATCTAGGACGCCATCTTGTCGGCGATACAGTCTGGGATGGATTCTGCGCTCGGCGTCGCTTGCTTCTGGGTAGTACTGCATCGCATTGGATTCAACCCCCATAATGGTCTCAGCATAGACGGCGAGAAGGAAATGCGGAATCTGAGCCAGCATGGGATTGGTGAGATCCTGCACCATCAGGGTCATGCCATGTGCTTTCGCCCAGCAAAGGCTAAGCAGTGCTCCAGTTTGTGTCTTGCACGTTTTCAGGGCGACTCCACTCCAGCCGAGTTCCTGCCCCAAACGCACAAAACGCCAATCGTGGGCGCTTTCATCCATGAAGAGTGGCTTGCGTGAACTGACACTGTGAACGTCGATACGATGCGCCTCCAAATCGTAGGGGAAGGGCTGTTCGACATAGAGGATCTTTTGCCAAGTGACGGGATCATCACTCTTCAGGCAGTCGAGGATCTCAGTAACGTAGTCGGGATCAGTCACAGTGCAGTTGAAATCGGTAGTGAGCCACGTCACATTCATCTCACGGGCGATTTCTCCGATTTTCAGTAGTCTGTGGTAATCCCAAGAGAGATCGTTTCCTCGCAGCTTGATCTTCAGGCAGTCGAGTCCATCCTCGCGTATCCAGTCACGCAAGGTCACAGGGTAGCCGTCATCCGGTTCATTGCCTGTAAGATCGTCGCTCTCTAGGGCATCCAATCCTCCGACGAGGTGCCAGACTGGGAGGCGATACTTGGGATTCGACACCAAGAAATCAGTTGGATACCTACCTCGGAAAGTCTCATCGCCTTCGAGAAAGTCGGAGAGATCACGGGAGAGAAAGTCCGGACCGTAGGTAGCATAAGTAGGGCGGTCGTGCATTTTTCCGTAGGCATCATGGACAGCGATGTCGAAGGGCGAAAAGCAAACCAGTGCCGCTAGATGAGGTAGAGCGGCGTCGGACGTGCGCCCGCGATTAAAGTCGTCCTGCAAAGTGCTCAAGCGATGTTCGATATAATCGTGACCAATTTCCATCGCATGGCCGCTACCAGAGGAAGCGACGAGATCTCGGGCGATCACGAGCGTGAAGTCCTTCAAGGCCCCATGACGATCTTCATACGTCAGAGCACTCGGCCAAACCCAGGCGACAGCTAGTGGAGTCTCTCCCCAACCCGTTGCCGTTTTTCCATTTGCGCCCTCGACTACCACGCGGACTCGCGCACAAGTGATCGAGTCCACGACCTGAGCACCAAACTTCAGAGGCACCCGCATTTCGATCGGGAGAAAGTGGAGAGAGACCTCGCGAATTCGGACGGAATGGGAATGGGCAGACATGCGGGAGCTTCGCTGATGGGGCGGGAAGGATCAAGGCGGATTGAGCTTCGCGCTTACTTTCCGTGACTCATGGATTCGCCCAGGCGCGTAAGATCGCTTCCAGTCCTAGCGTGGCGTCCTCCAGATTTCCCAGATCGATCTTTTCCGGGGTATCTCCACCCTCAGCTCCATCGTTTCGACGAAGGAACCCGGTGTCCGTTACAGACACGACCGGTAGCTTCCACTGGGAGAAGGCTTGAAGACCAATGCTTCCTAAGCTGATCATTTCGTCCGATAATGTTCTCGTCTGCACCGGAATGGACGATGTATGGGTGAAGGCAGACTCTGCTGAATCAACGGCATACTCCGATCCGACGCTGCCGAGAAAGGCGAGAAAATCTCCCTTTTTGGGAAACACGGGAGTTAATCCGGCAGGAGTTTGCTGTGACGAATCTGCGGCACTGTACCATCCGAGACTCTCCACAGAGAGCACCAGCACCACATTCTCCTCCCGTCGTAGGCAGCGTTCTGCATAAGCCGAGGCACCGCTCACGTCCACGCCACCTCGAGAAGTCGCACCGTTCGCAAAAAAGGCAAAGCGCACGGTTCTCTCCTGCGGATCTCCGGCATAGGCACGAGCGAGAGCGATGAGAGCAGCCACTCCGGAGCCTCCGCAATTCGCACCCGGCGAGCCAGAAAGCGAGTCATAGTATGCCGTCACCAGCACGATCTCCGAGCGGCGCCTACGTCCTGGCAGCTCGGCGATGATATTTCGTTGATCACCCTCTTTCGTCTCGAAGATATCGCGCTCGACGAAGTATCCGATTCCTCCCGTCCCCAATGTTGATTCCAACCAGAGGGCAGTTTTCTGCTGAGAATCAGAGCGAGCGGAATTTCGTTCTCCGATCTGATTCGCCAGCAGATCAATGTTGCGAGTCAGAATCTCTCGATCGATGGGACGGCGCTTAAAGGCTGCCGTCTCGAGACGTATCGTCTCGTTAGGATCCAGTGGAGCCTCCAGATGACTGCGATAGATCATTGCCAGAGCAATCGCTACTGACAAAAACAGCCCGACAGGACACGCAATCAGAAGAAAGCGAATCAAGGTGCCTTCCCGCTTCATTCGAGACCTCCTTTTTCCTTACCCTTCGAGTCCCAGGCTCCAGCGATCACTTCCGCAGCTCTCCGATAAGCACCGCCTTGACCCAATTTCGATACAGTTCCTGCGAGATCACGTCGCAACTGCTCTCGCTCTTCTGGACGAGAGAGCAGCCGCTCGAGTTCCGCAGCAATGGACGCCTGAGTCGCATTCTCCTGGAGCAACTCACGCACGATTTCCCGATCAGCGATCACATTCACAATCCCAAGATAGCGCACGGACATCAGGAAACGAGCAGCAATCGCCGTGAGCCAGGCAACTTTATACACTAGGCAATAGGGCAGGCCCAGACAGGCAGCTTCCAGCGTCGCTGTCCCCGAGGCCACCGCCCCAACAGTCGCTCGACACATAATCTCTCGTGCTGAAGAGTTCCCTACTTCAAATACCGATTCCAGACCAGCCTCCCGAATCATCTGCCGAATTTTCTCCGTCAGAGGTGGCGTGGCTCCGATCGTGGAAAAGCGGAGTTGAGAGTGCTTTTCCGCTAGGATTCTGGCTGCTCCCAGCATGATCGGAAACAAAGAAGATACCTCTCTTTCACGAGACCCGGGCAGCAAAGCGACCAGATTCTCTTCTCTCGGAATCTCTCGACTCCGCAGTTCCTCCAGAGCATCCACCAGCGGATGCCCTGCATCCACCGCTGACAAACCCGAAGAAACGTAAAGATCGACCTCGAAAGGAAAAATGCAGATCATTCGGTCCAGCAGAGCAGCCATCGTACGAATCCGCCCTCGCTTCCACGCCCATACCTGAGGGCTGATGTAGTAGATCAGTTTCCCAGCGTAACCCGCTTGGCGGAGACGCTTGGCAAGGCGAAGATTGAAACCAGGATAGTCCACCATCACCACTCCATCCGGTTTCTCACCCAATACTCGGGAGACCATCGCCTCCATTTTTTGACAAAAGTATCCATATTTCACCAACACCTCCCACAGACCGAGGACTGCTGCTTCATCCAGCCAGTTTTCCACTGCTCCTGTGATCGCCTGCATTTGCGGTCCGCCTAGCCCTCCGAAACTCCACGATCCATCCACCGAAAGTTCGCGCATGACTCCGGCTGCGTGGGCATCCCCACTGATCTCCCCCGCTACGAAGAGCAAGTGTCTCCCTGATTCTGGGTGCCTAGCTTCCGTCATTTGATAGCAATCTCTGCGGGAGGAGCCATCTCATAGCCCCACTGCTCAAAGGCGAATCGCCACCGAGACTGAATCACCTCTGCGTGCTCAGGCTCAATGCAATGGACATTCCCAGCGTAATCTCGGATGGAGGATACATAAGAGCGAATACTGCTCTCTCCCTCGTCCGTCCAATCGATCTCGAGCTGCTGATACAGACGACGCAGTTCGTCCACGGGAGATGCGAGGATACGCTCGTAAGAAGTCTCCGCATACTGGTTTTCCGGCAGAGCGAGACGCGAGCGATCTTCCAGATGGCGTTTCATCACCTTCTCATAAGTATCCAAGACGAATTTTGGCACATCGGTATCGTGAGACGATTGCCAGGCGAAGGCGTGATACAATCGAGGAAACTTACGGCAGGTCGAAGCGAATACGGGCCAGGGATTGCGCACAATATGAAGGAATTTCGCATCGGGAAAAATCGACAGAATCAGTTCCATCCGTGTCGTGGAGGGTGGATTTTTGAAAAGCAGGCGACGTCCCTGTTTCACATACGCCGTTTTTCTGATCAGAAACTCGTAGTTGTCGCGAAAGCAGCGAATTTCTTTCGGTGAAAGATCTTCGAAGAACATGGATCGGTCTCGCTGTCCATCCATGTCGCAAGGGAAATGATACACTCCGTAGTATCCATACGCTTGAAGATTCCCCAGTCCCATCTCCTCCTCCTGAGGCTCATCCAGATCCAGCTTTACCTCATCATAGCCTCGGGTTTTAGGCAGCACCTTCTCGATCAGACGCTTTGCGGCGGGTACGATAGGACCCAGCATATTCAGGGGTAGCGCCGTATCGGAAAAAGTCAGGAAACCGAACTGTGGGTCTCGACTCATCAGATTATGCAGATGCGTGGTGCCGCTGCGCCAGTGGCCGATCAGGAAGACTGGAGGTGCTGAAAGTGCCTGACGCCGAATCGCACGATCATGCCGCAGAGATTCGGCGATTGTATACGGGATCCTCGCTCCCTGCGCCAGCCAAGCAATCAACCTCTGGTAACGAGTGCGAGAATCGAGATTCGGAGTCAATAGAACATGGCGGAGAAAGACAGACAGTCTCGCGCCTGCGAAGGGATGTAGGGCGGGAATCGGCTCCCTCTCCCATGTCTCTACCGATGCTTTTGTCTGCTCCATCGTCGGAGTTTAGGGTGATTTTTCAGGGATGCGAACAATTATTCTATGCCTGCCGCAAGTGACGAAATCACAAAAAACGCCGACTCGGCTCTCCGAATCGGCGTTTTGAAAAAAGGATGACCAGATCGATCAGTCTCCGTAGGAAGCTTGCGTCCCACCGGTGCTACGCTTTCTCAGCCAAGGCATCACGCTGCGAAGTCGAGCGCCGACTTCCTCGATGGGATGCTTCTTGCCAGCCTCGCGCAGGCGATTGAGTTCAGCTTCGCCACCTGTCGCTTCAGCGATCCACTTCTTAGCGAATTCCCCGGACTGAATATTTCCGAGCGCTTTTTTCATCCGCTCCTTCACCGAGGCGTCGACGATGGTCGGTCCGACGGTCAGATCGCCCCACTCGGCGGTTTCTGAGATGGAGAAACGCATCCCGGAGATACCAGATTCGTTGATCAGATCGACGGTCAGTTTCAACTCGTGCAAACACTCGAAATAAGCCATTTCCGGCTGATAACCAGCCTCGACCAGCGTCTCGAAAGCAGCAGTGACCAATTGACTCACACCACCGCAGAGCACGGTCTGCTCACCGAAGAGATCGGTCTCGGTCTCTTCCTTAAAGCTTGTCTCAAAGACTCCGGCACGAGTCGCGCCGATCCCTTTCGCCCAAGCCAACGCGATCTCCTTACCATTTCCTCCCGGATTTTGGTGAATCGCGATCAGGCTGGGTACGCCCTTACCCTCGACGAACTGGCGTCGCACGATGTGGCCAGGACCCTTCGGAGCGACCATGATCACATTGACGAAGTCAGGCGGAGTGACGGTGCCGAAATGCACGGCGAATCCGTGACTGAACAGCAGAGTTTGGCCAGCGCGTAGATTCGGGAGAATATCGGCCTCGTAGATGGCAGGAATCTTCGTATCTGGCGTAGCGATGAAAATGACATCGGAGGCCTTCACTGCATCGGCTGTGTCCATGACCTCGAAGCCGTAATCCGCAGCATCCTTGCGAGATTTACTGGAAGGGTAGAGGCCGATGATGACCTTGACTCCACTGTCCTTGAGATTCAATGCGTGTGCATGTCCCTGAGATCCGAATCCGATGACGGCGCAGGTTTTGCCCTGCAACGCGCTCAGATCGGCATCATTGTCTGTATAGATTTTTGCTGACATCTCTTTCGATTCTGTTTCTGAGTGATGAGCGCGTAGGTTCCGCGCAAAGGATGGGATGGTCAACCGCTAATCCTTCCGATGATCGGCCTCTGGGGTCTCTCAGCGATTCCCCATGACGATACGCAGCTTCTGCGAAGCTTGGGCGACTGCGTGAATCCCTTGGTCGATTTCCTCCTCGGTCGTATAGCGGGAAATGGAAAACCGAACACTACTGCGTGCTCGTGCTGAGGGCAGCCCCATTGCCAGCAGGATGCGGCTCGGTTTCATCTGACCCGTACTACACGCGGAACCAGGAGAGCAACAGACGCCGGCATTGTCGAGCAGGATCAGCAAGCCCTCGGCATCGATTCCGGGAAAATAGAGATTGCTGGTATTGGGCAGACGATTGAGCGGATCACCGTTGACCTGGCAACCCTCGACAGCTTCTAGGACCCCGCGTTCAAAGCGATCCCGCAGACGAGCGATCTTTTCTCGATTCTCCACCGCCGTGATCGCGAGTTCAGCAGCGACGCCCAGACCGACGATGCCGGGAACATTCTCAGTGCCAGAGCGACGACCGGACTCCTGTCCACCACCGATGGACTGTGGCGCAAAGCGAGCACGACGATTGATCCATAAAGCACCGATTCCCTTTGGTCCGTGAATTTTGTGCGCCGACATCGAAAGTGTGTGCAGTGGAAGATCAGCCACCCTCACAGGAATTTTTCCGACAGCCTGAACTGCGTCGGCATGGAAGAAGACATCGTGCTGAGCGGCGATCTTCGCAGCTTCGGCGAGCGGACTGATCACACCGGTTTCGTTATTCGCCCATATCAGGCAGGCGATAGCTAGATCACCCGTCGCGACCGCTTCCTTCCAGGTCTCTAGATCGAGCCATCCTTGTGAGTCAACAGGGTTTCGTTTTAATTGATACCCTCTCGACTCACAGTGTTTCAGCACATCCACGACGGCACTGTGTTCCACATCGGAACAGAGCAGCCCTCGTCGCTCCGGGCGGAGCTCTAGCGCCGAATGAATGGCGGTGTTATTGGATTCTGTCCCGCCGCTGGTGAAGACGATCTCTTCTGGGAGCGCCCCGAGGAGCGCTGCGACTTTCTCCCGTGCTTCGTCGATGGCTTTACGAGCCTTTTTCCCAAAGCGATATCCGGCGGAGGCGTTACCGTAGAACTCTCTCAACCAAGGCAGCATGGCCTCCAGGACTTCTGGAGCGATACATGTGGTGGCGTTGTTGTCGAGATAATTCATGGAAAGTATGGAAGATGGTTACTGCAGGCTGGGTTCGAAGGTACCACCGGTCACATGAGACAATACCTCGCCGACGAGAAAGAGCGATCCAGCGACCAGAACTCTCCCTCCCGACGCTGTGGATCGCTCACGAGCCTGTGTCAGGGCCGCCTGTAGAGATTCCGATTCGGACGCAGGCAGATTCGCGCCTCCTGCCTCGGCGAGAAACTGGCGCATTTCCTCCAGAGGAAGCGCCCGTGCGGAGTGAACAGGCACAAGATGTACAGAGTCAATGACTGGGAGCAATTCTCGAAGAATCCCCACGACATCCTTTCCCGTGACAGCACCGAAGACGAGGTGCGCCTTCTCATCTCCGTATTCCGCCTTCCAAGCTTCCCGCAACACCTTTGCGGCTCCTGGATTGTGCGCTCCATCCAAAACCATGCCATCATCGAGTACCTGAAAGCGGCCCGGCCAAGTTGTCTGCGCGACGGACTGACGGATTCCCTCCTCCGTGAGTCGATCACCCTCCAGACGGCAAGCTGCCTCCACTGCGACGGCTGCATTTTCGCTCTGATGCGGCCCTTTCAGTCCCGTCGTCCAGTCGTCTGGCAGCCCGTGAGCTTCAATGCAGGGAATTTTCAGCATCAAGGCACGACGACCGATCACATCACGAGCATCGGGACAAAGATCTCCGATAATCACAGTCGTATCATGCTTAAGTATCCCTGCCTTTTCCACTGCCACTTTGCGCACAGTATCCCCCAGCCATTGCTGATGATCGAGCGAGATCGAGGTGATCGCGCTGACATTCGATCGGAGCGCATTTGTAGCATCCAGCCTCCCTCCCATTCCCGTCTCCAGAATCACCACTTCACATCCCTGATCGAGAAAATACCGCATCGCCAGAGCGAGGCTGAGTTCAAAGAATGTCGGATGATTTTCCCAATCCGAGACGAGTTCGCGCAGGTGCGAGAGTCCAGACGCAACCGCTTCTTCGGGAATAGCGATTCCACTCACGCGGATTCGCTCGCGATAGCTCACGAGGTGAGGCGAGGTAAATAGCCCGGTTTTGACCCCGCCGTCACGCAGAATGCGCTCCGCCACCGCACAGACCGATCCTTTCCCGTTCGTCCCCGCCACGTGAAAGATTTGTGGTCCGGGTGACTCGGGATTCACTCCCACCGTCCAGAGGAGGCGATACATATTCTCCAAGCCCAGCTTGATTCCAAACTGTTGCGTCCCGTAAAGCCATGCGATGGAGTCCTGATAGTTCACGACAGGGACAGTGAACGATAAAGCAGCGGCCCTGTCCACGGACAATCCGCAGACAGGGCCATCAGGAGGAAAAAGAATGTGCGGTTTAGATCAATTCCGGGAGAATTTCTCGGAATTTCTCGCTCAAAGTCGATCAGAATGAAACTCGGGCACCAATCAGAACAGAGTGACTGTCGGGCTTATCACTCGAAACAGTCGTGAAATCGCCGAAGTTCGTCGTGAAGGAAGTTTCGCTAAGGACGAGATAGCGATACTGCATGAAGAGGGCCAGTCGCTCCGTAATCGGGATGTCAATACCGGCGATCAACTGCCAGGCGAATCCAGAATCACTGTCATCATACATGATCGTATCAATGTCACCTTCCATGCTGGTCCAGCCCCAACCGACACCACCACCGAAGTAACCCGTTGCATGCTCGAAGGGAACTTCCTTCAGGAAATTCACCATCGCAGTCTTCGTATTCAGGCTAAAATTCGCAGGCAGCTCTATCCCGGCGTATGATAGACGATGCACGTCGTTGGTCAGATAAGAGCCTTCCAACTCGAAGCGGCTACCACCTAAAAATCCGGAATACGCCCCGATACCGCCCCCGAGAGTCCAGCCCCCTTCCGTCTCCCAGTCCATGGGCACATGAGTCGGATCAAGACCAGGAAATGAAACCATATCTGGCGGACAGTGGGCTCTCCAATTATAGGATGATAGATCAAAGGCCCCGATATTCGACCAGTTATTTCCGAAAACTCCGCCGCCATAACCGAATACATACCCGCGATATGACGGTGCTGGGGCCGCCACTGGTGACTTAGAACTCATACGGAAGCTGGTCCCGGCGACGACTGGCTCAGAGATCGATGCGATACCGACTCCGACAAATGCAATAAGTAATTTAATGGCTAACTTTCCCATAATTGCAATATTACGATAAATTTACCAAATTTCAAAGATTTATTTATAATTTTAATATCTAAAATATATTTATTCCTCAAATTTAGGCTGACCATGCGTTAGATCCGTGATTTCTTTCTCTTCTGATCACCATCCTCAATGACGGCATCCTCCTCGCTACGCTCTGCTTTCGCCCTGTCGCTCGACGACTGGGTTGACTGGACCGTCACGAACGGTGAAAATCGCTTTCGGGCACAACAGATTGTCGACTGGCTCTACGCGAAACGAGCCAAATCATGGGACGAGATGACGAACCTCTCCCTGCCTCTGCGCGAGAAGTTAATCAGCTCTTTTTCCATCCAACGCCCTCCGCTCGTCCGAATCGAAGGTTCGGCCGATACCACCAGAAAGTATCTCCTGCGGCTAGTCGACCATCGCTTGGTTGAGACTGTAAAGATCCCGGCTAGCGTTCACTTCGATGGTGCACAGAGTGATCGCGTCACGCTCTGCGTCTCCAGCCAAGTCGGCTGCGCCTACGGATGCAAATTTTGCGCCAGCGGACTAGCGGGCTTCACGCGCAATCTCGAGCCAGAAGAAATTGTCGGACAGGCGATGGCTGTCGAGGAGGAATCGGGAGAATCGATCCGTAATGTCGTCTTCATGGGCATGGGTGAACCACTGGCCAATCTCACTCGAGTGACCAAGGCGATCGAAATTCTCAATGCACCCTGGGGGCTCGGAATCGGTGCTCGGCACATGACTCTCTCGACCAGCGGATTGGCTCCGCAGATCGAGAAATTAGCTGAAATCCCCATCCAAATCCGGCTCGCCGTCTCCCTGCATGGAGCCACTGACGAAGTGCGTGATCAGATCATGCCTGTGAATCAGATGTATCCCCTCGCCCGTCTCTTCGAAGCACTGGCAATATGGCGATCAAAGAAAGCGCAGAAGATCACCTTCGAGTATATTCTGATCGAAGGGGTGAATGATTCGCTGGAGCAAGCTGCGATTCTCGCACGACGGGCGAAGAGTCTGGATGCGAAAGTCAATCTCATTCCCTATAACACAGTCGAAGGCCTGCTCTGGAAGCGTCCCTCTGAGCGACAGCAGGACGCCTTCTTGCGCGTCCTCACTCGTGCGGGTGCGTCGGCAACGCTTCGACGGGAAAAAGGTCACGATATTGCGGCAGCTTGCGGTCAGTTGCGACTGCGAGAAGAAACTGCCGAGGGAACAATTCGACCGGCGGATGTGAAAATTCATCGATCAGAGAAGGGCGATTGATTCGATAATTTTCCGACGTGCGGAATGAAACCGACAACGAACGCGAGCGTTTGATTGAGAAGATCGGCAGGATGCCTGCATTCTCTTTCCATCCCTTTTCCTGAACTTCACCTTCAACCCACCGTGAGCAGTATGCGCCTAACCGAGACCGCTCCCTATTGAGAGGCAACTCATTTTTGGACCGGTAGGGTTTGAATTTCTGTGCTGGGGTGAAGGTCGAGTGCTGCCGGGATTTCGTATCCAAGATCCGAATGGATGCGCTTCCGGTTGTAAAAGGATTCGATGTAGTCAAAGAGGACTACGTGGGCCTCGGAATGACCTGCGAACTGATAGTCCCGAATCTGTTCTCTCTTGACCGTGCCGATGACCGATTCGATCCATTACTGTGTATGGAAATTTTCTCGTAATTCCTTTGTTCACAAGAGATACCCCGACTAGGATTATACCCCGACTAGGATTTGAACCTAGGACCAATTGATTAAGAGTCAACTGCTCTACCGCTGAGCTACCGAGGCGTTTATAAACGGGCCGGTAGTCTCGCGTGAGCACTGGTTTCTGTCAATCGCGGAACAAGGGAAATTTTTGAGAATTAGACTGAGACGAAGGCGGTGGTTCGGTTCGTGTTTCGTGTACAAAGAAGACGCTCAGTGCGATTGCAGCGCCCTTGTGCGCTCGCAAAGTCGCCCAGAAGAAAGCTGGATCGAAGAAAATGTGACCTGCTGAACTCTATTTTTCCGTGTGGCTCAGAGTGACAGCGTGAACATGTGGCTTGAAGGGATGTGAGAAAGAGCGTGAGTGCCCCCCTTCCCATTCGTCATGACCAGATCCCTTTCCTTTTTTACCCTTTGTTTCTCTATCGCCTTGTTGTTTGCGGGGGCGAACCATGCTTTTGCCCAGACATCACAGACTGCCCCACCGCAGTCGGGACTGCTACTCAATGCAGAGGAGATCAGTGCTCTGCAGCAGAAGATTCGATCCGGAGAGTGGGGAAAGAGCTGGCAGGAGTATGTCAAGCCCTTGGATCAACTCCTTCACACCGAAGTAGAGCTTCCTCCCCGAGGCGGCAATTGGAGTCATAACTACGTCTGTCCTGAACATGCCCGCGCTCTAAAGCGTGTGAAGCAGATTGGCGAATGGGAATGGGAGCACTCCTGTCCCGTAGGTCCACATATTCTGCGTGGCGATCCGAGCCAAGTAACACTCGATTTTGATGGGAATGCGATGATGAACGAGCACGATAGTCGGGCTCGTTGGATTCGTGATCTGGGGGTTGCCTGGCAGGTGACGGGCAAAATAGATTATGCAAAGAAAGCGGGCAAAATCCTAGATGCTTATGCCGAGAAATACTTGAGCTATCCGTGGCACGACCATTTGGGAAATTATCAGAAGGGAAAAGGAGGTCGCGTCGCCGCTTCTCATCTGTCGGAGGCTTCTTGGCTAATTCCGCTGCTGCAGGGTGCGGATCTAGTCTGGCGGACGCTCGATCCTGAGCTACAGAAGCGGATTGAGACTCAGCTCATTCGGCCTGCCGTATCTGACGTGATTCTCCCGAACAAGGGAAAAATTCACAATATCCAGTGCTGGCACGACTCTGCCATCGGGCTGGCTGGCTATCTTCTGGGAGATCAGGAATGGATCACTTTCGCCTTGGACGATCCCGAAAATGGCATGAGGCAGCAGTTGGAGCAGGGAATCAATCCGGATGGGATGTGGTATGAAGGCAGCAGCAGCTACCACTCATATACCTTAATGGGCATGTGGCCTCTAATGGTGGCAGCAAGTCACCACGGCGTCGATCTGTTTCAGGACAAGCTCCGCAGCATGTTCGATGTGCCTCTTCATCTCGCGATGCCGAACCTAGTCTTGCCAAACTTCAATGACAGCACTCGGGTCAATCTGAGTGGCATGGCCGACTATTACGATCTCGCCTACGCCAAGTGGCGTGCCCCCGATTATCTGCTGCTGCTTCGGAATGCGAAGCGAAGCGGGAATTTGGCTCTGTGGTTCGGTGTCTCAAGTTTTCCTCCAGAGAATGGGGCTGTCGAATTCGGATCGCGGAACAGTGTTTCCTCCGGATACGCGATTCTCGAGCAGGGCACGGGGCGCGATGCGACTTGGCTGTGCCTTAAATACGGTCCTCACGGAGGATCCCACGGACACTATGACAAGAATCATTTCATTCTCTACTCTCGCGGACTAGTGCTGATGCCGGATTCGGGCATGCACCTCTACAGCTCGCCTCTGCACAAAATCTGGGATAAGAACAGCATCGCGCACAACGTCTTGGTGATCGATGAGCGAGATCAGGAAAAAGCCACCGGAAGAAGCGTCGCCTTCGGCAATCAATCCGGGGTTGACTATTCCATCACTGAAGCCGGAGCCATCTATCCTGGAGTGAAGCACTACAGAACAGTAGCACTACTCGATCCGACCGTCATTGTCGTCGTAGATCAAGTTCGGACAGAGGAGAAACATAAGATGGATCTGGCTTGTCACTTTGCCGGTGAGTGGACGAAGCGACCACAGGGAAGCAATTGGCCGGTGCCGGATCAACCTGCCTATCAGCAATTTCAAAAGATGGTTCGCCACGATGGGAGTAGGGGATTCGATGCTGTGCTGAAAACCGCTGACGGCGGAAAGACACGGGTCGTAGCGATGGGCGGAGAGCCTACTGAAGTCATCACAGGTGACGGCCCCGGAGAGAGCACGGTGGATCGAGTTCCTGCACTATTAATAAGGCGTGAAACAGCGTCGACTGCGTATCTTTGGGCTGTTTCGCTCGATGGTGAAGCGATTGAACTAGAGACGACTCCGATGAATCACCCTACAGACAAGCCCGCTTCTGAGGCAGTCGGATTACAGATCAGCGCCAAAGGAAAGAGCTGGCTTCTCGCAGTCCAACCGGAGAGCACAGATCCCGCAGAAATTTTTCGGGTAGTCGTCCGTTAGGATTGAACACGATAGCTCCCCGTCTTGCTTCATTGCACGGATGCGGGCTTGCGAAACTGTGAGTAGGCTCGTGAGTCCTCGACTAACCTTTGTCATGAGATCCCGATTTCTTCTGCTGACCACGATTGTTTGCGGATTTGTGATCATTGTCATTGCCGGAAATACCCTCGGACAGATGTAACGCCGCTCCCACCCTAGGCTGAACTGATGTTCAATGCAGAGGAGATCAATCTTCTGCGAGAGAAAGTCTAGATGAAAGAATGGACTCAGCACTGGAAACGGTAGAAGAATGCGGCAGATGAGCTTTTGCAAAACGAGGCGAAGCTACCACCGAGAGGCGGGAACTGGAGCCATAACTACGTCTGCCCGGAACATGCTCGTAATTTAAAACAGGGAAAGCAAGTCGGAGAATGGGAGTGGGAGCATATCTGCTCTGTTGGACCTCATATTCTTCGAGGCGATCCGAACGTGGTGATGCTCGATTTTGATGGGAACGTTATCATGCGTGAGAACGGACGCCTGGCAGGAGAAGTGCGCGATTTTTGGGTGGTATATTAGATCACAGGAGATCCGATCTACGCAAAGAAATCAGGTCAAATTCTGTCGGCTTATGCGGAGAAGTATCTGAGCTATCCTTGGTACGATAATCTGGGATGCTAATTCGAAGAATACGGCGTATCTTTCCCATTTTCGTGAGCGTAAGCAATTTCAGAGGCGTGATGAGATTCGCGTGACAGGATGGCATCATTCCTTCCATCATTGGAACAACCGAGACACTCATGAAATTCATCAAATTCCTCACTCTCATCGTTCTGTTCTTTGCGGCTGCGAGTTTTGTTCAGGCGGATATCCTCATTGACAGCTACGTTGCTCAAATCTCTAAAGCGGACAAATACAACAGTCGTGGCCAGCGACTTCAATCAGCCGCTGCTATTCTCCGCCAGGATCGAGCCAACTTCCATCGTGGCAGAAACCGTGATGTGCTGGATCAAAATGATTCCTTTTTTCACAGCTATTCCAATCGCGAAGCTCTGGAAAAGCTTCTCGAGCGGGGCTGGGCTAGTCCAGGATTCTATTCCGCCATCAAGAATGGCTATCCACTCGCTCTCGTCGAGATATATCAGAGTAACGCAGGCTACTACTACGTCCGAGTGACTCTTGCAAATTGACTGACAGATAAAGATTGTTGATCGGGCTTCAGTGTCCGCTCTGATGCTTTCTATCGCCCGAGCCACTACCGGGTCTCAGGGGCGAGAGAGGATGATCTCGACGGCGGCGGCGGCGGTGGCGAAGCCGAAAGCTCCGGTCACGGCGACGGCGGAACCGAAACCTGTGTCGCAATTGAGCCGCAGTTCGTGCCCCGGCTCCGGATCTTCGCGGACTGAGCCGTCGGACCAAGGGTAGCGAGCGTTTTCGATGCTGTACACGGTGCGAATCCCGAAAGGTACACGTCCAGCCTCGTCAGGAAAGTCATAATCCCGCCGCAGTAGGCGACGCACATATCGTAGTAGGCGATCATTCGTGGTGGAGGCCAGATCCCCAGTCCGAATCGCTGACGGATCGCGCTTTCCAGCGGCACCGCCAGATACGACGACGGGAAGATTTCTTTCACGGCAGGACGCGATCAGCAGTGCCTTTTGTTCGGGTGCGTCGATCGCATCGATTACAAGATCGAAGCCTTTCGCCAGCAATTCATTTGCAGAGCTTTTTGTGAAAAAGCACTGGAGCTCATCGATTATCAGCTCGGGCTGAATCAGCCGAAGTCGTTCTGCGATGGCCGCAACTTTCGGGCGCCCGTATTGACCCTCCAGGGCGGGGAGCTGGCGATTGGTGTTGGTGACACAGATCTCGTCCGCGTCGATCAGACTGAGATGACCGATCCCGGTACGTGCCAGTGCCTCAGCCGCCCATGATCCGACTCCGCCGACTCCGACGACCGCTATACGGGCACGCATCAACTTCGGCAGGGCGTCGACTCCGTAGAGCCGGGCCAGACCGGAAAAACGGTCGAGATAATCAATGGAAAGTTCCTCGTCCAAGCCGCGCATCTTGCGCCCGTCGGGATGCAGATGCAAGTTACCAGAGCAAAAAATGTCTAGGCAATGAAGTGGCAGATTCTCACCATAGGAAAACCGGCCCTCGGCTATGCGCGAGCGGGAGTGGAGGAATATCGGAAGCGCCTAGGCCGATTCGTCTCCCTGGATTTGCGTTGCGATTGGAAGGATGCAGGATCACAGAAAAACAGTGAGATTCTGCTATCTGCCAGCGAGGGATCATTGCGGATCGCGCTGGACGAGAGGGGTGAATCGTGGACGACCGCGCAGTTCGCCTCACGAGTGGAAAGGTGGAGGCTCGATGGACTCAAGCGCATTGCGATTCTGATCGGGGGTGCTGATGGACATACCGCAGCTCTGCGAGATGGGGCGGATCACGTCGTGGCGCTCAGTGCCTTCACCCTACAGCATGAATTGGCTCTGGTCGTACTGCTAGAGCAGATCTATCGCGTCCAGACTCTCCTAAACGGGGAGCCTTATCACCGCTGAGCCAGTACATCTCACTTGGCATTTCCTTTCCTCCGACCTAATCTAGCAGTTGATATGCTGGAAACGATCCTCCCAGACGACCTGATGAGTCGATTCGCCGACTGCCGCATTCTCGTGGTAGGCGATGTGATGCTGGACTGGTTTCTCTGGGGCAGTGTGTCTCGCATTTCTCCCGAGGCTCCAGTGCCTGTGGTCGAGGTGCAGAGGGAAACATGCTACCCCGGTGGTGCCGCCAATGTAGCGCGTAATCTCGTCCCCTTCGGAAGTTCTGTCGAGCTGGCCAGTGTGTATGGGACGGACGCGGCAGGTGATCAGCTTTCCACCACCTTGGCCGAGAATCGGATCGGCATGGACCTCTGCTTGCGTCGAGCGGATTGCCCGACCATCACCAAAACTCGCGTCGTGGCCCGTCATCAACAGGTGGTGCGGATTGACCGAGAGAAGCGCTGTCCGATTTCTCCAGAACTCGCTGATGAACTCGTAGCTCGAATTCGCAGCGTCTTGGATCGAATCGATGGGATCGTGATCGAAGACTATGGAAAAGGATTGATCACCAGAGATCTGGTCGCTGGAATCCTAGCGACTGCTCGCGAGAAGAAGGTGCCTGTTACCGTGGATCCGAAACCGGGTGGCTTATCGGACTGGCAGGGTGCGACGGCGATCAAGCCGAACCGGAGCGAAGCTTTCGCCTGTGCTGGTCTGGATGACAGAAATCGCGATCAGGGAGTCGCGCCTCTGGAAGATGCGCTCTTGCTGGAGGCGGGGCTGCGGCTTCAGGAAAAATGGGACTGTGAACAGTTGCTTCTGACGCTGGGGGAACAGGGTATGCTGATGTTTTTAAGAGGATCTGGACCGATCCATATCCCCGCGCAAGCTCACGAGGTCTATGATGTCTCAGGTGCGGGAGATACCGCGATCGCGATTTATACGCTAGGGATTTGTTCAGGACTTTCTCCTGTGGTAGCAGCTAGGATCTCGAATCTGGCCAGCGGGATCGTAGTTGGCAAGCTGGGCACGGCTCCGATCGAGCGGGAAGAATTGCGCGAGGCAATCCAGCGAGATTTTCCGCAGGGGATCCCGTTCAGCTGACAGTCCTCCTGTCTTTTATCATGACCAACGAAGAACGCATTATCCAAGACTGCTTTGAGGAACATCTGGCCACAGTGGCTCGATTCCGGTCGCATTGCGCCGACACCATCGCAGAGATGGCGGACCAAGCGATCTCTAGCCTGCGATCAGGCGGGAAAATCTGCTTTTTTGGAAATGGTGGTAGTGCGGCTGATTCTCAGCACTTCGCCACGGAATTCACGGTGCGTTTCTCCCGGAATCGACGAGGGCTGGCCTCTATCGCGCTCACTACAGATACGTCTGCACTGACGGCGTGTGCGAATGACTTTGGCTTTGATGAAGTCTTCGCTCGGCAGGTGGAGGCCTTGGCTCGGCCAGGCGACATCGTGGTAGGGATTTCCACTTCGGGAAACAGTCGGAACGTGGTGCGCGGTCTGGAGCAGGCGAGATCGATGGGTGTGGGGACCTTTGCTTTCACAGGACAGTCCGCCGGCGCGTGTGCCAAGCACGCGGATCTAGTGCTGGACGTGCCTTCCACCGTGACCGCACGGGTGCAGGAATGCCATCTGATCGCTGGACACTTGATCTGCGAACTGGCTGAGACAGCCTTTCTCGATACTCCCTCGTCTATTTGCGGGAATTGAGCGCTCGCTCTACGGGTGCCAAGATACGCTCGAGAGCAGTCAGTGACTTCTCGGCGTCCTGAATGGCCTTCAGCATGGGATCATAGCGCTCGCGATGCTCTCGGCACACCTTGCGCAGAGGATCGAAGAGGGCGAGAAAGTCATCGTACATCTCCTTGGTACCCTGTGCAAAAGCCGTTCGCTGGGCGTTCGCCAGCTTTTCACGATACTCATCGATGATGGTGGAGTAAAAAATTCGCGCTCGTTTAATCGAATAAGCCCCAGCGACCGCTGCGAGGGCGACGAAAATTGATGCGGTAACGTAGGCGACAGCAGACCAAGGAGTGATTTTGAGCAGGGTCAGAATGACTCCTCCGAGGCCGGTTAGAACAGCCGCAATCAGAAATCCCCAGATTGTGCTACTTCTCTTAGAAAATAGAGCCCCCAGTCGATCTCGCAGATTGAGCTCATTCAGTGAACTCGAGGTCGCAGTCTCTACCAAGCTTTCGATTCGCGCCTGAGCCTTATCCCAGCTTGGAGTGCCGTCTTCGCCCACGCTGAGTTCAAGGCTGAAGCGCTCCTGCATCTCCTTAGAAACACGCTCCCAGAGGTGGTTCACGTCTTCCTTCACCGCCCTCGATCCCGCTCCTATGCTGCGACGGACTGCCTTCATGGTCGTGGCGAAAATCAGGCCCTCAATTTTCTCGGCGACCCTCCTCCTCGGAAGTAGAGCGGAAAAGACGCGGAACTCAGATTCCAGAAGTGGTTCCGCCTGAATTCCGGCAGCGACGAAGCTTTGATCGAAGGCTTCGAACAGCGGTTCGCACTTCTTCATTGTGCGTGTTTGCTGGATTTGACAGGCAGGTTCCAGCTCGCTCAGAAGCTCATCGTCCGCCCGGATAATCTCCGAGGCAGCTCCGAGCTTTTCCTTAATTTCACGCAGGACGTAGTTGGCAGCCCGCCAGCCGTGAATCAGTTTGATCAGGCGTGGCTCGGACGACTCGACTATCCCTGAAATATAGCGCTCGAGGCCTTCGAGCTGACTCTTTCGAGCGAGTTCCGAATCATCCTGCGCAGAGGTTTTGGCGAGAAATGCCTTTTTGGCCGAGACGGCAAAGGTCGGAAAATGTTGTCCGAAGCGGTGGTGAGCTGTTTTCTGAAGGTGCTCCAAAATCGCCGCGACTTCCTCGTCCGTCCGCAGATCGCACTGTTGGAGAATGAAGACGATCTTCTTCTTCCATTGGTGATGGATGCGATCAAGGAACTCCCATGTGGTCGCTCCCCAAGGGTTCGTCACCGAGAAGACGAACAGCACCAGATCAGACATCGGTAAAAACTGCTCAGTGATCCGCTGATGGGCCAAATCGATGGAGTTGGTGCCGGGAGTATCGACGAGATTAAAGTCTTTGAGAAACTCGTTGGACCGATAGACCTCTACGATATCTTCGGAAAAGTCGAATTCATGCGCCTCTTCCCCATATTTGAAAAACGCGATTCGATCCGTCGTGGGGATGACATCAGATTTGCAAAAATCTTCGCCAAAAAGAGCATTTAATAGAGACGATTTTCCTGCATTCACTTCCCCTACCACAACGAAGAGGAAGGGATCCTCTAGGTTGGCGATCAAATTCCGGAGCAGGGCGATCCGTGAAGAACTTAGATCCGTGCCACGCCCCAACTCGATCAGCTTTTCAGTCGCGATGCTCAGTTGCTCTCGGGTCTGGAAGTAATTCTTCCCGAGCAAATCTGTCGGTTTTTTGGCCAAGGGGTTATGGGTGAAAGCTCAAATTGATCTATCGTGACAAACGGACGTACGCTATCTCAAGAAAAGCGCAAATAACTCCGGAAGTGAAGCAAATTATTTGGATTTGCCAAATAAAAAACCGATTTACCGGAAGAACGCTATCACAGGCCCCTTCGAAATGGCTAAATCACGTTCGGAATTTCGCGTTCGGAATTATGCGAAGGGGGAGATGCTTTCGCCGCGCTGAACTCGAAATCTGAATCATCCAGCGCTCCGGCCTATTACTTCACAACGCCTTTTCCCGACGTGATGGGGCCGGGCTGAGCTCCTTTGCGATAGGTTTTTCGAAATTTTTTCCCCCAAGCCCCGTTCTCATAGACTTCGCGGTAGGTGATCGTCACCGCATCGTAGGTCTCAAAATTTCCACAGTCGTCTGCTTCAGTGATTTTCACGTCCTCCCGACACCATTCGATGTGGCCAAGCAGCGTAGGATCGCAGATCTGATGCCGACGAGAAAAGTTCGGGAAGACCTTGCAGAAACTGAGATCTTTGCGCGGGAAGTGACAACGAATTTTGGGTGGAATTTCCGCCTTTGGTTTCGAGGAAGTACTTGAAACTAAGACAGCATCCTGAGCAAAGATCTCTCCAGTCAATAAGAGGGAGAGCAAAAGGGCGACAAAAAGAAGAGATCTCATGAATGAATGGACTGGCTCACCTTGAGGAAAAAGTTAGATCTTTTCAAGTAGAAATTACCGATTCGTCTTCATTCCCGTTCAATCTCGCGATTTTGCCATCGATCACACCAATTTCGGATTGTGAAATTGCGGAGCGAGTCCTTATTTCCGCTTCAACAATGAGCCAACATATCCGACTCTACATTCCCGGACCCATTGAGGTCTCTCCTGCCACCTATGCAGCGATGTCCGCGCCGATGATAGGGCATCGCGGCAAAGAGTTCGCTGCTCTTTATGATGCGATTCAGCCACGTCTCCAGACGCTGATGGGCACTACACGCCCTGTCTATCTCTCGACCTCCTCCGCTTGGGGCGTGATGGAAGGTGCTCTTCGCAATCTTGCGGTGAAAAAGGTGCTCTGCTGCGCCAACGGAGCCTTTTCCGATAAGTGGGTCGAAGTCGCCCATCGCTGCGGCAAGGAAGCCGATGCGCTGCAATTCGAGTGGGGTGAACCGATCAATCCCGCCGCGCTCGACGCAAAGCTGGCCACAGGCGAATACGATCTGGTGACGTTTATCCATAACGAGACTTCCACCGGGGTCATGAGTTCTCTGGCCGAGGTCGCGGCAGTGGTGAACAAATACGATGATGTGCTGCTGGTCACTGACACGGTATCGAGCTTCTCGGCTGTCCCCATCGAAGTGGACAAACTGGGCATCGACGTGCTACTGACCGGCAGTCAGAAAGCCTTGGCGTTGCCTCCAGGATTGTCTCTGTTCACAGTTTCGGAACGTGCGATGGCTCGCGCTGCGACGGTGAAAGATCGCGGCTATTACTTTGATTTTCTGGAGTTTCAGAAAAATCACGAGAAGTCCAATACACCGAGCACCCCCTGCATCTCAACGATCTACGGACTGAATCACCAGCTCAACGCTTTCTTTGATGAGGGACTGGAAAATCGCTATGCTCGCCACATTCGACTGAATCAGATGGTTGGCGACTGGGTCGTGCGAAATGGCTTCGAGTTTTTCGCTCCGGAAGGCTATCGATCGGTGACACTGACTTGTATCAAAAATAATCGCGAGATCGATGTGAATCGCTTCTCCCAGATTCTGCGCAATGACCATGCGATCGCGATTAACGGGGGCTACGGCAAGATCAAGGGAGTGACCTTCCGCATCTCCAACATGGGCGACGAGACCGATGAAACCATCGGGACGCTGATCGCTGCTTTGGATGACTCGCTGGGGAAACTCTGATCATCGGGGATTTTACGAATGCTCGATCCTCATCCGCGATATGTTTTTCCCCTAGATTCGGGACGTGTCGCGGTGAAGATCTGTGGGGTAACTGTGGCCGATGAGGCTGAGGCCATCACTGCCGCAGGTGCCGACGCGATCGGAGTCAATTTCTGGCAGGGGTCAAAGCGTCATCTGTCTCTGAATCAGGCGATTCCGTGGCTGCGTGAGCTAGAGGGTCGCGTGATTCGGGTGGCTGTGGTAGTGAACGCTGCGGACGATGAATTACGTCAGATCGCCGACAGTGGTGCGGTGGATTGGATTCAACTGCATGGAGGCGAGACCCTTGACAGGGTAGAGTCTCTGATGCGAGAGGGTATAGCCGTGTTCAAAGCTCTGGGTGTGAAGGATCATTCGATGCTGGAACAGGCCATCTCCTTTCCCTCGCCCACGCTGCTGCTCGACGCCTATGCTCCTGGAGTCTATGGCGGCAGTGGGCATGCGATGGATTGGACTCTAGGTGCTGAGGCAGTGAAGCGCTGCTCGGATCGCCAGATCGTGCTGGCCGGTGGTCTAACGCCGGACAATGTCGCGATAGCCGTGCGTCAGGTGCGTCCGGCAGCGGTGGACGTGGCGAGCGGAGTCGAGCTTTCCCCAGGAAAAAAGGATCTCGGAAAAGTGCGGGAGTTCATTGCCGCAGTGCGATCCGCCTAGGCATCAGTGTAGGTGATTCATCCTTAATCAGCAGGAACAATGGCTGCCGTTTGATCGTTTTGATACTCGGGACGGCCGTACTTTCGACGATACACATCAGGAGAGATCTCGAAAATTTCCTCGAAATGCTGTTCGAAATCTTCGTTCTTCGACCAGCCGAGAGTTCGCCCGATGGAGAAAATTTCCTCCCCGGTCTCTAGGAGACGAAAAGCGGCGTGCAGACAGCGCCTTCGCTGAAAATAGTCCACGGGACGAAAGCCAGTCGTCTCGTGAAACGAAAGCTCGACCTCATGTCGTTTCTTCTTCGATGGGGCGATGTCAGGGAGTTCTAAGGATTCACCTCGTAGAATGCGGTCCTCGATGCGGTCGAGAAGTGACAGAACGGTCTCGGGCATCGCTAGGAGAGTCGCTCCGCGCCAAAAGCGACGATGCTCTGAGGCGAGTAGGCCCATCAGCTTCAGGATCGATGCGCGTGCAATCGGATCTCGGCGTTGTCCCTGACGGAACAGATCTTGCAAATATTCAATTTCCGCGCGCACACGCGTATCCGCTTTCCCTCGCACGCGAAAGATGTGGATGTGATGATCGCGAGGAACACGGAGCCAGGATTGGGCGAAGAAGAGTCCGAGCACGTCTGGCGAGCGTACCACGATCTCATACTCTCGCACGAACCACTCCGGCATATAGCGCAGGCGCACCAGCACCGCTCCTTCCGGTCGTATTACTTGATGTTGCTGACGAGAGCAGACCATGATCGCCGCTCCGGCACGCAGGGCCTGCGTTCCCAGTTCGGTCTCGTGAAGGAAGGTTCCAGATTCCACGAAGTAGAATTCTGGAAAATTCGTCGCCGGGAATGTGTAGTCGTCGATCAATTGAAAGCGTGTAAATCGCACGGGCCACCGCCCCGCGTTTTCGATGCGGTTTTCCACGATTTTCGGATGTCTGGAGAAACGTCCCATGTTTCAGCCTATTGGCTCTACCTCGGTCCCGTAACGGACTGACACGAGGGTGAGTCCGTCTGCTGGAGCGCAGTATGGTGCTTTCGCCTCATGATGGCTACCTTGCAAGAGGGAATCGATCTCTTCCTCACTGACACGACTACGGAGCGCATATACGGTCGTGCCGACGAGAAAACGGACCATTCGATACAGAAAGCCCGTGCCTCGAAAGCGCAGGATAACCCCACTGCCATCCTCTGACGGACGAGCCGAGGCTTCATACAGAGTCCGTACAGTGTCGCGATTTTCGTCGTAACCATCGTGACGTTTTGCAGAGAAAGCGCGAAAATCGTGAGTTCCGCAATAGTGGGCCAAGATCGGGTCGAAGTGCTCTGCGACGCCAATTCCTACCTGATGCCATGCGAGGCGGTGGAGCAGTGGAGGCAAAACCTCTGCAGTTACGATGTGATAATCGTAAGTTTTTTCCAAGGCCGAAAAGCGGGCGTGAAAGTCAGATTGCGTCTCCTCGCAGCGCATGACCCGAATCGAGCCAGGGAGCTTCGAGTTCAGCGCTCGCATCCAGGCTCCGGAATCCATGCGCCACGTGCTTGGGACATCAAAATGCACGACTTGTCCGAGTGCCGACACGCCGGCGTCAGTTCTGCCCGATGACTGTGCCGAGCGCACCTCTGGACAGGTCGATGCGAGACAGCTCTCCAGCACGTCCTGTACCGTGCCGCCGCCCGGCTGACTCTGCCAGCCAGCATAGGGGCGACCATCGTAGGCGAGGTCGAGTCGGAATCGACGGGTCTCGGCGGGAAGGTGGGTCATCGTAGCTTTGGTGAATAATGTAGTTCGTTCTGCTGTGAGATGCTTGTCAAATCCTCTGGAGTGGAGTCTTGTATCTCCGTGCTCCCGCCCCCCAGCCATATCGACGTAAAAGCGCATCTGCTCCTGCTGCATCGGCAGGTGCTGCCGCTCTTCTTTCTGCTCTGTGCGCTGACGATGATCATTTTTATCGTTGTTCGTGCTGGACAGAAAGGGGCGAATCTCCCTGATGCTGACTTTGTAGGCGCTCCCGTCGGACTGCTTTCAGCTAGAGCTGGTGTGCCTTTCGATCCTGATTTTGCCATCCTGTCGCCTATTGAGATGACGGAAGCGCCGCTCGTGTTCCTCATTGATGAAGTAACTGCAGGGCTGAATCAGGAGGCGAAAGCACTTGCGGATGGACGGGTCATGCTGGTGGCTGGAGAGAAGGTTATCCTAGCCCATGCGCAGGCTGCCAGCGTCTTTGAGACTGTATACTCCGGATTAGCGTCTGTTCGAGTGCGAGTCGGTGCTCTGGTCGCTCGCGGGGAAGCTCTCGGTCAGTTTCGCTCATCCGACTCCGGAGATTCACCGATCCGAATCGAGATCAGAGGCTTTCCCGGATTGAGTATCTCGAATGCAGCTCCGTACAGAGAAGCCCCAACTCTCCCGTCTCCAATAGGTGCTATTCATGCCGCTCCGCGAGCACGACCCTCAGAAGCTTCGGCAATGAAGGTCGAGATTCCAGGAACAAAACCCTGATTCGACGCTATTGGGCAGCTTCTGTGGTGTCGCAGAATGCGTCTTCGTAAATCACCACATAGGCGACCAAACTCAAAGCCATCGCGATGAAGCTGCCGACGTAGAGAGCTAGAACGCCGATAAAGGTCATAGCGAATACGGCAGCGAGAAATAACAAGAAGCGAAACCACTGAGACTTCACCACCTGCCAGCTCATGGAAAGCGCCTGTTTCACAGGAATCTCACCATCTAGCACGAGCATCGAAGCAAGGACGCCAACAATCCCAAGAAAAGAGTAGGCAAGAAGTAGGAAGAAATACACCAGAAGTGATGCCCCAATCACGCCAAACAGCACCGTTGGATTGGGTTCCTGATGATTCTCAACTCCAAAGATTGCAAAAATTCCACCGACGAGCAAAGCAGCTACGGGGATGGTGATTGCCATGCCGATTCCCGAGATGATTAGATTGAGTATAGCCAAGGGCTTGAACTGCCGACGAAATCCTTCAAATAGCATCTCAGTATTTGGCTCATTTCCTCGCATATACATCAAGAGATACCAAAAAAGTCCCGCCATTAAAGGGAGGGTCAGAAAGAAAACAGGAAGAAAAAGCTGCGAAGCGACGCTGATCATTATCATCGAGAGCAGGCTGACTCCTATGATAGGCCAGAAGCGGCTTTTTAGAACTCCCCATGCTCGACTGAGAGTAGATCGAATCGAAAGCCGATAGCCTGGCCGAGTCTGTATCTGTCTTGGCCTATAGGGCGTCATGCCTGCTGGAGCAGGGGGAGGGAATGAAGTGGCGTGGCTTGCCTGAGCAGCGGGCGCGCTCGCCGCGATTTGACTCGCCAATTCACTTTGGGCAAACGGCATCCAGGCTGAAAAACCCGTAGACCAAACCAAAGTTGAATCACCGATTACACCTCCCCGTCGAAGGGAGAGTATATGCTCCGTGGATACAGGTCCCTGACGAGAGCCACTCATTTCGTAGTACCATTGAGCTTCAGGATTCATATTATGTGTAGCGGTTCGTGTGTAATCGAATTATGGAGCGCTTTTGGCTTGGTTGGAGATCGTCATCGTATCAGAACTCGGAGAATCTGTCGATACTTTGGAGCTTTTCGTAAGCGTTTCCGGAGTTTTCGTTAGCTCCGGTGGCTTTTCATCCATGGCGATCAATTGTGAGATGGTGACGAACTCGAACCCTTTGGCTAAGAGCTGGTCAAGCGTCGCAGGCATGGCATCGACGGTCGATTTGTGCAAATCGTGAGCCAGCAAAATGCCACCGGGATGCGCTCCGTTCACGATACGACTAGTCACCACATCGACTCCTGGACGCTTCCAGTCCAGAGGGTCGACGGACCAAAGAATCGTCGGGTAGCCGAGTTCTTTCAGCATCAGTTCCTTTTGGCTCTTCTTGATTGCTCCGCCGGGAGGTCGCATCGTCTTTGGCGGCACTCCACAGGCTGCGACGATTTGTTCGTGACACGCTCGCAATTCGGTTAGTAGCGACTCGTCTGACATGCGGGCGAGAGAATTGTGCTTCACCGTGTGATTGCCGATTTCATGCCCCTCGGCGATCATGCGGGCGAGCAGTTCCGGGTGATATTTGATCATATCCCCCACCACATAGAACGTCGCTTTGATATTTCTCGCCTTGAGCATATCCAGCAGTCGGGGCGTATTTTCGCCGTGCGGGCCATCATCGAAGGTGATGGCGACCACATTGCGACTCGTCCGGATGTGGGTGTAGGTGTCTTCAATCGGTCCTGTCCACCCCTCGGGAACAGATGGGGCCATCTCTTGCCCCCAAGTCGGAGCCTCTAGTCCCGCAACCATGGGCTTGAGGGTAACTCGGATCTCGGAGGCTAGGGAGGAAGGCGTATCTCGCGAAACGAACGAAGGCACCTGACAGGATGTCAGGGTGGCTCCCAGGAGAACTGTCGGGAGAGTAAGTCGCATTGGCAAGGCGCTAGTGTCCGATGAAAGCTGTAATATTTCAAGGTTCAAGATTTCCTGACTTCGAATCGCCCGTGTTCAGTGAATTTTGACTCGAATTCTTCTTGCCATTTTTCAGAGGGTCCGCTACCCGGTTCATTCGTGCGTGTCGTATTACAACGTGTAAGCGAAGCCTCTGTGTCTGTCGGGGACCGAATCGTCGGGGAGATTGGACCGGGATTCCTGATTCTCCTCGGAATCGAACATGAAGATATCACTGAAGATATCGAGTGGCTGATTCACAAGATTCTGCCCATGAGAGTATTTGAAGACGATGAGGGAAAGATGAATCGATCACTGATCGATGTAGGCGGGAGCGTTTTGGTTGTGAGCCAGTTCACTCTACATGCCAGAACTCGCAAGGGGACTCGCCCTAGCTTTGATCGTGCGGCGAGACCGGAAGTCGCGATTCCTCTCTATCAGCATTTCATCGAGGCGATGACCAATGCTCTGGGCAAATCTGTCGCGACTGGTGAGTTCGGGGCGACGATGCAGGTGGCTCTGAAGAATGAGGGTCCCGTGACGATTCTTCTGGATTCTCGACAGAAGGAGTAGAAGGGTTTCTCATCATGCGTTCTCGTCTCTTCACTAGCGTGTTGCTCCCTGCAGTCGGCTTTTTCTGCGTTATCCTTCAGGCAGAGCCTTCGTCTTCAACTCGGCTGGAGTTCCGCAAGCGAGCGAGTGAACTCGATCCTCGCACGAAGGAGTATCCAGAGATTAATTTCGTCTTCGCGGATGCCTCGGGCAAGCCTGCTGATACGGAAGTAGCCGTCGTTGATCCCGCCGTCAGACCACGGGGAGAACTGGTGCTCTGGCTGATGGGATATACGCCCGATCTCGCCGAGAGAGTTGCTAGTTATGGAATGCACTACATGCAGGTAAGTTACGCCAATCGCTGGTTCTCGACTCTCACCCGTGAACAGCACGATCAGGGAGACGTCATTGGGCGTATTCGACTTGAGGCGACCACGGGTGAAGATCACAGTCCCCTAGTCGATATCGCTCGTCCCGACAGCTTGGAGGAGCGAGCATATCAGTTCGTAAAAGCTCTCAAAGAGGAGAATGTCCCTGGTGATTGGGGGCAGTTTCTCTCCGCAGATGGGAAAGGACTCGACTGGGAGAAGATCGTGCTCGCTGGTAGTTCCCACGGGAGCACATCATCGGCTCGCTTGGCCATTCATCGTCGAGTGGCTCGCGTCGTGATGTTTTCCGGACCTCGTGATCAAACGGAGAAGTGGCAGGCTCTTCCGTCCGCCACACCGACGAATCGCTTTTTTGGCTTCACTCACGTTCTGGATACGGGATGGGTCGAGGATCACTACTGTCGCTCCTGGCAGCTATTGGGTCTGCAAGAGTATGGTCCGGTGGTTAATGTGGACAAGACTGCTTCTCCCTTCCTCAACTCCCGTCGGCTCATTACGGATGCGGATGTGGAAGGAGATAGCAAGCGGGCGCACGGAGCTTCCGTGCCAGGGCGGTCTGCTGTGAAGAGTGCAGACGGAGGCTTCATCCACGAAGCTGTTTGGCGGTATCTGTTCACTCATCCTGTCGATGAAGTGGGCGAGTCTGTGTCTCCCGACCCTGATTGCAGGATGGATCAATCACAAAAGGTAGAGCGATAGACATAGAGGGAGGAGTCCTGCTTGGCACCTTTCCCACCGAGAGGGCGGGATCATGGGAGCGATTTTGATTTGGCAAAGGGGCTAGTCTCTGCTCTTTTGCAGGCAACTCGTTTTATGAAGTCGCGACGAATGCTTCTCCTCCTAGCTCCTGTGGTATTTTTTCTCACGGGCTGCTTCACCGTGGGGCCGGACTACGTCGGGCCGTCTACCAAAGTCCCTGATGCTTGGTCGCGCAGTGTTGCGCACGACCTCAGCGGGGATTCTCTCAATGGCTGGTGGAAGGGATTTCACGATCCGGCGCTTAATACGCTGATCGAACGAACTCGCAAGTCGAATCCGGATCTGAAAGCGGCGCTCGCTCGGGTTGATGAAGCCCGCGCTCTTCGCGGCATCGCCCGTAGTCAAGGACTCCCTCAGGCGGACGGGGTCGGGCTGTATAATCGCAAGCGAAACAGTCAAAACATGAGTTCCGCCGGCTTCGTCGGGGGTGGGGGCGGCGGTGGCAGAGCCGGGTCCTCGCATAGTGGATTCAGTCTCTACTCCACTGGATTCGACGCCGGGTGGGAGCTTGATCTCTTTGGAGGAATTCGTCGCTCGGTTGAGGCGGCGAGTGCCAATGTGCAGGCTCGTGAAGAGGATTACCGAGATGCTCTGGTGTCTCTCTCCGCCGAGGTCGCTCTCAACTACGTGGAATATCGGACGCTGGAGGAGCGAATCTCTGTGGCGAATGCCAATATCACGGCCCAACGTGGCTCAGTGAAGTTGACTCAAGGACGTTTAGACGCTGGTCTAGTCCCGCGGATCGATGTGACGCAGGCAGAATCCAATCTGGCGCTCTCTGAAGCGGCGGTTCCTCTTCTTCGCACCGAGCTGGCAGCAGCAAAGAACCGTCTTGCGACGCTGTCCGGTGGCTTCCCAGCGTCGGTAGAGGGGGTCCTGTCCCGCTCTCGTGGAATTCCCATGCCCCCTGCGGGATATTCTGCAGGTCTTCCGGCAGATTTGCTTCGCGCCCGTCCAGATATTCGTCGAGCCGAGCGCGAACTCGCGGCTCAGACAGCACGGATTGGAATCGCCGAAGCAGAACTCTATCCGCGCCTGACGCTCGCCGGGGACTTTCAGCTTCAGTCCACCACTAGTGGACGACTTTTTGACAACTCAAGTCGTGCATACGGCTTTGGGCCGTCATTCCGCTGGGCGCTCTTCAGTGGCGGGAGAATTCGGAATCAGATCGCTGCGGAGGAACACCGCGCTACTGCTGCGCTGGCTGTTTATGAGAATTCCGTTCTCAAGGCTGTGGAAGAGGTGGAAACTGTAATGGCGACGATTCTCAACGAACGGAAACGTTTGAGTGATCTTAGTCGAGCCGTCTCGTTCTCTCGCGAAACTGTGAGCTTGGTGAAGGAGAATTACGAGAGTGGTCTCGTGAGCTTCCAGAACGTGCTGGATGCTGAGCGGACGAAATTCAGCGCGGAGGACGAGGAAGTATACAGTCGGGGACGAGTCGCACGAGATTATATCTCTCTCTTCAAGGCCCTCGGCGGAGGGACGGAGCATGAATTCATCCCCAGTGCGGAAAAGGCTAAGCGTCCCCATCATGTACGACTTCGCAGGAAAGTCTCGGAAAGCGCTCTTGAGCCTCTCCGAGCCGAGCCTGTGCGAAATGGATCAGAAGCAGGCTCTCAACGCCACCAGAAGAAGCAGTCGAATTAGTGCTTTGAGCCTGATCCCGTGAGATTAACAGATACGAGTTTAATCTCATTCATAAAAAAGAATAAAAAGGAAGGAATTTTTACTGGTATTGAGACGCATTATCACGATAGTAACAGAAGATATGACGACACAACAGACTGCTGGAAAGTTTCTTTTTGGTTCGCACAATTCCGTTCTCTGGGCTTGGGATCTCCCGGGGGAAGAGAATTTGCCGGCGAGTACGGTAACTCTGCCCTCAGACCAGATCGTTCTGCTGATTCCGGTAGAAAGATTCCTGAGCTATCGTCAAAACGGGATCGAATATCGTATCGAATCTGGTTCCGTAGGTGTTGTGAACACTAGAATTGCACGGACAGAACTCGACTTCCCGTCAGATGTGGATGCGATTCTCGTGGGAATTCGGCATGACACTCTGGCGACGATGTTGGAATCATTTCGACCCGGCCTGCTGTCGAGCGTGCGCGATCTTGTCTATCATTCACGGGCACGAGCCGAACTGTCCGCTCGCTCGGAACTTGCTGCCCAGATCGTGCCTGCGATGCGCCAACCTCTCGTCTCCGGCGCTGCTCGCGCGTTCTGGTATGAGAGTCAGTTGAAAATGTTGCTTGCGATTCTCTGCTTCGTTCCGGCTTCAGGAGACGAGGAGTTTTTCTGTACGCGTCAAAAGCGACTCGCCAGAATGCGTGTAACCAAGGCGAAGGCGATGCTGGAGACACGTCTGGACGAATCGTTCGAACTCAGTCGGCTTGCTACCGAAGTCGGCTGTAGTGCTAGTTATCTTAGCCGAACGTTCTCCTCTACGGTCGGGATGACGATCAGTCAGTATTTGAGAAAGAGGCGCGTGGAAAAGGCTGCGGATCTACTGGGCACAGGGCGCTACAATGTCAGCGAGGTCGCTCTAGAAGTCGGCTACCAGAGTCTAAGCCACTTCAGTAAGGCATTTCAACAGGTGAAAGGCTGCCTACCTTCCCGATATGAGGCGGCGTGAGGGAAAATGACAGGAAAGAAGATGTGACGCGAACATCTGGGCTGCGAATCTCGATCATTGGATCGCAAGTCTGAAGAATCGAGATATAACTGGCAGCTACACCTTCTCGAGGTTGCGAGTTTCTGCTCGGTGGATTTCCCATGCGCCGATTGCATCGCGCCGTCGGCGATTTTTTCTCTCAACGATAACTGACGATAGGTCCGCCGCGATATTGTGACCTTTTTCCTGTCGAAGCGTTCTCGACGTACCTGCAAGCGTAAGGACGTGCGAGAATGCGCCCTACTGGCGTTTTGAGGGGCGTTTACATCGGAGCTTCGAAGATCTATACTCGACCCTTCCCATCAGATGAAACAACATTTTTTCTTTGCTATCGCTTTACCGCTCGCTCTTTTCGCATTCTCGCCTCTTCTGGTCAGAGCGGATGAAGCGATTGTCCCCAAGGGAATCAATGATTCTTTTCAGTCTCCAGATCCGAAGACTTACGTTGAGCGTTTCGAAAAAGAGAGCCGGGAAGTGTATCATCTGCGCGAGGAAGTCATCAAACATCTGCACCTAAGGCCAGGAATGGCGATCGCTGATGTCGGTGCAGGCACTGGGTTTTTTACCCGGCTAATGGCGAAGGAAGTCGGCTCGGAAGGGAAGGCCTATGCGGTGGATATCGCCAAGAATTTTATCGATCATATTCTGAAAACCTGTCAAGAGCAGGGGCTGAAGCAAGTGGAAGGAATCGTGTGCTCGGCCGATGACTCAAAACTCGCTCCGAACTCTGTCGATCTTGTCTTCATTTGCGATGTGTATCACCACTTCGAACATCCGGAAAAAACGATGAAGTCCATCGTGCAGGCTCTGAGAGCGGGCGGACGGCTTGCTCTGATCGAGTTCGTGCGAAATGATGATAGCTCCGACTGGACGAAGGAACATGTAAGAGCCGGACAGGATGTCTTTCAAAAGGAGATCGAGGCCGCTGGCTTGGAGCTGATTGAGCAAGTCGACATTTTCAAAGACAACTACTTCCTGATCTTTCGGAAGAAGTGAAATCGCAGAGGACGGGTAAAGGAGATCGATTCATCAATTCACCGACAGCAAGGGTAAGCGAAGAAACATTTAGATCGCCAAGGCCTGATCGGCATCGCCGAAGTGCTCGACACGGACGCCCATGCGATCCATCAAGGCGATGTGAAGACGGCAGAGCCTTCGGTTCGGGTCCTCACTCAGATCGTAGGCCTGGCCTCCTTTGATCGTTCCTCCGCCCAGTCCTGCCAGCACGACAGGTAACTGGCGCGAGTCGTGGGCGTTCCCGTCCATGAGACTACTGGTAAGCAGGATCATACTGTTTTCCAGAAGACTGCGTTCGCCTTCATTTGTAGCATCCATTTTTTGAAGGAACTCGGACCAGAGTTTCACTTGGTGTTCATTTACTTTTTGATAGTGGGAGAGTCGGGTCTCGTCATTGGCATGGTGCGACAACTCGTGGATGCCTGAAGTGACTCCGTCGAGACTGGGAAAGCGCATGTTCGACAGGTCGTTGTTCATCATGAAAGTCGCCACCCGTGTGCGATCCATCTGGAAGGCGAGTAGCATGATGTCGAACATCAGACGCAGATGGTCCTCTGAACTGGCGGGAATACTGGCTTCGGGCCGTCCGATCGTCGGGGCCGTCACCGTAGGCTGCCAGCCGCTGCCTTGAGTCTCGGCCCGACTGATGCGCTCCGCCTGCTCAACGCGTTGCTCGATTTCGCGGACGGAATGCAGGTATTCATCGAGTTTCTGGCTGTCACGAGCACTGAGGCGCCGCTGTAGACCCTTAGCATCCTCGAGAACGAGATCGAGGATACTTTTGTCACGCTGGCGCTTGCTGCCGTCGTCGAAGAGCTGGTCGAAGGCTTGCTGAGGAAAGATTTCCTTGGGGGCAGGCGTGGTGGGGGTGCTCCAAGAAATGTAGGCGGAGTAGATGGAGGTAAAGCCGGAGTCGGTGGAGTAACTCGGGCGTTCGGTGCCGAGAATAACACTGGGTATCGGTGTCTCTCGCCCTGTCTTCGCCGCTACGATCTGGTCCATGGTGGTTCCGACTTCGACATCGGTCGTAGTCTTTTTTACTCGGAGCCCAGACAGGATATTCATTTTAGGGTAGTGCCCACCTTCGCCTTCGATGGTAGTTGGATTCCACAGACCCTTGAAGGTGATGACTTTGTTCCGTATCGGCTCGAGCGGACGCAGAGAGTTGGCAAACTGAATACCACCGTCATCCATGGTGGCTCCCCAGTGGTGAGGATTCACTCCATTACCTGTGAAGCAGACCGCCAGTCGGCGTGGGGCAGTATGGGACTTCGCAGTTTCGGCTCCAAAAGCGGCGATGGATTCAAGCCAGGGAAGACCGAGGGCAACTCCAGTGCCTCGAAGGAATTTACGGCGAGATACGTTCATATCATGAAAATGGGAAGGATTGGAGGGCGGTTACTCACGAATCGTTCAATCAGGGAGTCGCCGCGAGGACGGGGGTATCGAAGCGCCGATGGAGAAACTGGCGGCTGAGGACAATTTGAGACACAATTGCGGAAACGCGCCCATCGTGCTGATCGAGAGCTGTCGCGATCTGATCAAGAAGATCGTTGTCCGTGGGGAGAATCCCACGTCCGAGGGCGTATCCCGTGAGTTTTTTCGAAAAGTTTCGGATGAACTGAGCTTTGTCCTTCCGGAACTGCTCGCGCAATCCGGTCATGCCTTTGAAAGTGCTACCGTCGATCAGTGTCCCTGTATCGTCGATCGGATCACCTGCGATGTCAGCAGCGCGGAAGCGTCCGATAGGATCGAAGCTCTCCAGCGAGAAACCTAGCGGATCGATGCGTTCGTGACAGACGGCGCAGGATCGCTCGAGGCTGTGTAGGCGCATGGATTCACGCAGGGAGGAGGGCTTCTCTCCTACGTTTTTGAGCTCCGGCACGTTCGGAGGCGGAGGCGGAGAGGAGTAGCCGAGCACGACGTTGTATAGGAAGTCTCCGCGCAGGATGGGGCTGGTGCGATCCGGGCGCGAAGTTTTCGTGAGGATGGCTCCCATGCCGAGAAGTCCACCGCGATGCTGGTCGGTGACTTTCACCTCGCGGAACTCCGGCCCCTTTACATTCGGCACTCCGTAGAGGGTAGCGAGGCGCTCGTTAAGGAAAGTCGTCTCTCCGAGTACGATATCCATAACGCGGCGATCCTCTCGGAACAAACGGGAGAAAAACTCCACCGTTTCGCGCTTCATATCACTGCGTAGTTCGGGCGTCATCTCGGGAAAGCGCTTGGTGTTAACTCCATCATGCCGCTCAAAGTCGGAAAATTTGAACCACTGCCCGGCGAACTCTTCGGCGAGGGCGATTGCCCGGGGATCTTTGAGCATTCGCTTAGCTTGGGAAATGAGAATTGCTGGGTCGCGCAAGCGGTCCTTCGCGGCCAGTTGCCGTAGTTCTTCGTCGGGCATCGTCGCCCAGAGGAAGTAGCTCAGGCGTGAAGCGACCTCCCATGAATTCAGAGCCAAGTCGCCCTCTTGCGGTGTTCCACCCTTGATGCTAGCCAAAATCCCTTCGGCAGGCAAAGTTTCTGCTTTAAAAAGGAAATGCGGAGAAACCAGGATGCGTACGAGTCCTTCCCGTCCAGCCGATTCGCGATTCAGTCCCTCGGAGACACGTTTTTGGTAGAAATCAGAAAGTGCCTTCCTTTCTTCATTGGCCAGCGGGCGACGCCAGGCGAGAGAGGCGAAGCGATAAAGGTGAGCCACCATAGAGGTATCATATTCCTGTGCCTGTTGTGGGTTTAGCTGACGTTGAGTCACAAGACGCCAATCCTTCTTCATCGCCGTGAGCTGGTCTTTCTCTTTTTGACTCAGCATAGCTCCAAGCTGCTCGTCATTGAAGTAATAAACGCCGAATCCACCCTTTGGCGGACGGTATAGATTGCGTGCGACTTCTTCCAAACGACGCTCGAACATATCGGGGAGGGCTAGTTTCATCTGGTGGAACTCACCCATCGTCCGAGCAGATGCTGAGGTGCGAACTTTCCAGATCGTGAGTACGCCCGGTAGCACTCGATCCAGAGGTCGCCCAAGCTTGCCAGTGATCATCTTCCATTGCATGGTGGCGGCGTCGATCTCAGGATTCTCTAGGTCGAGCCATGTTTCGGCTCGTGCCCAGCTTGCGCCTTCAGGCAAAGGTAGGGTGATCGCCCTCGGAGCCGTGACAGCCAGAACACTCGGCTCGATCTTTCGACCTTCCAGCGGATGCTTGCCAAAGAGGCTGCGCGTCACTTTGAGTGAATCGAGTTCATTTTTCCTCGCTTCGACATCCGCAGGCGGAGGTGTCGTCGCAATTCTCTTTTCTAACTCCGCGATGCGATCATTGAGCCAAGAGAAATAATCCATCGACGTTTTAGGCGTTTTCACAACGATCTTCTTCACTAAGGCGATATCTCCTTTATTCCCGTCCCCTGCGTTGCCAAAGCAGAGGATTACCTCGCGGTGCCCTGCGACAGGCCCTTCCATGGGGTAGGGACGAATGCCATCGGCGTCCTGTTGGCGGCGCTGAACACCACTCCCCGGCTTTTTAGCGTTATTCCAAGAGAGTTGATCAGTCTCGATCACAAGGATTCTGTCGCGAACCGCCGTGGGGATATCGAGAGCTTTTGCGGAATCGGGTCCCGCCAAGTCGCGCCAAGGGACGCGAAGCAGGTCGAGATAGCGTGATTTTGGTTCGGTGGAGTTGAGCAGATTCCACCAATTTTGCAGAAAGGGTAGCGTCAGCTTTTCCTCCTTCGCTAGGGCCTCCAGTGAAGTCTTTAAATAGCGATGTTTCCAGCAGGCGATTAGATAGTCCCGGATGCGCAGATCGTCGAAATCTCCGGGCAGGTGAGGAGCCGCCTTCTCCTGATACCAGACGTAGAGTCCCTGTTCGGCCTGTGCTTTAATCTGCTCCGCTCCACGCAGACCGATGCGTGATTCGTGAAAGATCGGCCCTTCACCCGGCAGGAACGTGGCATGCTCGGCGAGCTTTCGTGCGGCACCGAAGTACTTGTCGAGAGAGGCGGAGCTGAAAAACAGGATGTCACCAGTATTCGCGAATCCCTCTCCCCCCCCACCGTCGGCCTGAAACTCGCTGGCGAGATGATAGGAGTGGCCAGTGAGGTCGCGAATGGTTCGATCATATTCGCCATTGGTCAGTCGCCTCATCGTGACAGGGCCAGGATCGCCAGGATTCGTCGCAGCCATCGTATCGAAGGCATGCTCGATCCAGGCGATGATCGCTTTTTCTTCCTTCTCCTCGAGCGGCTCAGCCTTTTCCGGTGGCATGTCACCGTTCAGGATGGAGTCGAGAACTCCGTCCCAGAGTTCATGCTCTTGATCGACGTTTGGGTTCTCAGCGAGAATCTTTAAATCGACATCGCCCTTGGTTTTTTTGCCCCCGTGACATTCGTAACATTTTGCTTCCAGCAGAGGCTGAATTTCTTTCCAGTCAGGAGCTGCTTGGATTACGAAATTATCGATGGACAGGAAAAGGACAACGCCAGCCAGGGAGAACACGGCGGAACGAACAGAGGAGGCGTGCGTCGATCTTCGCATGAGGGAGAAAGTCGGAATCGGAAGAAGAGTCGTTATTATCAGCCTTGAGTGAGGATTTACAAGATAGACGCTTCGCGCAATGGCGCAGGGCAGGGGACTGTTTGATCCGTGAGATTCGTCCGAGATAGGTTATCAGCACTCACGGGATACTGGATTTCTTCGGCTTTTTCGTTTCTCTCGTTCGATGTGTGCCCTAGATTGCCGTATCCCAGAGGGATTGATTTCTCATGTCAGATCGATACGACTTTCTCATCATTGGTGGCGGCAGTGCCGGATATGCTGCAGCACGGACTGCTCACGAGCTGGGACTCTCTGTCGCCGTGGTGGATCGGGCGAGTCGGCTGGGCGGACTCTGCATTCTGAAAGGTTGTATGCCGTCGAAATCACTCATTGAATCCTCGAATCGTCTTCGCGCGATGCGTCGAGCGTCGGAATTCGGACTCCGAGTGAGCGAACTCGGGGCAGATACCGCCGAGATTATTCGCCGAAAGAGGCGTCTCATCGGTGAGTTCGCAGCGTATCGGACTGATCAGCTTCAATCGGGACGCTTCGATCTAATCCGGGGCGCAGCAGCCTTTCACGGGCCGACCTCAGTCGAGATTACTCCTATCGACGGTGGACCTGCCCGTATCGTTGAGTTTTCCGCTGCTCTGATTGCCACAGGATCAGTAGTGTCGATTCCTCCGGTGCCAGGGCTGGCGCAAGCAGACTATTGGACGAGCAACGATATTCTGGACGCAGAAGAGTTGCCTCCGGATATGATCGTTCTGGGCGGTGGAGTCATCGCTCTGGAGATGGCCTGCTATCTAGAGGGGCTAGGGCGGGGAGTCACAGTGATCCAGCGCAGCGAGCGCGTCTTGAGTTCGGCTGATCCGGACGTGTCTCATGCTCTCGAAAAGGCCTTAACGGAACGAGAGAACTTCCAGCTCTTCACCGGAACTAATTTACTTCGGGTCGAGTGTTCGGAGGCGGGCAAAACGGTATTCTTTGAACAAGGCGGACAGGAGCATTCGGTGACAGCTAGCCAAATCCTCGTGGCAACCGGACGTCATCCTGATACGACGTCCCTACGAGTGGAGAGAGCGGGCATAGCACTCAGCGAGAGCGGACGTATCGTGTGTGGCTCGGACCAGCGAAGTTCTGTTTCTACGATTTTTTCTGCAGGAGATGCTTGCGGTCCACATGACGTCGTCCATATCGCCATTGAGCAAGGAGAAATCGCGGCTCAGAATGCTGCGATTGCTCTCGGGCGCTCGATAGGGCCGATTCGAGAAATTGATGATCGCCTGAAACTTCTCGGAATCTTCTCCGATCCTCAGGTTGCGATGGTGGGACTCTCCGAAGCCGAGGCTGCCGAATCTGGGATTGACTTTGCGAGTGACTCCTATCCTTTCGACGACCACGGGAAGTCGATGCTCATGGGCGAGATGCATGGATTCGTCAAGCTGATCGTCGATACAAAGAGTGGAGAAATCGTCGGTGCCTCCGCAGTGGGACCGGAGGCGGTCGAGCTGATTCACGAGATCGTGGTAGCGATGCACTTTCATGCGACAGCGAGCCAACTGATGAAAATTCCACATTATCATCCGACTTTGAGCGAAATCTGGACTTATCCTGCAGAAGAACTTTCCAAATACGGATGATTGCGTTAGGATTCCGGTAATGATCGAGTTTTGGCTCGATCTAAACGAAACACTTAACCACTCAAGGCCGTGCTGGAACAAATCACCAATCAAGAAGACAATTCAGGGGCCGGTGACAAATCGACCGGCAAAACTCCTGAAGCCAAAAGGTCACGCCCGAATCCGTCTGCTGTGTCTAGCAGTGGCACAGGCGGTGGAAAGAATATCCTCTCGAGCGATGTGCACATCAAAGGGAAGCTTCGCTTTTCCGACAATCTGATCATCGACGGTCGGATCGAGGGCGAGGTCAATTCCGAAGGCGACCTGACTGTGGGCGAAAACGCTCGTATCGTCGGGAACCTGAATACGCGCTCTGTCGTTGTTTACGGAAAAGTCGAAGGAAACATCACGGTTACGGATCGATGCGAATTGAAACAAAATGCCGCACTTCATGGAGACGTGATCGCGGGTAAGCTGGCGATCGAAGAGGGCGCGACGTTTATGGGGACATCGACGGTGGGCGCTCCGCGCTCCAGTCAGAACGCAGGCAAAACTGGTTCGGGTTGAAATCGTCCACTTTTTTCATCCTTTCTTATCCCTCCTTTGGGGAATCACGAAGGCGGAGTGATTCTTTACATACTCAGCCTCGTTGCTTTCCGTCGGCTCTCATTGGCTGCGCTGCTATTGATCCTCTGACATGTTGATCAAGCGACATCGATTTAAAAAGATTTCGGTTTCCTGTCCCTTCTGCGGACACGCACAGGAGGAACCCAGTCAGGTGATTTCTTCCTTTTGCCGGAATTGCGGAGAGTATTTTCGAGTGCGCAAAGGCGTGACGATCAGCTATTCTGGTCCATTGGTATCGGGGATTTCCGACTATACTAGCGAGCGAAAGTCGAATCAGAAGAAGGATAAGACATCGAACAAAGGAAAGAATTCTCCTGAGGAGCCGTCTCCAAAAGCGACGGAGGCATTCTCGTCTCATTCTTCCGATTCGACTTCCCGTGACGAAGTTCCACTTCCGGCGAGTGTATTCTTCGGATTCACGGATCAAGTAGAGGGGGCTGAGATGCAACCACCCGTGCTGGGAGTTGAATCTCAGGGGCGGGAGGCGCTCGCGCAGGGTTCCATGGCGGCTCTGATTGGAGCGTCACAAACCGTTCTGGTTGCGGAGAAGGATCACATGCCTCCCGATTATTTGTCGGAAGAGCAGGACCGCAGTGCTGCAGAGATTGCCACCCGTCCGGTGAGATGCTTCCGTTGCAGTCATGTGCAGAATGTTTCCACCTTTGCAAAATCGACTCAATGTGGGCGTTGTAATACGTACATCAATCTGGCTAACTACCAGATTCGGACCACACAGTCTCACACCCTACGCACTCGCGGAGACATCACGGTCACGCGACGGGGAGGATTAGTGGGTAATTGCGAAATCGCGTGTCATAACCTCTTTGCCTCTGGCCCTGTGGATGCGACAGTGGATTGCTCGGGCGAGGCAGTGTTCCGTCACTCCGGAATTGTGCGGAGTGAAGTGTATTGCGATTCTCTCGTTGTAGAGAAGGGATGCGAAGTGCGTTTCCCGATTGGCGTCATGGCAAATCGTGTGGAGATTCTAGGGCATGTATCCGGAGATGTGACCTGCTCAGGTACGGTCTACATTGGTTCTTGTGGCCTAGTCGAAGGGAATCTCAACGCCGTCGCTCTCGATTTGAAAGAGGGAGGACAGATCACGGGGGAAACCCGACTCGATTCCTCGATCACTACCACACCTCCTGCCCGAAACGGTTTCCATCCTGAGATTATCGGCTAATGTAGCCTCATTCCATCCCCCGTATAATCCTATGAGCACCACTCTGACATCATCCACTGATCTCCGTGCCGACATCCTCGCACTGAAAGAGGAGAGGAAGGCAGTGATTCTGGCGCACAACTACCAGAATGCGGAAATCCAAGAAATCGCCGACTACGTCGGGGACTCTCTGGGACTCGCGTTCCGAGCACAGGAAACCGACGCTGAGGTGATCGCTTTCTGCGGAGTTCACTTCATGGCAGAAACCGCGAAAATCATCAATCCGACCAAAACGGTCGTCATCCCTGATGCTGAGGCGGGATGCTCTCTCGAAATGGCTTGTCCGAAAGAGGATCTGGCAGCGTTTTTGAGAAAAAACCGCGAGAAGAATTACTACGTAATAACCTACATCAATTCGTCTGCTGAGGTGAAGGCGCTCTCTGACGTGATTTGCACCAGTGGAAATGCGGTGCGCATCGTGGAAGCGGCACCAAAGGATCGGCCGATCCTCTTCGCCCCGGATGAGAACCTGGGTACCTGGGTTCAGCAGCAGACAGGTCGCGAAATGGAACTTTGGCACGGCACCTGCTATCTGCATGTCGAATTCACCCGCGACAGCATTCTCCAGATCAAGGATGAGTATCCTGATGCCGTCATCGTCGCCCACCCTGAGTGCACCACTGCTGTGCGCCTGCTGGCGGACGAGGTGTGCTCGACGGAGAAAATGATCAGCTTCTGTCGCAATACCCCTGCCCAAGATATTATCGTGGTCACGGAATCAAACATGCTCAACCGTCTTCGTCGTGAGGTGCCGGATAAAAATCTGATCGCTGGCCCGACGGAACGATGCGCGTGCGCTGAATGCAAATTCATGAAGCTCAATACGATGGAGAAATTGTATCGCTGTCTGAGAGACCTGCAGCCAGAGGTAACCCTCTCTGAATCAGTTCGCAAGGCAGCGGAGGCACCGATTCTGCGAATGTTGGAGTTGAGTAAGTAAGAAGTTTCACTAGGACTAAATCAATGAGCAATTATCAATGGGACAGCACTTTCACAGCCCTTTTCGAGCGCTGCGTCGCTCGTTATAAGGCCGGTGATTTAGACTTTGAAGGCTACTATGACGAGTCCGATCTCGCTTTTCTCGATTCCATTGGCTACGGAAAGCGCGAATTCTTCGACTTCGTCGAAGACTTTGCTCGGGAAAACGTTCCCACTCTCACCACAGCGATATTGATCGCCTCCGTTCGTCGGGATTATCTGCGAGAAATCATGAAGGGAGTCAAGAGCGATCACGTCGTAGCGACTTCGTCTCTGCCCGCTAAAGCGGCGGAGTTGGGTGGATACGTTTGGCTCCCGCGCATTATCGCCAAAGCTCGTGCCAAACTGCGTGGCGAGCTCGACCCAGATACTATGTATTGCTGCGGGGGAGATCGACGATTCCTTCGTGGGCAGGACATCGCTCCGTCTGACTTCTTGCGTGCCGTATGGGCTGCGGGCGACGATGATGAGAAAATTCTCGAATACGTGAAATCTCGCGGAAAGGAAGCGGAGGCATCCTGAGGGAACTGTTGCTGAATTGGACTGTGCTGAGGGGGGGCACTCTGCGAATGAATTTTCGGTAAGAATGACCCCACGGTATCACAAACACTCCCGCAAAGATGGCTTACTTTCGGCCGTCTTGCGACGCGTTCTGCCGAGTTCGATTCTCTTGTTCCTTTCTGTCGGTTCCGCCCAGGAGAGCCTAGTTGATCTCCCACTCTTTCGACAGGCTTCGCAAGCTCTGGCCGATCAGCGTTTTGACACGGCGGCGAAGCAGTTCAGAGAGTGTCTTCCGCTGGTAGCTTCTCATGAGAAAGAAGAAGCGCCAGAAGGAGATCTCATCGTGAGACGAATGCTCGAAGCGCTGGTCCGCAATGGAGAGACGGGTGAGGCTGTCGCTTGGGTATTGGGAAATCAGCCCTTTTCACTTTCTCCTGCCACGCATTACTGGATCGCCCTAGCATTCCAGGCCGAGGAGAGATATTCGGAGGCGGCTGAATCATATGAGATCTACATTGCGAACTCAGGGACGATACCACAGTCCACACGGATCAATTACGCAGTCTGCTTGGCACGCAGTGGCCGCCATGAGATGGCTGTAGAGCTGATTCAGGAACTTCATCCGGAGACACCGCAGGAAGCCATCTGTTTGGCACGGATCGCTGATCTGGCGACATTTGCTCCCTCCGAGAAGGTCGCATTGGCCTCTCCCGAAAGCCCCAATGAACCAACGAACTTTGAACTACGTCTCGATGAAGCACGTCTGGCGGCGTCCGCTCGGATGCGCGTCGGAAATCGAGATGGAGCTCTGGAAGTTCTGTATCATTTGGTGGATCAGGCCTCAGATGAAGAAGAAGCTCGCCGTGCTTTCGTCCTGACAGAGGTTTTTCTCGATGGTGCTCGCCCCCCCAGTCTGTCACTCCGCTTTGCGGAGTGGCAGGAAAAGGACGCGTTGCTCAGTCGGGAGACCGTGATGCTCTTTCGCTGCATTTTACTGGAGGATGAACCGATGCGCTCCGCACAACTGCGGGCATTTTTGGCGACCCTGTCAGAGCCGAATCTGCGAGTGGAAGCTGCCATCCGCTTAGGTGAGGCGGTGGAAGTTCCTGTCTCACTTCCTCGCGATTTACATGAACGCCTCGACTTCGCCGTCGCATCCACTTACGTCAGGAATAAAAAATTTCCGGCGGCCATCCAGCACTTTGCGCGGATGGCCGAGGATTATAGGGGAGAAAGCGCCTCTCGTGCCCTCTTCAATGCGGCGGTGACAGGACTCCGAGCAGGGGATTTCACAGAATTTACGCAATTCGAGTCGGAACTGGCCGCTCGGAATCCTCACTCGACCTTAGTCGCTGATCTCCTCTTTCTCGGGGGACTCTATGAAGCCGCGCACGGCCTGCCGGATGCTTTTACGCGGCTCACTCACTTCGTTCACGACTTTCCAGAAGATCTATCCTGTATTGATGCTCAACTTACTCTTGCTGAGATTCACCTGAATCAGGCTCCGGCTCGCTCCCACGATGCACGCCTGATTCTCGATCAGCTCCGTTCGAAGCCATTGACGCTCGAGCAGAGCGAACGGCTGGACTACATCGCGCTTTGGACAGAAGTAGTCGAACGCAAAGCTCCTGAAATTCTCCGTCGATCTGAAGATTTCGGTGCAAACTGGCCTGCGTCGAAACATCGGGCCGAAGTGCTCATGATTTTGGGAATCGAGCAATACCTTCGACGCGATCTCGCTGCGGCTGCGACGACTTTTCGGCGAATCGCCGACCAGATACCAGAATCTTCCTATGCAGAGGAAGCTCGCTTTTTTCAGGCCAAAACCCAGCCAGAACTAGACGAGGCCCTAGCCCTGTGGAAGCAGATCGTTACGAGAAACGGCCCTTTCGCTGATCAGGCGGCTCACGAAATGGCTCTGTTGCTCGTTAGTTTCGACCGTTTTGACGAAGCACAGGTGCAGTTTGACGAACTGATGAAGCGTCTCACCCCAGACAGGCCACTTTTCTACGCCGTCCAGGCCGATTCCGCTTGGACCTCATACATGAAGGCGCTGGCACGAGCGAAAGATGCTGATCTGCTGTCGGCAGCGGCAGAGCTGTTTGCATCGCTCTCGTACATGGAAAAGGCTCCGGCTTCGTGGCGATACAATGCGGCTGTGCGACGAGGGAAATGCCTAGAGGCATTGGGTAAATCATCGGTCGCACTCGAGATCTACCAATCGATCGTCGGAGAGACTCGCTCGAATTCTCCCTCGGTGGATCCATCGCCCGAGGAAACGGAATGGGTGTTTCGAGCAGGATTTTCGGCAATTCATCTTCTCAGTAGTCAAGAGAACTGGCGCTCGGCGATCAGTATCGCGGATACTCTGGCTGAAAAGGTTGGTTCTCGCAGCTTCGAGGCATCTCGGTTGGCGGAAGCGCTCCGACTAAAACATTGGATTTGGGATTGAAACGGCTTTCCGGGGGGCATTCGCACGGAGAATGGGGAGAATGACCGAGTAAAATGATCGACAGATTCTTCCCTCTTGCGAAACGCACTCTCAGACTCCATCTTACACATCCCTCTGTTGCCGCATCATTGCGACACGATGGTGCATTCACGCACCCATAGTAAAATGGATATTACGTCGGCCTCCGAAGCCGAAGGTTCAGGTTCAATTCCTGATGGGTGTATTTGCGCACATCTCGGTCGTCTCTCTTCGAGTTGTCGAAGAGAGCTTGTGAAATTTTTCACAAAGCCTCTTGCTCCCATTCAGCAGAGACGTAACCTACAGCGGGCATAGTCCCTCACGAAATATGGCTGAGATCATCACCAATCACGCTGCTTACGATTCCAAAGTCGAAGGCAATATTTTCTTTACCCGTGTGGATGCCGCCGTCAACTGGATGCGAAAGAACTCGCTCTGGCCGATGCCGATGGGGCTGGCCTGCTGTGCGATCGAGCTGATGGGTACGGCGGCTTCGCGCTTTGACATCGCACGTTTCGGCTCCGAGGTGATGCGATTTTCCCCACGTCAGGCGGACGTGATGATCGTAGCCGGCACTGTTACTTACAAGATGGCGCTCGCTGTGAAGCGTGTTTGGGATCAGATCCCGGCTCCGAAGTGGTGCATCGCGATGGGTGCCTGCGCTTCCACGGGTGGCATGTATCGCAGCTATGCAGTTCTTCAGGGAATCGATCATCTGATACCGGTCGATGTTTATGTCTCCGGTTGCCCACCCCGTCCGGAGGCTCTGCTGGAAGGACTCATGAAGCTTCAGGCGAAAATTGAACAGAGTCACTCGTCTGCGACGCATTTCGATGCTGAGAAGCAGGCCTGAGTGAGGTGCCGTTATCTTCTTTTTACGGAAATGAGCACACTCTATACTCTGTTACGCGAGCGCTTCGGCACGGCCATTCTGGATACGGTCGATTTTCGCGGTGAGCATACCGTGATCGTCGAGCGGGCAAAGGCAGCGGATATTCTCCGCTACTGCCGTGATGAACTCAGCTTCGACTACTTACTCGACTTCAGTAGCGTGGATTACTATCTGGAAGAACCGCGCTGGGAGTTGGTTTATGAACTTTATGCTCTCGCGAACGGGGCAAATCATCATTTGCGAGTAAAATTCCGACTGCCAGAAGGGGAGAAAGCGGTGTCGGCGTCAGAAATCTGGCCTACGGCAGCATGGCACGAGCGCGAAGTATACGACATGATGGGCATCGAGTTTGATGGCCTCTCCGATCACCGGCGTATCTTGATGTGGGAGGGCTATCCCTATTTTCCGCTGCGCAAGGACTTCCCCTTGGCTGGAAAACCCACCGAAATGCCTGATGTCGCGTTTACCGACAAGGCACCTCTGGACGGAGGGCCGTTCGTCACATCGCCTACATCGGAGACGACGCCTCACCGAGAACCTCGCTCGCGCGAAAAGAATTGATCTGGCGACATCTCCGTCGGAAAGTTTCGGATGATCAATTGGCTGTCCGATTATCGAGCCTGGCTACTGACGCATGATGTGACACTGGCATGGGCGGGGCTTGCGTCCCTGATCGTACTCGTGGGCAGTGCGTTGACTGTGCCGATACTCATCCGGCGCATTCCGACGGATTATTTTCTGGAGAACAGCGAAGGAGCTCGACGAATGCGCATGCGACATCCAGCGCTGAGGCTGACTCTGCTGATTCTAAAAAATCTGCTCGGCATCATCCTCGTCGTCGTTGGATTTATCATGCTGGTTACCCCTGGTCAGGGGGCACTGACTCTCCTTGCGGGAATTCTGATGCTAAATTTTCCAGGAAAGCGGCGATTTGAAGTCTGGTTGGTGCGCCGGAAGGCTGTATACAATGCGATCAACTGGATTCGCAGGCGGGCCGATCAGGAACCTCTCGCATTACCTCCCGCTCCTTGAGGAACGCGACAGGGGTGGAGACAAATCACACCTTCCTCAACTGGCGCTTCAGACTTTCGCGTAAGGCGAAGAATCCGACAATCACGAATGCAGCCATCGCAAGCAGATTGAGCGTAACCGTGCGAATTTTGAAATCGATCAATGGATGCTCACTGCCTCGAGGGAAGCGAAACTGACGCTCCAGCCCGAAGAAGACGTTCGGTGGATTCTTCTTCTTGCGGTAGTCCTCGCGCTCGACCTCCGCCCGTGTGTAAAGGTCGAGCACCTTGGCGTTGAGGAACAGCTCGCGCACCGAATAGCTCTTCTTCCCGGCTTCCTTATCGGCCGTGACATAATAGGGTTCGGGATCAAAGGTGCCCGAGTCGAGGTCTGTCCGAATCTTCGCCATCATTCGGATGACCTCCCTGGGAGAACTTCCGCGCAATCCGTGGAGAACGGACAGCGCTTGTTTGAACTGATACAGTCGCTCATCTTGCTCGTCGGTGAGCGTTTGATTGGTCGGAATCAGGCTGAACTTTCGAATCTCGTCATTGATGTAATTCGACAGTCGACTGGCGGGATTGTCCTGAGCCTGGAGGATGATGATCGCCTCGTAGCTCCAGCGCAGAGGCATGAGATGACACAAGCCGGGGACTTTCAGCTTGCTTGCCTCCTCCTTCTCTGCGTCTGGGACGAACCACTGTCGGATGTTCTGGATAATGTCGAAGCTGCGGTTCATCTCATCATATTTAATCAGAGCACCGCCGAGAATGATGTTCGGGATCAGGATGAGAGGGATGATGTTGATGGCCGTCTTGGGACTACTGACAATAGAGGAAATAAAAAGTCCGGCGACGATGCCGACGAAGGCAGTGAGGAACATCCAGACGAGATTTGGCAGGAACATGCTGCGAATGCTCAGAATGGCATCGCCAATCAGTAGATAGATCACACACTGAATCAGGGCGAAAAAGCCGAGAGAGAAATACTTCGCTACGATGTAACCGGAGACGCGAAAGCCGTGATTCCGCTCGCGCAGGAGTAGATTGCGGTCGCGGATTACTTCCTCAGCTGAGTTCGTCATCCCAAGGAACAACGCGACGACGAGACTGAGGAAAAGGTAGGTGGGGATGTGGAAAGCATTGGCGAAATTGTAATCCCCATCCTCTGAATAGCGCATGACCATGGCGATCAACACGGCCAATGCGGGGGCCTCGAGCAGAGTGGTGGCGAGATTCGCCCGATTGCGAAGCTTGCTCAGGAAGGCACGCTTGAATTGATTGGAAAAGCGAACCCAATCGTGGCGTAACTTTCGAGCCGGAGCGTGGGGCGTTTTTTGGATTGTCGCCGTCTGGGTGGTTTCGCTATCGATCTCGCTGAGGTTGACTTCTTCAAGCAAGCGATGGGTTTGAAAGCGATCTGCCCAGAAGGAGGCATTGAAGCGACGAGCAGGGATGAGGTTGCCACGAGCATCTCGCTCATAAATCACATCGCCACCGAGGTCTCGCAGTGGAGTTTCAAGCACGTCGAAAATAAAGTCGGGGGTCAGCGCACTGACGGCCTCGATCCCCTCACAATCGGTCGGAGCAGCGGCAGCGAAGATACCCTCCTGCTTCCTCGCATCTAGGAAATACTCCAGCATCTGCGTCGGGGTGCCATAAAAGGCCATGCGTCCGCCATTGTCGAGCAGCAGCGCCTTGTCGAACATTTGGAAGAGTCGGCTGCTGGGCTGGTGGATGGAGACCAGTGTGATTTTGTTATGCGTCAGCCCGCGAATCATCTCCAGAATGTGCTCGGAATCCTTCGAAGAGAGTCCCGAAGTGGGTTCGTCGAACAGATACACATCGGCGATACCTATCATGTCCATCCCTGCATTCAGCCGTCGCCGCTGACCGCCAGAAAGGCTTTTTGTCTCGTGATCTCCGGCGAGGCGATGACGGATTTCATTGAGTCCCAGTTCGATCAGACGAGTATCCACCCGTCGTCGTCGCTCGGCTGCGGGGAAGTGTGGCGCACGCATCGCCGCTGCGGTATCGAGATTTTCCTCGACGGTCAGCAGCGGATCGAAGGTCTCTTCCTGCGGAATGATGGCGATGTAGCTCTTCAGACTGGTCTGATCCGAGTAGAGATCGACTCCATTGAGGTCAATGCGACCTTCGCGAGGGCGAATCTGACCACCGAGAGCCTTCAGCAGCGTGCTCTTTCCGCATCCGCTAGGCCCCATCACACAGACCATTTCGCCTCGCTGGATGGCGAGGCTAATTCCTTCGAGAGCAGGTGTGCGTCGGTCGTAGCTGTGAGAGACATCGCGGACGCGCAGGGTGGAGATGACATTGTGCTCTTCCTCGATAATACCTTCCGTAAAGTGACAGCGGAGAAAGCGGTCAGCGCCCAGAGAGATTGCGCTGCCGTCAATCAGAGGAGCTGAGCCTTTCACCGGTTGGCCCTCCACGATGATCACCCTCTCACTCTCCAGTACCTCTAGCGTACCGGTTTTCGTGGCAGTATCACAGCGAATTCGCAGGAGGACGTGCCCCGGCACGCCGGGAGAAAGCAGAATGTCTCCCGGAGAGAGTTCATCAGGGTCATTCGAAACGAGATACACGGTACGATTAGGCGACATGCTGTAGCGTCCGCCTAGGTCCCGAGCTTTTCGTCGCAGGTCGTCAAAGGTGATCTCGCTATGGTCGCGAAAATCAATTTTCTCACGAGAGCTCACCTCAATGCGATCCCCTTTCTTCAGTTCACGACTTCCAATCGAAGCATCACAGTTCTGAAGAACCTCTACTATGATTTTCAGCCCAAAGGAAATTCGTAGGTAGCTGTATTTCGTTCGAGTTTTTTCGATGAAATGATTTCCATCACCGTCGATTGCTAAGTAGAGCTGAACGGAAGACAGGCTTTTCTTGGCATTGAAGTAAAAGAAGAGATCATCGAAGGTCACGACCTCCTCTGCGAGGATGATCTGTTGTCCGGCGTAGAGACGACAAAACTCGCCGGGGTTCACCTGCCGCCCGCTCGCCAGAATCGGCGTGGGTCCGAGATTTTTTATCAACAGGAGATTTCGGAAGCGAAAGGCTACCGTGGAGATCTCTTCATCACCGTTCAACACGACGACGACATCAGCGGTCTTCTTCGTGGAAAAAACCAGAGATTCCAGTCGATGGCCATCAGCAGCATCGATCTCTCCGGCTGCTCTAAATCCTTCACTTTCGATCTGGGAAAGTTCGTTCGTGTTAAGTTGATAGACGATGTTGATCGCCTCTGCCGCCACGCCGAGCGTGGTCATGAACTGGTAGAAGGTAATCAAATTCTCCTTCGGTAGGCCGGCACGGCTGATTAAAACGTAGAGCTGAACCCCCAACAGCACTTTGTCCTCCTGTGGGAGGGAGCTAGATAGCTTGACGGCGATCTCTTCCAAGTCTTGGCGACGGCGCAGGGAGCGGATGAAGAGCTGCCTCAATTCCGCATAGACCGCTTCCGGGAAATCATAGCGTAGAAAGCCGAGGATGGAGTCGATCTCTGCCTCAGTGGCTAGGCCGTCCAATTTGATAAATCCAGCAAATACCTCGATTAGCATCGGCAGCATTGATTGTTCCGTGCGCGGTGCTTCGCCTTTGAACAGGCTTCGATGAAGACGATTCCACAGACTTCCGCGACGGCGTGAACTCCCGCGCTCCTGTCGAGTGCGCCTGCTGATCGCTCCGGCATCAGCAGGTGATTCACGTATCGTATCGGGGGTGTTCGTCATAAGAAACGGGACGGGCGTCGATGTTTCCGGTAGGTGGATCGAGGTATTTCTCACGGAGACACTCTCGAATGATCGTCCCCCCCGGGGTCGGAAAGGTTCCTTCCGGTGAACGGGGGCGTCAAGTCAGGAGAACGCCGATTCGGGGAATGCGAATTAGTCATTTCGCATCTGGTTCTGTCCGAAGATCGAAAAGAATCACCGATTGCTAATTCCTGAAATTCACGATACCTCTTGGCGATGCGTGTTTTTCTTATTGCTCTGTTCGTCGGTGCTTCCTGTTTTGCAGCAGATGTCCCGTCAGTTACCCCTCCGGACGAAGTCCGAGCCGATACCTTCGGGTTTGACGATCAGGATGCGACTCAGGCTCTTCAGGCAGCGATTAATTCGGGAGCGAAGAGGGTCATCGTTGGTGATCTTGGCAAGCCGTGGATCGTGCGCCCGATCAAGCTACGAAGTGATCTCGAACTGGTCTTTGAGAAGGGTGCTGTCGTACAAGCAAAGCGGGGTGAGTTTCACCGTGCGGGCGACAGCCTGTTTTCTGCCCTCGGTGCTAAGAACATCGTAATACGTGGCGAGGGTAATGTCCTCCGCATGTGGAAGAGCGACTACCAGAATCCGCCCTATACGAAGAGTGAATGGCGAAATAGTCTGACTTTCCGTGGATGCAGCGACGTCGAGATCTCCGGGTTGCGACTGGAGGAGAGCGGGGGAGACGGAATCTACGTGGGTTCGTATAATGAAAAGGGCTGCGAACGGATGACGATACGCAACTTACAAAGCCTGCGTCATCATCGGCAGGGAATCAGCGTCATCAGTGCGAAAGATCTACTGATCGAGCATTGCATTTTTAACGATACAGACGGCACGGCTCCGATGGCTGGAATCGACTTCGAACCGAATGATCCGACCGAACAACTCGTGAACTGCGTGGTAAGACACTGCGTTTTCGAGAAGAACTTTCATGCAGGAGTGCTCTTCGCGCTGGGGCGTCTCGATGCTACCAGCGAGCCGATGTCTGTGACCCTAGAGGATTGCGTAATCCGCGGCAATGGGGCGGCGATGCGAGTCGTTCCGCGCAATCCCAACGGGGTTCGCGGGATCATAGAGTTCCGGCGTTGCGTGTTCGCTGATTCTCCGAAGGCAGGTATCACGATCGAGAGAAAGTCCCTCGCAGCGGCGCGAGTCATCTTTGACGACTGCCGCTTTTCCAATTTAGCGACAGATCAGAAGGATGACGCACCCCTCGGTATCTTGGGGCGCTCGGTTCAGGGCGATCCAGTCGGTGGGGTCGACTTCCACAACTGCACGATCGAGGATCCACTCAAGCGCCGTCCGCTCTCCTACGATGATTTGAACGGCATGCGCCTCACAGACGTGACCGGGACTCTCCATGTGAAACACGGTGAGACGACCGAGACACTGCACCTCACTCAGGAATTGCTTGATCAGTGGTTCCCGTGGAGTGCCGATCTGCGAGATTATCCGCGCATTTCCTTGGAGGGAGTATCGCTGGTCACGATGGAAAAGAATGCGTCGCCTCCGTTTGCGGCATTTCCTGGATGGTTGCGCGGGCACTCAGTCTTCGCGACATCTGTCGCGACAGCGGGCGATACGATCCAGTTCCAGATCACCTCTCGCCTGATCGGAAAGCCGACTGAGATTCCACCCATAGTGGTGGAGATCGTGTCCCCGTCCGGAAAGAGTGAGACCCTCGATCCAGCCATCGTTGGCAAGCCTGCCGACTATCGTTACACGAGCACAGAGTCGGGTACGCACCACATCCGGATCAACGGTGGCTCGCACGCGATCGCTTGCAGCAGTGGGACGAATCCTGTGAATGCAATCTCTCTGACGCGAGGCTTTCACCTGATCGGAGCCTCAGGAGCGATAACGATTCCCGTGCCTGCCGGGACGAAGGCCTTCTCGATCCGTGTATCTGGGGCTGGTGGGAGCGAGCGCGTTCACGCCATCGTCAGAGATCCAAACGGCCGCATCGTAGGTGATGTAGACAATATTGAGACACCCGGCCATCAATTTCTGCTGAAGAACGATGATGTTTCGAAAGCAGTCGCTTGGACGATAGAACTGGCTCGACCAAGCGAAGGAGTGATCGAAGACATCTACCTGATGCTCGACGGTCTTCCTCCCATCCTCGCCCCAGACGCCCATTCTCTGCTTCTCCCCGAAAAGTAAAGTTTGGGAGAGAGCGGGAAACGGTGTGTTGTGTATATCTCTTCAAGCATCTTACCTGATGATCAAAGTCTAGCACGTCAAGGCAAAGCGAGCATCTCCGTTTACTCCAGCGACTCCACCACTACTTTTCCCAGATGCTGCCCGCTCTTGATGCGTTCGTAAGCGACGGAGACATCGGAAAAGCTGTATCGACTGTCAATTACGGGTCGAATGGAGTGTTCGGTTAGAAAGGAGTTCATTCTCTCGAACATGACTCGGCTTCCAACATAAATACCGTGCATTTCGGCGTTTTTGGAAACGAGGGGAAAAAGACTCCCTTCCGGTTGACCGAAGCCGGTGAGCACTCCGATCAGTGCGATGCTCCCGCCAGCCGCGACGCTGGCGAGCGAACGGGGTAGTGTGCCTGGGCCACCGACTTCGATGACGATGTCTGCTCCACGCTTTTCTGTGATGCGCCAGACTTCACGGTCCCACTCGGGATAGGTGCGATAGTTGATCAGAGCATCAGCTCCGAGTGCTCGTGCACGCTCCAGCTTTTCATCAGAACTGCTCGTAATGATGACGTGTGCTCCCGCTGCTTTCGCAATCTGCAGAGCGAAGATCGAGACGCCTCCTGTACCGAGGCAGAGCACGGTCCTACCCGGCCCCGTCGGTTCCGTTCGCTCCATGAGCGCGTGCCAAGCGGTGAGAGCGGCGCAGGGCAGTGTGGCTGCCTCGATATAGCTCATACCCATGGGGATACTGACTAGACTGTGGGCAGGGGCGATCACCGCTTCCGCGAGCATTCCATGACAGGACCCACCGCGAGCCGCGCTGTGATACTGCATCTCGAAGGGGCCATCGACCCAGTCTCGAAAGAAGGTTCCCGCGACTCTGTCTCCTACAGTCCAGCCTGTCACACCCTCGCCCACAGCATCGATCTCCCCGGCTCCGTCTGAAAGTGGAATCACGTTCTCGAGTCCACCGCTCGCCGAGCCTCCGGACAGCATGATTAAGTCCCGGTAATTGAGCGAGGCGGCACGGACTCGAATGCGCACCTCATTCCGTGCGGGAATCGGCATCGGAGCGTCGCGCTGAACGAGAAGAGAAGGCGCACGTTTGCCAGACGGAGCTTCGATACGATATTCTTTCATGGTGAACCGATCACTTTTCTCCACCGTCGAGAGCGGAGATGGGAAATATTTCAGACGGGACATGCTCGCGTTTCATGATGGCTTCGATTTCCTTCACGATTTCGGGATGTTCCGCAGCGACGTCGGTGCTCTCTCCTGGATCCTTTTCGATGTCGTAGAGTTGTGTCGTCAGTTTTTTGGAGGTCGATTGGGCTCGATTCAGATCGGTGCGAATCCCCTTCCATCGTCCATCTAGCCAGACGGCCTGTTGTCCTCCATATCCAGGAAATTCTCGATAGAGAGCGGGGCGGGGAGCTTGTTGCTTTCCAAGCAAGGTCCGGGCAAAGCTGACGCCATCAATGCCCGTCGGAGCTTTTCCACCGATGAGTTCTAGGAGTGTTGGTGCCCAGTCCTCGAATCCCGTAACGTGATCAGTCGTTGTGTCAGGGGCAATTTTCCTAGGCCAGCGGATAATTTGGGGAATGCGGATCCCGCCCTCGAAGAGGTCCCCCTTCAGGCCTTTAAAAATCGAGGAACTCTGGAAAAAATCGTGATCCACTTCGGGGATATGCGTCGGTCCGTTATCAGAAGTGAAGATTACGATGGTATTTTCGGCAAGATCCTGTTCCCGAAGAAAATCAAGTACTTCACCTACATATTTGTCCAGCTTCGTGATCATCGCAGCGTAGGCTGCGCGGGGAGTAAACTGTGGGGTGTAACCCTTCTGCCTGCCGTCGAAGGGCGGATCGCTCCACTGTAGTGCACGATAGGATCCCATTTCCTCCTCGGGAATCTGCAAGGCCACATGAGGGAGCGTCGTGGGAAAAAAGAAAAAGAAAGGCTTCTTTGCATTTTCACGGAGGAAGGCCATCGCCGCTTTCTGGATACGATCAGGGGAATAGTCCTGTCCTACGAACTGCTTGTAGCTGGCCGGGTCGCTCGGATCGGCACCGGGCGCTAGATTCGCATGACCGGGAATCGGTGGATTGTTCTTCAGAGGGAAGGGATCATTATTACTCCAGAGAGATTCAGGATAATAGCTGTGCGCAAGAGTCTGGCAGTTGTATCCAAAGAAGCGATCAAAACCTTGCTTCGTCGGATTCCCCTCGGACCAAACGTTTCCGAGACCCCATTTCCCGAAGGCTCCACAAACGTAGCCCTCTGCTTTCAGTCGCTCGGCGAGGGTAATCTCATCGGCTCCGATGGGATATTGCCCCTCTGGTTCCACGCGCTTGTTGTTCCGGATGGTGGCCTTGCCAGGATGCTTCGAGGTCATTAGCACGCACCGAGAGGGAGCGCATACTGCATTGCCGGAATAGGCGCGTGTGAATCGCATTCCTTCTGCGGCGATGGAATCGATCCGGGGAGTTTTGATCTTCTCCTGTCCGTAGCATCCCAGTTCGCCGTATCCCAGATCGTCCGCGAGAAAGAAAACGATGTTCGGCTTGTCAGCCGCAGCGCCGTAAGATGAGAAAGCCGTAAGTAACAGGGCAAGCAGGGCTACTTTCATGGAAAGACGAGAAATTCGGAAGAGGCTTAGTGCTTTTTCAGATCGATCAGAGGAATGGGAAAATCTGCGGATGGGGTATGCTCGCGCTGCATGATTTCCTCGATCTTCTTTACCAGATCAGCATGTTCTGATGAGAGATCGTTTTTCTCGCCGGGATCGTCTCTCAGATCGTACAACTGAATGGCCAGATTGGCATCTGTGGATTTTTTTCGATTCAGACCGGTGCGAATTCCTTTCCAACGCCCATCCAGCCAGACGGCCTGTTGTCCTCCATATCCAGGAAATTCTCGATAGAGAGCAGGCCGGGGAGCTTGTTGCTTGCCAAGCAAGGTCGAGGCAAAGCTGACGCCATCAATGCCGGTCGGAGCTTTTCCACCGATGAGTTCTAGGAGTGTTGGTGCCCAGTCCTCAAATCCGGTGACGTGGTCGGTTGTCGATCCGGCAGGGATTTTGCCGGACCAGCGCACGATTTGGGGGATGCGAATCCCGCCTTCATAGAGATCTCCTTTCAGTCCACGAAAGCCAGCGGCACTCTTGAAGAAATCCACGTCGATCTCTGCGTGGAGATGCGTCGGCCCGTTGTCCGAGGCGAAAATGACGATGGTGTTTTTTGCCAGACCGAGTTCTTGGAGCAGATCGAGAACTTCGCCGACATATTTATCTAGCCGAGTGATCATCGCCGCGTAGGCAGCGCGGGGAGTGAAGTGCGGGACATAACCACCTTTTTCTCGCGTGAAAGGCGGGTCATTCCATTTCAGCGCCAGATAGGGGGCAAGTTCAGCCTTCGGGATCTGAAGAGCGACATGAGGCAGGGTGGTCGGAAAGAAGAAGAAGAAAGGCTTCTCGCGGTTCTCTCGCAGGAATTTGATCGCCTGTTCCTGGATACGATCAGGAGAGTAGTCTGGACCGATAAAACGATCATAGCTGGCCGGATCGTTAGGATCGGCGCCCGGAGCTAGGCCCACATGTCCTGAAATCGCAGGATTGTTATTCAGGGGAAAGAGTTCACTGTTACTCCAAAGAGATTCTGGATAGTACGTGTGGGCTTTGCCCTGACAGTTATACCCGAAAAATCGGTCGAAGCCCTGCTTCATAGGATTGCCATCGGACCAAGGGTTGCCTAGGCCCCATTTTCCGAAGGCCCCGCAGGTATAGCCTTCGGCTTTCAATCGCTCGGCGAGCGTGACTTCGTCTGCACGGATCGGGTACTGACCTTCCGGGTTTGCCTCTAGGTTACTTCTCACGGTCGCATGACCCGGATGTTTGGAAGTCATCAGAACGCAGCGAGACGGCGCACAGACCGCATTACCAGAATAAGCCTGTGTAAAGCGCATCCCATCATTGGCGATCGAGTCGATGCGCGGAGTCCGGATTTTTTCCTGACCGTAACACCCGAGTTCTCCGTATCCGAGATCATCGGCGAGAAAGAAAACGATGTTTGGCTTATCGGCAGAGAAACTGACGAGCGAGAATGAACTCAGGAGCAGGGTGGGCAGGATCGTTTTGATCATTGAAAATGTAAACAGACAAATGTTTTGATAGCAACTGGCTTTCTAGGACGCGATCCCTACGGAAATGCTCCGAGTAATCTCGTTCTCACTTGTTCGTCATTCCCTCGAGCGTCGCGTTGAATATCTTCCCTCGCTCTTCCCATGACATTTCGGGACGCTCCTGGCGGAGAGCGCGCATTTTCTGGAATAGTTCCGATCTCTGCGCCTCCGTCAGTTTGTGTAATTTTTCACGGGTTTCAGGAGAAGGGCCACCGCGCCAGCCATTTCGGCGACGTTGGGATTCCATGATCGCGGTGGGACTCCCGTTGACCTCAGTCGAGGGCCCGGCGGCAGGCTTTGCCTCTCCTGGTTTGAGTTTGAGGTCTGTATGACGAATTGTGACAACTTCACCATTGTCGATAGCGACTTTGACTGAGGCCTTTTCAATGTCGGGATCGGCCCTCAGTTCTACCATTTTCCATCCCTGCGAGTTCGGCTGATCGGAAATCACGTAGGTTTCCTTCGTCTCCTTATTGATGATCGTAGCAATCTGACCCGCGCCCGTGTTCGCGAATCCGGTGAGAATCAGGGAATCGCTCAAATTGAGCGATCGCAAAAATGGCGACTGCCCCTTGAGCGACGCATAATCGTCCAGCCCAATCATTGGTGGTTCGACCGAGTTCTGCGCTTCTCCAGGCTCCACAGCCAAAGAAAAAGCGAGGGGACAGCTCGCGATCAGAGCTGTCAGAGTGCCAAGGGGAATCGTGGTTTTCATCTATCGTACCGTTATGGTGAATGCTTCAAAAGTTTAAACACCAGATACAGGCAAAAGATACGCGCTTCTTTGCGCTGTATATCCGCTTGCTCCCATCAGAGAATGGGAGAAGTTAGTCGCTGCTTATGAGTCATACACCTACTGTCTTCTCACCGCCAGGGACGCCTCTGCCGGATCGCACTGTCGGAGAAATCGTCGCTGAGCGGCCTAGCTCTGCACGGATTTTTCAATCCTTTAATCTCGACTTCTGCTGTCAGGGGAATCGGACGCTTCGCGAAGCCTGCGAGCGAAAAAACATACCTCTCACTTCTATCGTCGAGCAGCTCGAAGCCGGAATGCGCGAACCCGAGGAGAGCGGAGACAATCCAGCGCTACTCCCCACGGGAGAACTCGTCGATTACATCGTGAACAAGCATCACCAGTATCTGAAGGATGAGCTGCCCCGCATCCACATGATGGCGCACCGTGTGGCGAACGTCCACGGTGGACATAATCCCAAGCTGATCGAACTCTATAACATCTTCTGTGATGTGGCCGAGGAGTTGGAAGACCACATGGTCTCGGAAGAGCACGTTCTCTTCCCGGCGATTCGTGCTCTTGCGAGTGGAGAGAAAGCAGGTCCGATTGATGGCCCTGTCACCGCGATGATGCAGGAGCACGATGACCATGGCGAAAGGCTGCTGAAAATGCGTGAACTAACCAACGACTACATTGCTCCACCGGAGGCGTGTAACACCTATCGGGCGCTCTTTGCCGGACTGGTGGAGATGGAGGAAGACCTGCATCGTCACATCCATTTAGAGAATTCAGTGCTTTTCCCGGATGCTCTCGCGCTGAGCAAAGGTGAGAAGACAGCTTGATCAGAGGGCCGATGCTGATCGACTCGTGAGAGTCGAAACGATTCAACCAAAATGCGTCGCGAAAGCGGCGCTTTTTTGGTTTATCGGGATTCACGGGAGATTCGGGAATCGATTCTGTCACTGACGGCGACCGAATTTCCTCTCCAGTTCGACATAGCTAATCTCGATCAGAGTGGGGCGTCCGTGAGGGCAGCAATAAGGCATATCACAGCGCAGTAGGTCCTCGAGCAGGCGATGGAGTTCGGGCTCGCGCAGGGAATCGTTCGCTTTCACAGCCGCCCGACATACGGTGGTGGCGATCTTGTCCTCGCCGAGTCGATGGCTTGACATTCGCTCCGTCGCTACACGGAGATCAGTGATGATGTCGTGAATAAAGGTTTCCGGGTCGTCGTTCTTCAGGAATACTGGAACGGAGTCAATTTTTAGCGCATTCCCACCAAAAGGTTCGGCGGAGAATCCGAAGCGCGACAGCGTATCTAGATGATCGACGAGCAGGGCAAAGTCACGCGGAGTTAACTCGGCAGTCAGGGGCGTGAGCAGGCGCTGAGACGGAACGCCACCACTCTCCAAGCGGCGGCGTAGTTCTTCGAACAGGATACGCTCGTGAGCGGCGTGTTGATCCATCAACACTAAGCCATCTTCCGATTCCATGAGCACGAAGAGCTTGTTTAGCACTCCGATAATCCGGTAATTCGAAGCCACAGGAGGTGAGACATGCGCTCGCGCTACTGGAACTTCCTGTTCGACTGAATGTATGGGAGGAAGGCTCTGTGAAAAATGATCAACAGCGGCAGTTGAGCTTGTCGGGGAGGGGGATGCAGGCCACTGTGACTCCGGCGAATCGTTTTTCGACACGTCGTCTGAGCTCGACAAGGCTTCCACTCGCTGACGCTCCCGATTGGTGAACAGAGGTGGTTCTGCTGCAGCAGTGGGCGAGGGGAATGACTCGAACACCAGAGATGCCTGATGAGGAGGAAATCTGGTTCCTACATCGACTCCGGTATCGAGAGTCGTTGAGCGGGGTGGGAAGTCCACACCTGTCACGGGGCGCCCCATCCGCTGGCGTAATGTTTGGGCAATCGCAGTCTGGATAGCGTCCTGAACTGCGTACCCGTCGTGAAAACGCACTTCGCGTTTTGCCGGGTGGACATTTACATCTACGGCAGCCGGATCGGTGCCAAGGAAGAGATAGGCAACCGGATATTGGCCTTTCATTAAGGCGGTGTGGTAGCCTTCCCGCAACGCACGAGAGACGACCGCCGCTTCTACGGGACGACCGTTCAGAAAGACGAGCTGCTGCCGCCTGTCGCTTCGGCCCATGCCGGGTGGGCCGATATAGCCCCACACGCGAACGCCACGACTCTCCAACGGTTCGATCTCGAGCAGTCGTCCAGCGAGATCGCGTCCGGAGAGGGAAGCGATTCGCTCGATCAGACTGCTCGCTACGGGTAGTTGGAAGGCAAGTCGTTCGTCTCGCACCAAGGAGAAGCGCACCTGCTCGTGTGCGATGGCCTGAGTCTTTAAAATCTGCTCGAGATGAGCGTATTCTGTGGCTTCAGTACGCAGAAATTTTCTCCGAGCTGGCAGATTAAAAAACAGAGATCTTACCTCGATTTGCGTGCCGGGAGCTTCCCCGCTGTCGGATACGCGCTCCAGCTTCCCTCCCGAAACGAGAATCTCGGTGCCAGTCTCTGCGCCGCTCTCACGAGATGTGAGGCGGAACTTTGACACGCTGGCGATGCTCGGCACAGCCTCGCCGCGAAAACCTAGCGTGCAGATAGCGGCCAGATCTTCCTTCGTCCGGATTTTCGAGGTGGCATTACGTTCGAGACACATCAAAGCATCGTCTCGACTCATTCCACAGCCATCATCCGTCACTCGGATCAGGGCGATTCCTCCACGCTGAATACGGACCTCGATATTTCCGGCTCCACTGTCGAGGCTGTTCTCTACCAACTCTTTCACCACGGAAGCAGGGCGCTCGACCACCTCGCCAGCGGCGACCTGACTGGCGAGAGCTTCTGGGAGTAGATGGATTTTACCCATGAGAATTAAGAACCCAGTCACTGAAAGTCTTCCTTCCGCAGACGCAAGGACACTTTCTCTTTTTACTTTTGCTTAAGAATCCTGTAGTTTTCCAATGATTTTGTCTGACGCTTGCCTGTTTTGTCTGAAGTAGATTCGCCAAACAGTCTCGGGATGAAGAACGCACGAAACGATGGAAAGTAACCCGGAACAGCCCTCGATTTCCCATGATTGGAGGGATGAGGACGATGATCGATACAGAGGCGGGAATCTCGTGCTCTGGATTGCGGTGATCGCAGTGCTGATCGGACTGAATTTTGCTTCTTGGTCTTTCTGTATGTGGGTGTTCGGTCAGCCAGAGCATCCGTTCAACTATCGCATTCTCACCAAGCTGAATCGCTTGGCACCGATTCACGGATTCACGCCGGTCTCCGCACCGCGTGGGACGTTTCAATCACCCAGAGACATTTACGCCGCAGTTTTCCCTTTTTCAGCGTCTGATCTACAAGCCTATAATGGTATTCTGAAGCGCCGATATATTCGGAATTTTGAGGATAGGGCGGATACACCCTTTCTGACGGACGAGTTCACCGTCCTTTCCGCCCGCCCGATGACGAAGAATGACGTGTTTTCTTCCGGTTACGTTATTCTCGGACGTTCGACTTCCTTCCCTGACGCCATCGTGGATTATGCCCTCCCTTCGGAAGCCCCTGCGAATATCCATCTGACACCTGGCAGCACATTCAGGATCGACGAAGCGAATACCTGTGCGGTGCTACTCAATGTGGATCGCCTCGGCGACGGCACCATGACTTTTACCGTCGTCCCTCTGGTCGAGCGAACTTACGAATTCGGCGAGGCTGGTTCGATTCAGGTGACAGCCCCCTCCCGGATTCATCTCGATCCGGAACACTGGCCGATCAGCCGCTATCAGGCGATTTCCGATCAAAACGAAGCTTCATCGGCTCTCCCTCAAAAGCCCGTGAGTCCAGAAGAGTCGGCAAAGGAGAAGCCGACCACTCCATCTGAAAAGAAAGAGAAATAGTGAGAGGTGTCAGCGGAAGACGGCTCGACTCTTCGCCATGGCGCGATAAAGCGGAGCTTGCCGCCTTTCCTATGACTTTTCCCAATGGTAAACTCTCCATTCAAATCTGATCATTATGAGCAAATCCAGTACCAACCGACGCGACTTTCTGAAAGCCAGCCTTGTCACCTCAGCAGTTTTCGGAGCGGAAGCTGCCCTCACCACCACGACTACCCGCGCCGCTTCGGCCAACGGTGGTAAGCCGAAAAACATTATCTTCATGGTGAGCGATGGTATGAATCACGGTGCCTTGGCCCTTTCTCGACAGTTTCATCTACGTTCTGGGATGGCGGAAACCAACTGGACTCGTCTGTATCGGGAAAAACCTGTGGTGCGGGCACTGGTCGAGACATTCTCCGCCAGTAGCGTCGTCACCGACTCCGCTGCCGCAGCCAGTGCTTGGGGAGGTGGAAAGCGTGTCAATAACGGGGTCCTCAATGTCCTCCCGGACGGAAAGCATGTGAAGACCATTCAGCAGAAGGTCCAAGCGGCAAAGATGAAAGTCGGATTGGTCTCGACCGCCACGATCACTCATGCAACTCCAGCAGGGTTCGCCGTCAATATGGACAAGCGCGGTGACGAGAGCAAAATCGCGGAGCAGTATCTGGATCGTCGTGTCGACGTCCTTCTCGGTGGCGGAAAGAAGTTTTTTAGCGAAGATCTGAAGAAGCGTTACGCAGCGGCAGGCTATGCAATCTTGGAAGAGCGAAAGGATCTGGAGAAGCTGCCGGTGGAAGCAAACAAGCCAGTGCTGGGGATCTTTAACGACAGCCACATGTCCTTCTCGATCGACCGGGAAAACATTCCTGAAATCGCTGCTGTCCAGCCGACTCTCGCAGAAATGACGAAGGCTGCACTCGCACGTCTGTCCCTAGCCTCCGATGGCTTCTTCCTGATGGTGGAAGGTGCCCGCATCGATCACACGGGCCATGCCAATGACGCTGCCGCGTCCGTTCACGAGCAATACGCCTTCGACCGAGCCATCGGTGTTGCCGCAGATTTCGCGGAGAAACACCCTGATACATTGGTAATCATCAGTACCGATCACGGCTGTGGCGGGATCCAAATGAATGGAGTCAGTGCGAAGAAGTCAGAGGTAGAAATCTTCGGACCCGGCTCCTACAACGCCAGCAATGGCTATTTTGATCGTCTCAAGGGCTTCAATCGCTCCATCGAATGGATGAAGCAAAATAACGTAAATGGATTGAGCGGAAAGGCACTGCGCGATGCAATCAAGCAATATACTGGACTTACCCTGACGGACGAACAGCTCGTTGCCGCCCAGGGACTCAAGGCTCCGAATTACAAGGATGTGATTCAAGAACACATCGGCATCGGCTTCACCAGCGGTAATCATACAGGCGAGCTCGTCGAATTCTGTGCCTTCGGTGCAGGCAGCAGCGCTTTTCCAGCATTCATGAAGAACGAGGAAGAGCATGACATCATCCTGCGTCTACTTGAGGTCGCGTGAGCCGAGTGACAGTTCCCGATTCGTTTCTCGGTCTCTTTTTAGGATGAGAACGAAGCCAGATTCAACAGGGTCAGATCGTGTATTTGGCCCTGTTTCTTTTTGAATTTTCGTCGATCTGAAAGATCACTGACGAAAGCTCTTTATGACGGTGGTAGAACGACAGGAACAAATCATCGGAGACTACGCTCCGATTGAAGATCCATACGAGCGCTTTCAGGTGATCGTGGAGACGGTGACTACTGATCGTGCCGCAATCTCAGAGGCGAATCGTTGCGAGGCGAATTTGGTGCCAGGCTGCGTTTCCCGCGTTTATCTAGTGGTGAGCCGTCTCGAGAGCGGAAACTGCTCGGTGCAAATCGAATCGTACTCACCTGCTCTGGACGCGATCGCTGCTCTGTTTTGTCGTCTGTATCACGATGCGCCCGATCAGGAGATCATCGATACAGAACCCATCTTCCTGCAAAGGCTGGGTGTGGATCGCCAGCTTACTCCGACCCGGCGACGTGGCCTTTCGAACTTGCGACAGATGCTGGTCGAGCGTGTGCGGTCACTTTCCGAATTAGGGCTATGATCGATGCGCATCTGCATCTGCAGGATCCGAGGTTAAGATCGAGGATACCGGAAATTCTGGGGATTAGTCGTCAAATCGGCGTGCAGTATCTGGTCGTAAATGGAACCCGTCCAGAAGACTGGATTGTCGTAGAAAATTTGGCTCAGCAGTACCCGGAGATCATTCCCTGTTATGGCCTGCATCCTTGGTGGGCTGACTCTGTGCCAGACGAATCCTGGCTTTCTGATCTGGCTCGTCTCCTGGGATCGAATCCTCGTGCTGGGGTTGGTGAAATCGGACTGGATCGGGGGAGTCGAGGTCGGCGAGTGGATTGGGGGAAGCAGAGGACCGTGTTCAGCGCTCAGCTCGATCTAGCGAATCAACTGGATCGCCCCGTTTCCATTCACTGCGTCGCCGCATGGGGGACGCTACTCGAATTTCTTCAGACCGTTCGACTCGTGCGTCGCCCGCTCCTGCACTCGTATAGCGGTCCTGCAGAGATGATCGATGACTTCCTTCGACTGGGAGCTTTCTTCTCCCTTTCTGGCGCATTTTTTCGCCCAGAGAAATGCGAGCGGCTTGCGGTCTTCGATCAAATTCCTGATTCTCGAATCCTGATCGAAACCGATGCGCCTGACATGCTTCCTCCGTCAGAACTCATTCGTTTTCAGTCGGAGGCGACCTCCGTGAATCTTCCGGGAAACTTGGAGACGATTTATGAAGCGGTTTCTCAGCGACGTGAATGCGATCTGGAAGCTCTGAAAGCCCAGATACGTGACAATTTTGCTCGTTGGTATTTCCCGAATCGCTAGCTGATCGAATCGAAATCAAGTGGATGGGGTGATCGACCAAGAGTTCTTTCACCATGGGATAGCCGCTCTACGCTGTCACGCATCGGCTCACTCACGCTCCAGTACTCGAGCTAGGTCTGCTTTTCCGAAAGGCTTCGGGAGAACCGCCGCGTAAGGACTGTTCTCAGGCGTATACTCGCCTTGGAGGTTCCCACTCGTCGCGATGATACGGGCATTCGGATTGAGGCGCAGTAGCTCGTTCGCTACTTCGGATCCAGACATTCCGCCCATTAGGGTCATATCCAGCAGTATCTGATCAATGGGATCAAAGGCCTCCAGATGCTTGCGATAGAGTGCCAAGGCTTCGGGGCCAGTCGAGGCATGAACCGAATCGTATCCTAATTGCCGTAGTCCGCCCACGGTAGAGCGTGCAACTCTGGGGTCATCTTCCACGACTAAGATGCGCCCTCTCCCCGCACGGACAGAGCTTTGCGCTGATTTTAATTCCAGGATGGCGGCGCTTGAGTTCGATTGCGGACACTCTTCAACAGGATCGATTGTCGGGAGGAAAACAAGGAATTCCGTTCCAACTCCCACCTTTGAAGCCGCATCAATGTGCCCTCCGTGTTCCTGTACAATCGCACGACACGAGGCGAGCCCGATCCCGTTCCCACCCACTTTTGTAGAAAAGCCTGCGTCGAAAATATGAGGAAGGTCCTCTTTAGAGATTCCTACGCCCTTGTCAGTGACCGAAAGAACTAGGTAGACTCCGGGCTTCAATCCGAAGCGATTCGGAACACCGAACTCTGCACGATCTAGGATGATATCGATGGTGCCACCGGTTGGCATCGCTTGACGTGCGTTAAAGACGAGATTGTGGAGAACCTGATAGATCTGGGGCGAGTTAGCGAAAATAGTGGGCGAATGCTTAAGGAACGTACGACAGCGGATGTGTGATCCTGCCATCCCCAACTGCTGCGCCCGCTGAATCAAACCGTCAATTTTAATTGCAGATTTTTGGCTGCTCTCCTCACGCGTGAATGCGAGCATCTGACCAGCTAGCGCCTCCGCATCCGTGAGCGCTGCCTGGGCATCCCGAAGCCATTCCATTACGCCCGGTACAGTGACACAGTCGTTCTCCGCACATTCTAGGTTCATCCGAATGACCTGTAGCGCATTCTTGAAATCGTGGACTACACCAGCCGCCGTGATGCGCAGAGACTCGCTGCCGGGTGCGGAAGGCGCTGGAGTTTCTGGAGTTTCTGGAGTTGCAGGTGATTGCGGCTCACTAAGAACGTGTGCCTGGTTCGGCGAAATCCGTAATTCGGTTTGAGACTCATTGACTGTTGGCTGGGTATTGAGCCGATTTTCCAATGTGATTTTTCGGAGAGATGACTGGGGATTTGAGTGATGCCCAGACCTAGTCTCTGTATGCAACTCCTCCGATTCCTGTGGAATGAGCTTTACCGTGATTACAAAAAATTCGCCCTGCGAGGCTTGGAGAGCTTCGAGGCGTATCGTCCACCGACATGCAAGTCGTCTCCTGTCACTCCGTACTAGGGAGCCGATTTTGAAATAGTGCCGCCTTCCCGGCGCTGTGGCGATTATCGGCAATCGTTCGATGAGGGAAGTGATCTCAGATCGGTCATAAACCATCCCTAGAGGCGAGCCGATCAGATCCTTCGTTCTGTATCCAGTTAGATTCGCCATCGCTTCGTCAGCGAATACAATTGTCGGTCCGAGAGGTGTAATCGAATCCCTTTCTGTAATGAGGATACCTGCTCTCTCCATTACCTCCTCTTCACCCCTTGGTTTTCGAGGATTTGAATGATCGGATGGATCGGATCTGTTCATCTGCGATGAGTCGTTCGAACGGTAGAGGGAATGTTGAGGCGGATTACAAGTAGCTTATCTAAACAACAAAATTTGATTAGGGAAAGTTTAATTTTATAGAATATCAAAAAAAAGAGACCCAAGGGTTCCCTCGGGTCTCTTTCGTGCAGAATTGATCTGATACTGATCAGGAGAAGAGTTGCATGATCGGCTTACCTGCAGATACGATTTGATCCGTCTTCGGATCCCGGGTGTGTCCCGCTACCAAGAAGGGACGACCGGACGGTGAATAGATTACCTTGTTCAGATCCAAGCCGAGGGCATAGGCGATGGTAGCATTGAAGTCCTGTGGATTACAGATATCCTCCTTCACTGCGATTCCCTTCTCATCGGACGCTCCGTACACCTGCCCACCGACAATACCGCCACCTGCCAACATCGTGGAGAACACACGTGGATGGTGGTCTCGACCTGCATTGGCGTTAATGATCGGAGTTCGGCCAAACTCCGTGGCCACAGCGATGATCGTTTCCTCGAAAAGACCCTCAGCTTTGAGATCATCAATTAAAGCAGAGATCGCCTTGTCCATTTCACCGGCTGTGGAAGGAATTTCACCCCACAAGTCATTGTGCATATCCCATCCACCGGAGACGACTTCGACGAAGCGAACCCCAGCGCTGACAAGACGCTTGGCCAAGATTGCTCCCTTTCCGATCCGGGTATTTCCATAGCGCTCTACCTTTTGCTGGTAATCTTTCTCCTTCGAGAGATCAAAGGTATCTAGATCCTTGCTCTTCATGAGCTTGAGCGTCTCATCATAAAACTGGGTGTACGCCTTCACCTCATCGGTCTGGAACTTACGGCGGAAGGACTGATCAAAGGTATTCATCAGATCCATGCGCTTTTCGAAGAGATCCGTACCGACTCCCTGATAAGGATGGGAGTTCTGCACTCCGCGATCCGGATCGCCGATTGGCAGCGGGGAAAGGGCTGGGCCAAAGAAGCCCGATCCAGGGTGCTCTCCACCTCCACCGATCACCACGGAATCAGGCAGCGTATCGTGTGCTTTGCCGAGTAAGGTCTGAGCCCAAGGACCCATCGTGGGGTGCACGATCGTGGCACGCTTTTCATAGCTCGTTCGCACCCAGTAGGAGCCACCACGGTGATCTCCAGTTTTTTGATTCATCGACCGGATCACGGCGATATCCTTAAACCTCTTGGCCAGTTCGGGTAGAAATTCCGCCAACTGAACACCGGCGACACCCGTATCGATACCCTGAGTTTTCCCTGCAGTTTCTGCCCCTGGTTTCGGGTCGAATGTGTCCATGTGAGACATCCCCCCAGACATATAGAGCAGAATTCCACGCTTGGCCTTTCCACCAGCACCTCCCGCTGCCCGAACGATGGACGCCGCTCCTATGGGCAGGATGCTGACTCCAAGTGCCGTTTGGGCGGCACGCAGAACGAATTGACGACGACTGAACGGATCGAGTTGATTAAACAGTTCTTTCATTTTGTGCTGTATTGTAATGCTTAGACTTCGTTAACAGAGAAATTAATATTTCTGATTTTCGGCTCACTGAACGAACATGAATTCACGGGCATTCACGAGCGCCCAGATGACATTCCCGATCGCTTGTGCCTCGACCTCCATCTTTTGCTGTTCGTTCATGTCACGGTTTGTCTTCGCCCGCATCCCTGACTGAGCGATCGTCTTCTCTTCCGAGGTGGGATAGCGAGTGAGCACGCTGAGGAAGATTTTGTCGATATTATCTCTCTTGCTTCCCTTCCCGTAGGCGATCTCCTTGATCAGATAGGCATCAGGGCTGGTGAGGACCTTATTTGTAATCTCGCCGTTGAGGAGGGCCATAACCTGCGGAGAGGAACCTGTGGTGAACTGGTTCTCGATCAGTTGCTTGTCTGACTGGCCGAACATTCGAAGGAAGTGATCTGGCGGCATCGGCTGACGCAATTCGGACGCTCGAAACATCTGTTGACCACCAACGCGTTCATCCTTGGAGACCTCTTCTCCTCCATTTCTTACCAAGCGGCTGACGCTGGTCCACTCTTTTTTCCACTTCTCGATCTGATCCGCAGTGGTTAGTGAGGCAGGGGCGACATCCATGACCTCTTTATAGCGATCAGCGCCCTTCCGGGTTACTGACTCCGGATCGGCGGTTGTCAGAGCAACGAGGGAATCCCAGATCTGCTCGGCGCTCATTCGGCGTAGCACTGGTCCAGGGAAGTGATAGGTGCCAGTATCCACCTGAGTTAGACTGGGCGTCATGGTCTCAGCTTCGCGCTGGTAGGTGTTGGTATTGTAAATAACGCGGAAAAAGCCCTTCACGGAGTAGTTCAGATCCTTCATCATTTCCTCTAGAAAGGTGAGCAGTTGGTAGTTCTCCGCCTGCCCGTCGAGGTGTCCGGGCAGATTGTCCACTGGCTCGATTTGGGCGAGTCCAAACGCGAGTTTCCAGAAGCGATTCACGACGTTCACTGTGAAGCGCGGGTTATTCGGTGAGATTACCCAGTCAGCAAAGGCCTCACGAGGAGTCTTGTATTTGGTCACATCCATTTTGTCGCCAAAGTACGTTGCTGGCTCGATCTTCATATTCGGCTCGCCGTCATCATACTTGTAGTCGTGAGGTAGCCGGACAGTATTTTCATTTGTGTCGAGCACGTCTGTCCGATTCGACCCGAACCAGCGGGACAGAGCATTATCCTGATTTACCTTTGGAGGCAGTTTTCCTGCTGCTTTCAGAATCTGACTCATCCGGTCTACTTCATTTCTGTAATTGTCACCACCGCGTGCTCTTGTCACCGTTTCCCCCATAAATGCGGCCATTTTGTAGAAATCCATCTGATAGACTTCTTCGAACGGGTGGTCGTGACACTGAGCGCAGGTGATTTCTGTCCCCATGAAAACGGTGAAGGTGTTGGAGAGATTGCACAGAGGCATTCCATCATCTGTCACCATAAACCCGGTCGCTGGTGAGTCCCAGAGCTTGCCAGTCGCTGTCAGCATCTCCTTTACCATCGTGTTGAGTGGCTTATCTGTGCGAACGCAGTCCTTCACCCACTCCATATAGGAATCGACTTTTAGTGAGTCATTACCCATCATAACCAAGCCGTCGCGGATGCGGAGAAGATCGGAATAGTAGTTGTACATTCGCATGACAAAGCCCTCGGAATTCAGGAGCTTATCGATCAGAACGGCACGCTTGTTCGGGCTGCGATCATTCAAGAATGCGTCGGCCTCATCATAAGTCGGGATTCGGCCTACAACATCGAGATAAATTCGACGAAGAAACTGATTGTCGCTCGTTGTAGGGTTCGGTACGCACATTTGCATCTCGCGATCAATTTCCATTTTTCGATTCGCTTTCTCATCTGGTGTGAGCCCTTCCTTGGTCGGTAGTGCTGCCAGTTCCGCCTGCAATCCGTAATAGCTCTCTTTGAGCTTGTTCATCACCAGTGTATCGATTTCCTCAGCGAGCGCGGCCGGATCGGTTGGGAGATTGCCCTTGACGAAGATACGATCTTGCTCACTGAGTTTGCTGATCGGATACTCGGCGATTTTGCCATCGGAGAGCTTGAGTTTCACCGTCGCATTCGTTCCCGCTCCCGATGTGCCGATGAATTCTGCTTGGACAGTGCGACCGTCAGAAGAGGTCCAAGTTCGAACTTCCGCCCAAGCGGAACCTGCGGTCAATATGAGCGCTCCGGTAGATAGCAGAGCGAGAAACAGACGAGTAAAACGAATTTTCATGATAGGATCGACGCAAGACTTCTCACAGGATAGTCGCCAATGGAGAATAACCGAAAGAAGAAAAGGTGTTACAAGAAATAAGATCGAATTATTTCTTTGAATCGATTTATCGATATTTTATGACAATTATAAAACAATTCAATTGCTATATTTCTGGAGGGTTGGAGTCGGTAAAGCAATTCGGAAAACGACTAAATCATCGATGCTGCCGCGAAATCCCTCCTCCTGACTTCGCCCAAGAGAGAGTCTTTTTGCCTCACTGATCGGTAGATCTTCTGCATGAGAATAACTAATGATTTCCGGTCGCCCGTCCACGAACAGATGAATTCGCGAGGACGGATCAGTGCCACCCAGAAATCGATACGCGACATGATGCCAGTTTCCATCCGCGCAGTCAGTGCTGCCCACGAGAATTCCCCTTCCCCAATCGATGCGCAGGGCACCAAGCACTCCATAATTCGACTCGTGATTCACCGAGAGATTCCAGCTTTGTGAACTGGAGTCTCCGAAACGCAGAATGCGCTCAGGAGTCTTTTCTCCTGAATCAGACACGTCGAGACGGAGCCAAAGGGCGATGGTATGCGGCTGCTCTACGCGAAACTGCGGAGAAAGCGGAATCTCTAGACTCTCCCAAGGCTGGAAGCTCAACCCTCCGCCCGAATGCCCAAGGCTTCGCCGTGGCGACCGATCCAGACCACCGGGTGCGACGAGAGCAATGTCAAAGCGTCGGTCCGTTCCCGTATCTTGGAGAAGAGATCCGCTCGATTCATCAAATCGAAATCGCAGAGCCGGAGATTTCGAGGACTGCGCTCCCAAACGCAGGCGAAAGGTATCTCCTCCATAGTCGAGTGACTGGAGCGGACTTCTGCTTCGTCCGTCAGCTCGCACCGCAAGTCCCTCATGAACGATAGTGGTAGCCGTGTTTCCGCTCGTCCGACTCGCGGCCACGATCCCTTGCATCACATGGAGATCCGACGTCCCGTCCGCAGTCACATCTAATCCAAATCGGGTTCCGAGGTCCACAGCGTTGATTCGCGGGGTATTGACAGTAAATCCATGTGCTTTATCAGGAACTTCCGCCACGAGTCGCCCTGACTTCAGGAACATCCGATTGCCGGACTCAATGCCGAACTCAGAGGGCCCTTCGATCAGGACGGTCGCTCCCGAGTTGAAGGTGACGGCGATACTCCCGGAATCGAGTTTGAGAAAGCCGGGAGTCAGCCAGCCATCCGCTCGGACGAGTGATCGACATGATTCATTCCAGACTAGATTTTCTGATCGCTCGAGATGGGCGACAAACGATGTAGGAGAATGGGGATGTGATTGCCCGCCTCGAAATGCAATCGATTGGAAAAGTAATAAGAGGCCGATGCTAGCCGCTGCGGAAACAATACAGGCTGTGATGATATCTCGCCACGGAATCGAGCGTCGCTTCTCTCTTTCTTCTACGATCTCCAGCAGCACAGACTTGGCGAAATCTCTGTCACTCATGACTTCACTGTGCAGACGCGCCATAACCCCTTTCACCAAACCATGATTCCCGTCTCCTCCTAAAAGTGCACGTAAAGCAGCATCAACTTGGATCTGTTCGATGAATCGTGCCCGAAGTTCGGAGTCATGGGCGAGAAGGTGCTCCAGATGATCACGCTCTTCCCCAAGAAGACTCCCGGACAGATAGGATTCCAATTCTTCAGGATTCATGTGGATGGAAAGGTTCGTGTTGTGCCTGAAGGTGTCGTTCAATGCAAGTCCTCAGAGCAGATCGGATGCGATACAGGGTCGTCCTAACCCATGCTTCACTCTGCCCGAGAGCCGCAGCGATCTCGTGAGCAGATTCCGAGAAGCGGTAGCGACGCTCCAGCAGTTTTCGCTGATTCTCCGGAAGGCGTGCGAGGCATTCCTCCAATGCGGGAAGCTCCGGAAAATCGGGAGAGAATCCTCCTTGGCACGCCTCTTCGGCGATGCAGTGTTCAAGTAGCTTTTCCTGATTCCGTGCTGAGCGCTGATAGCGCAGAGTTTCCTTGCGAATCAGGTTAAAAGCGATTGCTCGCAGCCATTTCCCAAAATCAGTGCCCGCCTCGAATTCCTGGATATGTTTCCAAGCGAAAAGGAAGGTCTCATGTGCAATTTCATCGATTAGGTGCGGAATCGGTAATTTCATCGCCACGAAGGCACGCAGACGGGAACTATGGGCGTTCAGAAGCCCCTCGAACGCCATCAAATCTCCGCCCTGCACCCGAATGACGAGCTTCGTCTCGTCCGCTATCGGAAAATCATCACTCACACTGATACAATATCTGCTCTGGTGGATTTTGTGACGAATACCTGATCACGCGAGATAATTCCTGTGTTTGCGATCCGCATGTTTCGAGGGATGGCTTTCGGCAGCGTGACTGCGCATCTCGCCCAGGATCGCAGAAGTTTGAGGCGCTTCCTCCCTCCCTGCATAAGTCTCGCAGCACAAAACTGCGGAGAAGTTTGTAGGCGAGTGTTTCCAGTGATTCCAACGTTTTCAATGGCAGCCACAGTTGCTCGCTCTTGTCATCAGACGAGGGAAAGCGCTCCCGCTTGAGACCGCTTTTCAGTTCTCTGGGAAGCTGCTCGCTAGTGCCGTGATGGTGCTGGAGTTCGACAGTTAGGCAATCACCTGTCCGAGCGAGTCATCACCTGCCCCTGTGGGTCCTGTAAGTCGTTGAAAGCCTCGATTGCGTTGTAGACTGGACTCTCTGAACGCCGGATAGGTGTGTCTCGTGATGAACTTGTCCCTTCGATCTTTCTTTTTTATATTGTCTCTCTTTCTCTTTTTTCCCTGTTTCTTAACGGCGGCCTCCGTCAGTGCGACTGTCGAGTTTGATGGAGGACTTTTTTTTGAGGCGGAGGATTACATGGGACGCCCTTTTTACAGCGACGAGTCTTTTGGAGAAAAGATCTCTGATTCCAATGCGAGTGGTGGCACCGTGGTGATCGGTTTGTTTCAAAAAGGGGCGCTCTCCTATCGCCTGACCGTGGAGGCAGGGGACTACCAAGTATGGTTGCGATGTGCTGTGCCAGGGACGGCCAAGGCACATTTCGGAGCCAATTGCACGGATGAGTCCCAGCTGCAAAGCGCATCGCTGGCAAAGACGACCGAGCTAGGAAGTCTGTCTGGGGAGAAGGCATACCGATGGCAAAAGCTCGGAATGATTTCTCTTCAAAAGGGGGAAAACACCTTTATCCTCGGGCAAGGCGCACTGCGGGCCGATTGCTTTTTCCTCACGAGGAAGGCGGATTACGAGCCTGCTGATCATCTTCCGATGCAGGTGCGTCGAGCGCAGGAGGCACCAAAGGGCAAGCCCTTGCCCGAACTTCGGCACGACAGACGGATAAGCAATCATCCTCGCTGGCTGATCGAAGAAGGATTGCGTGCCGCCTATGGCCACTTCGAATGGGATCCGGCGAATACTCCTCAATCTTGGGCCAAGCAAGTGCGCGAGGCAGGTGGCAATTGTCTCTTTGCGGTAGGAGAGATGCCAGCCGGGACGCTCGATGGAAAACTGAAGGCTTACCCCTTTGCCAAAATCGACGAGGCAGACTTTCAGTATCCAGATAAGTACCGTCGAGACGATTATTCCTGGGTCAAAGAGTTCGTCGATGCGGGCCATGCAGAGGGGTTGAAGGTCGTGATCTACGATGGGTCACATCGCACACTGGATCCTTTGTTGTTGGATCATCCGGAATGGCGTCAGAGGGATGCCTCGGGGAAGGTGTACAAGCATGGTTTTGGGTCTTGGCATTCCCCGTATCGAGCCGCCTATATTGATCGATGGGTGCAGGTGGCGAAACAGTCAGGATTGGATGGAATCATGGTGGATATGCTGTTCACGGCCCCCAAAGGTGGAGACTATTCTGATTGGACGGTGGCAGCCTTCAAAAAGAAATTCGGAGTCGAGCCACCACGAAAGGAAGATCCCCGCGATCTAACTTGGCAGCGATGGATAGATTTCCAGATTTGGACGAGAGAGGAGCTCATATTGGATGTCACGGAGGCGCTCAATGCGGTGAATCCAGAGATTGCCTGCATCTGGAATCAGACAGTGGGTTGGGTGTTTGACGGCACAGAGTATCTCAGTAGTCGCGCCGCTCAGTGTGGCAATGGACTGCTGGAGGAGATGGGCTGGGAAATTTCTCGGCGCGTAACTCCTGAGCGCCCCTTCGCCTGGCCGATACAGAGTGCTTGGCAGAATCTTTTTCTCCATTGCCGAACCAGTCCCGGATACGGTCTGATGTGGCATGTCAATGGGATTTACACCGATGTGAATCACGAAGCTCTCGCGTATTCCATGTTCGCGAACGGAGTAGCTCCTGGGGTCGTCACCGGAGGGAACTGGGATTCGATGAAGCGGATATGGAGCCATGTGGCCGCCTGTGAGCAGCCGATGAAAGGGGCAAGCTTGACGCCTTATGCCGCGATTCATTTTAGTGAGCGAAGCTTGGCTAGGCTGGGAGGCTTATTGGGTGATCAAGGGAGGCGTGCGTATTTGGAGAATGTATTTGGAATGTTCCAGAGCCTGCTGGAGACGCATGTGCCCGTCGCCATCCTCACGGATGATGATCTGGAAAAGAACGAGACACTCGACCGATATCCCTGCGTCATTTTGCCCAATTCCACCTGTCTCGGCGACAGGCAAGCAAAGGCTCTCGCTCGCTATGCGGAGATGGGCGGGGGATTGGTGATTACTTACGAGACAGGCAGTCGGGATGAAAATGGCTTCCCTCGTGCGGAATCCGCAGTCCGGACTCTGCTCGGAGTCGAGCAGAAACAGTCCACGAATGGCGTCGATTGGCAGATTCGAGTGAATCAAAAACACGAAATTTTGAACACATCGGCGATTCGAGAGGGCGGCGATACGACCCAAGGAGCGCGTGAGCGAAAACCGCACCTGATGCTGTTTCGTTCGCATGTGACTCGGCCTGCCGGCATCGTACGAACGGTTCCCTTACCAGATTCAGCGCTTGAGACTGTGAGCCTGCTCGGGTTGGGAGACAAATTCAGCCTCTTGCATACTCATCGCGTGGGGAAAGGTCGAGTCGCGTATTTCCCCGGTGATATGGGGCGAGCATATTTCAGCTTTAACCATCCGATCACGCGCCTCATTCTTGATCGCTCCGTTCGGTGGGCCGCAGGAACTCCCCCGCAAATCGAGACGAATGCTCCCCTAACCGTGCAGACGGTGTGCTTCGAAAAAGGAGATTCGGCGATCATCCATCTGGTCAATGACATCTCATCCTTTGGCCGATCGGCGGCCCCGAATCCTGAAAGCTTCGGATGGTTTCGCGATGAGGTTCTACCTGTTCACGAAATAGCCGTCAGTCTCCGAGGTGACTTCGCCCGAGTCACCTTATTGCCAGAAGGTAAGGAGCTGGGCATTGAATGCCACGACGGAGTGACAAAGACGGTCGTTCCACGTCTAGACATTCACTCCATGATCGTTTTCGAAAAATAGGGGACACAGCGAGACTGCTTTTGTCAGAAGGATTTTAAGAAGGACCATTGTGATTCATGCTGCTCAAGAAATTCGCGGGAGCTTCCAGCTCGCGTGCGATTCGACTGGAGAAAGGAGCATAGACATTCCTGCCTGTGGAAGCCATGCCTCGAAACATTGACGTCCACTTTTCGCCCTAACGCCGAGGCTCCGCAAAAGCGGTAGTAATCGATATAGAGGGTATGGATGTGGAATCTCGGTAGAGAGGCAGCACAGAATGAGGAAAATGGGCAAAGGAAAGAAGTAGAGCAGCTAGCTCGTTTCCCGAGTAAAAACACAGAGCTACTAAAGCTCGTCCGTTCAAATTCGAGAAACTCGTGGCCTTTCGAAATACATTCCTGGCTGACGCCAGTAGTAGCTGAGGCTGCCGACGAGGACGTTGGCGGTCCCAGGAGTAGCGTCCACAGACAGGATTGTCTGTGCTACTCTCTGCCGAGCGAATGGCACGCGAGCTGGAAGCTCCCGCTACCTTGTGTTTTCTGTGCCTTTTGTAGGTCCCATTTACTAGTCCTGCAGCCTTCTTGCGCATAAACACGACAGCAGGTTGATGCAGGTAGTAACTCTTCGTCAAGAGACCGCCCCACCTCTTGATCACGCTTTGGAAACAGCATCCAGCCTCGCCCGCTCGAACTTGCTCGACAAAGGGCGCAGTCAAAGCCTCTGCTTTGCTACGGTTTTGCTGCGAGCTGTTTTTTTATCATTTGTCCCAAAGGTTTCGAGAATGTAGAGGAGCCATCACGTCCGAATATCGAAAAACGCGACAAATGTGGAAGGCCTAACAATAATACCGACGATTCTTCACGAGTCATTACAGCAGAATGTATCATTATTGATCCCCATCCAGTAGGTATTCGCTCATTCGAACTTTCATCGAACGACATCCCGCGAAAAAGCGAATACGCTTCATGGTATGGTAAATGGCCAATAGAAATAATGACCTTGGGACGAGTAAATGTCAGAATGTCTCCCCAAAGGTCGCGAGAAAAAGCCAATGATTCTTCCCGTGCGTGCAACGAAGACCATGAAGATGACCGAAAGGGGCAAAAATTTGTCGTCAATGTGCTATCCATCAGATGCTCCGCAGGTAGTGAACATATAGGACTCATTTGTTCGAACAAGTAACACACCTGTCTCTGGAATCTGTTCAATCTCCCGCAGTCCCAAGGTTCAGTTCTATAAGCATTTCCGGTCTCAATACTCGGAATTGAGTCTTGAAAAGCACGGCCTCCAGGGTTGGTTCCAAGAAGCAACAAATCGACATCCTTTCTGTAGGTGCGTCGTGGAGAATACAGAAAGCGCCATCCCAATGAATGCCCTATCGCCGCATAAGCGTTTTCTATGCGACGGCAACAGGCGGAAAAGGTCATTTTTACAGATCAGATTAAGAGTCAGTCAATCCTGCCAGCCGGAAGTGAGGGTGACAAGCCTATAAGGGATTCGATCTGCGGCAAAATTTCGAAAAAACCTTCCGTTTCTGTGTCTTTTGTGGTTCCCAGTCGGCATGACTTACGATCCATGGAAACCGACTGAACGCTGCGCGTGAAGCGCCGCTTTTTCGGATGGCTAGGTAGTAGGGAAATGTGTGCGTTATTGGCTGATGAGTGGACGCTTACTAGTTCGGAAAGCGGTATCGAGATACCGCACTCCATAGCGCTACGCGCCGAGTATAGCGTGCGTCCACAGACAGGATTGTCTGTGCTACTCTCTGCCGAGCGAATGGCACGGGAGTTGGAAGCTCCCGCTACCAGCGATGACTTAATACTTTCCGTCTCGCACTTCGAAGTGGGTGGGCAATCCGAGAAGATCGCGACCGTGGCCTACCCAGTCGGCGACCCAGTCGATCAACTGATCTTCCGAAACCACAGGGACTCCGAAAGCCTGATGCGCTTTCACAGCGCTATTCAACCAAGCAGTTTCCGCCTCATGTCCGCTAAAAGTCACACTTCGTCCCATCCGCTCCGCCAAAGCCTCGGCCGTTTCCCGCACCGAGAGCGTACGCTCGCCAGTCACATTCAGAATACACGCATCCGGAGCTGGTGACGCCAATCCCAGCGCCTGCACGATGTGACTCACCGCATCTCCCTGCCAGATACAATTGAAATAGCCCATGCCCACATCCACAGGTTCACCCGACTGAATCCGCAAGGCCAGATCGACCAGAACACCGTAGCGCAAATCAACCGAATAATTGAGTCGGATTAGAGCCAGCGGCGTGCCGTAGCGCTCGCTTTCCTCCAGAAAGGCACGCTCTCGCCCTAGACATGAAATCGCGTAGTCACCGACAGGATCTGCCGGAACCTCCTCTGTGCAGCCTCCCGACGCTTGCGTGACAAAGGGATAAACACAGCCCGTGGACAGCGCCACAATACGCGAGTCCCGAAACCGTTTTGCCACAAGACGGGGCATGATTTCGTTGTAAAGATGCAGTTCCTCCGACTGACCCGAGGTTCCGAATTTCTTTCCCGCTAGGAAGAATACACTCTCGGCATCCGGCAGGGACATCAATCCTCGTTCCTCCGTCAGATCGGCAGAGATGGTGTGGATCCCTTCCGACTCAAAAATCTCCCGAGTCTGCGGATTGCCGAAGCGTGAAACGGCCACAACGACACGATCTGAATTCAGTTCATTCAGCGCTCGTCGCAGCATCTTCGCGACGTGAAAGCCCATTTTTCCTCCTGCCCCGGCCACCAGCAGGTCGCCTTCCGTCCGTCTCAATGTCTCAATCACACCCGGCGAGGGAGTGGTCGCCAGAAGATCCAGTTCATCGATGGATTGCGGGGCTGGGATGTGAGTGTTCATAAAAATCGGAAGTCGGGATGGAATGATGATTTCATCATGCAGGTTGGAAGCCACTTTTACCAGCGGAAATCAAGGCTGTCTTCATCGTCTACGGATTCGCCAGAACGATCCGAGCGGATTCGACCCAAATGAGTTCACAGGCTCCTGAGCCGGTATCCTTACGCGTCAGTGAAGAGTTCCACTGCCAGCCGTTCGGATGGCTGACGTTCACTAGATACCCCTTCAGTTCGATCAGTTGACCTGGACGCATCTTGTCGATTACTTCGGCAAGGTGCGGAGTCGCAGGGATAATGTGAGTATTGGCAGAATTCTCCATCACCTCTGATCGAGACACAGATGAATCGGGCCAATGCACCCAGTAAAATCTACCGCTTTGAGAGAGGTCGAGTTTCTCCACCAGCGCATTCGCCGACATCGGTCCCCAACCCAGAGCAAGATCGATAGGAGAAAGGGCTGCTCCTTGATCAAATCGATAGCGCTTTTTCCCTAAGAGGCGAGCCTGCAGGGAATAGCGAGCTTGCGCCTCGATCCGATAATCCTTCACTTGAAAGACCGGAGCCTCTCCCGCAGAGAGGCTCGTCTGTCGCGGCTGTTCAGGAGCCAGCATCTCCGGGGTGCGGACCACGACCGCTCCATCCTGACAGCTCTTCCACGTAATAAAAACGATTCCTAGGAGAGTGAGGACAAACCAAGGGCGATTCAGGAGGGACATGAGGGCTACACAGAGAGTAGATGATCTACAAAAGCCTTCTGATTCTGCGCGCTATTTTTGTTTCTTTGGATCGTCGGCAGGCTTCCTCGCGAGATATGCGACCACGTCGCGGAGTTCGGCTTTATTTAAAATCAGTCCCATCGGGGGCATGGTTGAGATGATCGCAGAACGGTCGCGAATATTTGCGACAGGGATTTCGGTCTGCTTATTGCTAATATCCTTCAGGATCACCTTCCCGTCTTTCTCTTCCAAGAACTGACCAGCGACGGTCGTCCCATCGTTCAGACTGAGCGAAAGATTCCCGTAACCCTTCGCAACAACAACCTGCGGATCGATCAAGCTCTGAAGAATGTAGGCGCGGTCGCGCTTTTTTCCGATGTCCTGCAGTATTGGGCCAACATTGCTTCCCGGCCCTTTGTCGATCCTGTGACAGCCGGCACACTGTGCGGCAGGATGGTTCAGAATGATCGATTTTCCTCGCTCGGAGTTTCCTCCCTCCAGTGCGTAGCGAAAGGGGGCGACGGGATCCGTGACGGCGGCTTTTGTCCATTCTTTCTCAATGGCGGTGAGGGCTGTGACGATGATCGAATCGGAAGAAAACGCGGGGTCTTGCGCTGCTTCATACACGTCCAGTCGCAAGGCGGAAGAGAGCTTTCCTGCCTGAAGTTTCGCCAGCAGCTCGCGCATAGGCTCGACCTCTTTCACACGGGCGAGTGAGCGGATGGCGTGTTGCTTGACCGCTGTCGCTGCTTTTCCGTCGAGCCGTTTTTGGATTTCCAGTTTGGCCTCGTCTGGCTGGGTTTCAGAGAGCAGATCCAAAACGGCGATTTGCACAGGAATGGCAGGATCAGCAGCAGCAGCGGAGATTAACTCAGTGAGTCCTGATGCCTTTTGCGCGGCGAGGGAGTGGAGTGCGGTGGCCCGCAGCGCCCCGTCTGCCTCTGCATTGGAAAAGACGGCCAGTAGAGTCCCATTGGCTATGGGAAGCTCCGCCTTTGTCGCCAGTTCCATCACTCCAGAGACGATTTTCGCTGACTTCGATGTGAGCAGAGTATCGATGTGAGCTTTCAGTGCATTCGTCAGCACATCGGGATCACGCGATTCGAGCGGACGAAACTGCCCGGTGACAAGATCGAGTTTCGGTGGATTCACCCAGTTTTGCAGAGCCTCCAGACCGGCTTCCAGCAGGGATTCATCGGCCTTGCCCTCTGCAACGAAACTGACGATGCGCTCGGCAGCCTCAGTCGTGCCGATACGGAAATTCGCATTGATCGCGCGTCGTACGAAAGACCCCCGATCCAGGTGTTTTCCCAAATGTGCCGCCAGAGCGGGCATCGCTTCGGGGATCATCCAATCATCATGGATGGCGATTGCAGCATCGGCGGAAATCAGACTGTCGGAGTCTTCCAGAAAGGCGGTCACGGCAGGGTCGCCGCGGCGTCCCAGAGCTAAGGCCGCGCAGGTGCGAACAAAGACGGATTTATCTTTGCTGAGGGCGGCGAGCGCTTCGACAGGTGCCGCACCCGCCAGAGCCATGGTGCCTGCATGGCGAAGGGCGGTCATCCCTGGATGATGCTCCTTCCGGGCAAGCAATCCGATAATAGCCTCGGTTGCGAGAGGGTCGCGCAATCGCCCAAGCCCCATCAATGCCTGAATGCGAACGCGCTGGGATGGGTCTTCCAGATGTGGGATCAGAGCTTTCGTCAGCCCCGGTGCCTGGGGATCGGGAGATGGAATTCTGTCCAGACCCAGCAGCCGCCCATATTTGTCGGTGAGAGTGCGAATCGCTTGAGCGCGGATTTCTGGATCGGGATCGCCTAGGAGTGCGGTCAGTTCTGCATCGTCGGCTTTCTTCCAGCGCTGAAGCTGTCCGATTCCCCAAATGGCGTGGATCCGAGCGATTTGAGGTGCATCAACTGAGGTGGCGACAGAGCGGAGTTGATCGATAGCCGAGCGCTTTGCGAGCTCGAGCTGAGCTTTCAGACGCACGCGCTGATCGGCGTAACCGAGGAGCACGCTCAGCTCAGAAAGAGCCTTTTTAGCAAAATCCGCCTCGATTAGCATCTGGGTTTCGGCGCGGAGAGGATGGGCCTGATCCTTCGCGACATCGATCCGCCAGACGGCACCTTTTTCGTTCATGGGATAGCCGCCGCCCCAGTCCACGGAGTAAAGCCCTCCATCGGGGGCAAAGCAGAGACCCACGAGAGGAATGCCATCACCGATTTGGTGATCGTTGTGCATCGCCCAGGAGTCACCATGAGGTTCGATTCGGAAGGCCCACTGTTGCCCATTCGGAGCACTGGTCAGGAAGAAATAATTCTCGTAGGCGGGACTGAGCGCCGTACCGGGATTGAACTTAAAACCTGCCGGGCCGTTTTCGTAATTGCCAATGGTAGGCGTGAACCAACGTGACTGATCGGCGTGCCACGGAACGTGCATTTTCTCACTGTCCCAGGGATTGTAGTCGTCGCGCAGGTATTGCCAGTGCGAACGCCAGCCGAGATCGCCGTATTGTTCGATGAAAACGAGCCTCTCCTTCTCTCCGGCGAAGTCGGCATCGTTATCGACTCCGAAGAAATTTCCGTATTGATCAAAGGAAATCTCCTGAATGTTTCGCTGGCCGTGAGCAAAGACCTCGAATTGAGAGCCGTCGGGTTCGCAGCGCATCAGCCCTCCCTGATGGGGAAATCGGTAGTCGAGACCATCGGGTGTTTTGACTCGTATTCCCTTGTCACCGACGGACCAATAGATTCGCCCATCGGGACCGAGAAAGAGGCCGTGCATGTCATGGCCGGCGTATGCGAGGTGGGCACCGAAGCCATAGACTAGTTCTTTCTTCTCATCTGCTACTCCATCCCCATCTTTGTCGCGGAAGGAGACCAGCTCTGGCACTGGACAGGCGTACACCGAGCCATCATACCAGAGCACGCCTCCGGCGACTCCTCCGATCGGATGATTCAGCTGTTCGGCATAGATTTTCATCGAATCGGCAGTGCCGTCGCCGTTGGTGTCCTCAATGCGGTAGATACGCTCGCTCAAGACGGTCAGATCGTGTATGTCGTGCCGGCCGTCGCCATTGTAGTCCTCGACACGATGCGCGTTGGCGGCACTATTCTCTGGAGTGAACTTGGACCGGTAAAAGGCGAGCTTGTCATCCGGCGATTCGAAGCTGAGGTCATTGGGAATCCAGTCGGTATTGTCGCGTATGTCGAGATCGTTCGCTTTTCGGCGTTGGGTCTGTGTCACATAGGCGCGACTTTGGGGATCGAAGCTGATCGCCACCGGATCAGGCACCTGAAAGTTAGGTGTCCACTTGGTATAGATCAAGGAAGAGGGATGGCCTTCCCGAGAGGCCGATGCAGGTGGCTCGACGGCGACACCATGCAGCTCCACATCATCCCAGATTCCCTTGTCGTCGAAAGTGCCGATGCCCACTCGCCCCCAAGTAAACGTCTTGTCGTGGGCAAGGTGAGTCGGCGTCGTCATGTCGTCGAAATAAACCTCGATTCGACCGGAGGCGACGGTACGGACGATTTTCACATCGTGCCATTTCCCAGTCACCCAAGGAGTTCCTTCAGTCGTTTTTTCAGAGATCGCCACTCGAGGAGCTTCATTGACGAGAAAAATCTGATTTGCATGAGGGTCCGTGCGCTGGCCGAGATGGATGTAGTAGAAATTCGATGGATTCTGATAGCCGAAAACCACGCACATATCCCTGTGATCGTAGGATTCCCGCGTTGTCCGCACTCGTGCCGTGAAAATGAAATCTCCGACGATCCCATCGCGTCGGATGGCGATGTTCAAAGGACTGCGAAAAGGAGGCTCGTACTGTGAACCCCCGAGAATTTCATAGGCGGGATTGCCGTCGATTTCCGTGATTTTCCAAGCCTTCGGATCGGTGGACTCCCATTCTTTGGCTCCGGCAGTAAAGTCATCGCGAAAAATGAGTGGCAAATCCGCTGACCGCAGAGTGGGCAGAATCAGAGAAGCGAAAAGAAAAAGAGGGAAACAGAATTTCTGCATGGAAAACAGTGGCACGAAACATTTCTTTCGTCAGCGACGGGACAACGTCCTCATCATTTTTTTATCATGGGCAGGACGGATGCTCGAAAGCTTTTCCTTGGAAAGAGCGACTCAACGGTTACTTTCGATAACGATTCCATGGACTGCTTTCAGCAAGATCTCATTGATGCGCTGCTCGACTCCTATCGGGATGTCGGTGGCATTAACCGTATCGACAGTGCCAATCTACCCTCCAAGCACACTGTCACGTCCGTTTGCGTGAAGTTGCTTCAGCTCCTTTTTCCCGGCTATCACGACGAGGAGCCCATCCCTGCGGACGAATTGGAAATGATCACGGGCGAGAGGATCGCTCATCTGGCAGAAATTCTGGAGGCAGAGATCGCCAAGACCTTGCGTCTGCGCCACGACGTCAAAGGGAGCGCTCCAGGACAGGGCTATCGGCGGCAAGCGAGTGAACTGATCTGCCAGTTTCTCAAGCACCTTCCCGAGATCCGTTCACTGCTGCAGAGCGACGTAGAGGCAGCCTACGAGGGCGACCCTGCCGCCAAGAGCTTCGACGAGATCATCTTGGCCTATCCGTGCATCGAAGCCATCGCGATCCAGCGTTGCGCCCATTGTCTGTACACGCTGGATATCCCACTGATTCCGCGCATCATGACTGAGTACGCCCACAGTCTGACGGGGATCGATATCCATCCTGGGGCACAGATCGGAACTCACTTTTTCATCGATCACGGAACGGGAGTCGTGATTGGTGAAACGTGCGTGATCGGAAATCATGTGAAGCTCTATCACGGGGTTACGCTGGGAGCGCGGAATTTTCCCAAAGACGAAAACGGCCGCGTAGTGAAAGGAAACAAACGACACCCGAACGTGGAGGATGGCGTCGTCATTTATCCCAATGCCACCGTTCTGGGTGGAAAGACGACGATAGGAGCGGAATCAACGATAGGGGCGAATGTCTGGCTCCGCGAGAGCGTTCCCCCGAATTCGTTCGTCACCAATCAGGAGGAGGAACTTTATCTCCTAGACAAAACCACGGGACTGCCGAGGGAGCCCATGCACAAAGCTGGATCTGACTGAAGAAATGCTCCCTGCTGAAGAGTCTGGAGAAGATCCACGAAAGATGCCCTATCCGCGATGGGGACCGGACGATATGCTTCGATGTGTGGCGGCGAAGCTCTGCTCCGACTTGGGATTAGCTTCGCTAGGACAGACAGTAAAAGTCGTCTGGAATGCTCGCATGAGAACAGCGGCCGGCCGGGCGAATTATCGACTCGATCTGATCGAACTCAATCCTCGACTTCAAGACCTGCCGGATGACATTCGAGAATCATCGATTCGCGAAACTTTTCTCCATGAGCTAGCCCACTTGGTCGCGAAATCGCGAGCAGGAAAGCAGAGGATCACCCCTCACGGCGTCGAGTGGCAGCAAGCCTGTCGCGAACTCGGGATTTCGGGAGAATCTGTATGCCACAACCTGCCTCTCGCCCCAGTCAGGAGAGTCCCACGCCGTTATGCCTACGCTTGCACACACTGCGGGAAAGTGATCCGACGGGCACGCCCACTGGCTCGCACTTCCGCCTGCTACTACTGCTGCCAGGCATATTCTGGAGGAAAATTTGATAGGCGATTCGTGCTCCAGAAAGTTCTGATCGATCCTTCCTCTCCATGAATGAACGCAGAAGGCCTCGGCAGAAAGCGAGGAAATAAATCCTGTCCCACTCTCCGTGAGCGAAGTTCTTGCTTTCCCTTCAGGCTCGGGCAAACTAACCGACTGCCAAAAGTGCAAATTCCCTCCACTTCCTTTTTATGAGCGCCACGCCTCTCCAGATTTATATCGACGGTCAGTTTTATCCCGAGTCCGATGCGAAGATTTCCGTCTTCGACCACGGCCTGTTATACGGAGATGGTGTTTTCGAAGGAATTCGTTTTTATAATGGCCGAGTCTTTCGTCTTGAGGAGCACATCGACCGCCTGTTTGATTCCGCTAAAGCGATCCATCTGAGCATCCCGGCAACTCGCGAAGAGATTATCGAGATGACACTCGCTACCATCCGAAAAAACAATCTTCGCGACGGCTATGTGCGACTGCTCGTCACTCGAGGTGTGGGCAAGCTGGGGCTGAGTCCGTATCAATGCGAGAAGGCATCCATCGTCGTGATCGCATCTGCGATTTCACTCTACCCTGCCGAGAAATACGAAAAAGGCCTCATTCTCGCCACCTGCGCTACTCGTCGCCCGAACCACGATGCTCTGTCACCGGCTGTGAAGTCACTCAACTACCTGAGCAACATCATGGCCAAGGTCGAGGCGATCGCCTCGGGAGCTGAGGAAGGCGTCATGCTGAACGCCACAGGATACGTGGCCGAATGCACAGGAGATAATCTATTCACAGTAAAGAAAGGAATTCTCTACACCCCGACCGTATCCTCCGGATCGCTCTACGGTATCACACGCGGAGTGGTGATGGAACTGATCGCCGCTGCCGGACTAGAGCTACGCGAGGTGGAGATGAGCCGCTACGACCTTTACACTGCTGACGAACTCTTCCTGACAGGCACTGCAGCTGAAGTCGTGCCTGTGGCAGAGTATGATAAGCGCATTATCGGCAGTGGACAGCCCGGACCGATCACGCGACGCCTGATCGCGGATTTCCGCAATCTTGTGCAAACTACCGGCACTTCGATTTACGAATAATCAAATCTGTCGTAAGGTACCCTGTGCGTGAGGATTCCAGAGTCAAACCCTCTGGAGCCGCATGGATCAGAGTATGAAGTGCGACAATTGCAAGATTAGCATAGCGACGATTTTTGTCAGCCAGAAGGTCGGCGACAAATTTCAGAAGGTAAATCTGTGTAAACAGTGCGCCAGCGAAAAGGGCATTGAGGATCCGACTGCCTACGCACTGGTCGAAATGCTGGAGGGGATGGGCAAGCAGATGATCATCGGCAGTGGAGCGACTCGCGACGAACCGATCTGTCCTGACTGTGGATTCTCGCTGACTGATACCAAAAAAACTGGTCGCTACGGTTGCGCCAACTGCTACCAAGTCTTTCGAGATCGACTCGATCCACTATTGGAGGCAATTCAAAAGAAAACCCGACACGAGGGTAAAGTCCCACGCCCCTGTGATCTGCCTCTAGCGCTGACCCCGCTTTCCTTGGAGAATCCTGCCGCGATTGAAAATCCGGAAATACGATTGAGCGAATTACGACAAGCCCTGTCTAAGTCTGTCGAAGGTGAGGATTATGAAGAGGCAGCTCGACTCCGCGATGAGATCTCGAAAGTCGAAGCTTCGTATAAAAACTGTTAAGCGAATTTTTCCGAGAAGTGTAGACTATCTACAGATCAAATAACTCCTTGGCAAAACTGAAGCGATCATGCGAATCACGAATTTGTTAAATAAGCCGGCCGAGTGGATGCAAGGAGGCGGTCCGGAAAGCGATATCGTGATTTCGAGTCGGATTCGCTTGGCTCGCAATTTGAGAGGCTATCCATTTCCCGGATGGGCGAAGAAAGAACTCCGTGCTCAAGTTGTCTCGTGTATCCGCCCTGCGCTCGAGGATATCCCTGAAATGAGCGGAGCCTTCGCGGAAGAAATGACGCAGCTCAGTGCCTTGGAGAAGCAAGTATTAGTAGAACGCCACCTCATCAGCCGTGAGCACGCTGCGAAGGGACCGGGATGTGCGGTGGTCATCAATGATCAGCAGTCGCTCAGCATTATGGTCAACGAGGAAGATCACCTCCGAATGCAGGCGATCTTGCCCGGCCAGCAACTGATGACCGCCTATCGTGCACTCGATCAGGTAGACTCCGAACTCGAGACGCGTCTGCCGTACGCCTTCGATCCGGATTACGGTTATCTCACCTGCTGCCCTACGAATCTCGGCACTGGATTACGTGCTTCCGTCATGCTGCATCTGCCCGGACTCTTCCTCTCAGATCAGATGACGCAGACGATGCAAGGGGCCAGCAAAATCGGTCTCGCCGTAAGGGGGCAGTATGGAGAGGGAACAGACGCTCTCGCCAATCTGTTCCAAATTTCGAATCAAAATACCCTAGGAGCGAAAGAGGAGGACATCATCGCCCATTTGGAGCGAGTGATCGAGCAACTGCTGCGAAATGAGAAGAACGCACGGTTAAAGGTGCTCGAAGATCACGCAGCGATGATCCAAGATCAGATCGGGAGAGCTTATGCTGTGCTCAAATACGCCCATATTGTCTCTTCTAAGGAGGCGCTGACCCATCTCTCGATGATTCGTCTCGGTTGTGATATGAACGTTTTCCCTACAGAAGCGCGGGGAATCGTCACTCGACTTCTCACGGCGATTCAACCCGCACACCTCCAGATCACCGCCAGTACCAAGCTCTCAATGGAAGAACGCGATGTTCTGCGGGCGGAGATTATTCAAGAAAACTTGAAAGCGCTGACACCTCCCGATTTTCGTGGTATAATACAACACCGAGACAACGAAAATGAATAATTTCACTCCCAGAGCGCAACAGGTCTTGGCGCTGGCCCGCAAAGAAGCAGACCGCTTTAACCACAATTACGTGGGCACAGAGCACTTGCTGCTCGGGCTAATCAAGCTCGGTCAGGGTGTCGCTGTCAGCGTGTTAAAGAAAATGCATCTCGACTTGGAGACAGTTCGCCTAGAGGTGGAGAAGCAGGTCGGCATCGGGCACGAAGCGAAGATTTCGGGTAATATTCCCTATACCCCGCGTGTGAAAAAAGTTCTTAGCCTAGCCGGGAAGGAGGCGAAGAACCTGAATCATAGCTACGTAGGAACAGAGCACATCCTCCTCGGTCTCCTCAGAGAGGGCGATGGCGTTGCTGCGCGAGTTTTGAAGAATCTCGACGTCGATATCGACGTGGCTCGGAATGAGATTCTACGTGAACTTGATCCGAATTTTACAGCACCTGCTCCCTCTGATGAAGAACCCGATTTCGAAGAAGTCGCCAGTGGAGGCCGGAAAGAAGGCAAAACCCCCGCGCTAAAGGCCTTCGGACGCGATTTGACCGAGCTGGCGGTCGGCGGAGAACTCGATCCTGTCATCGGACGCAGTGGTGAAATCGAGCGCGTAATTCAGATTCTGTGCCGTCGCACGAAGAATAACCCCGTGCTCATCGGAGAAGCCGGAGTAGGAAAGACTGCGATCGCAGAAGGCTTGGCTCAGGAAATTGCCTCTGGCAATGTGCCGGAATTGTTGCGTGACAAAAAGGTAATCACGCTCGATCTGGCTCTGATGGTCGCTGGGACTAAATATCGCGGACAGTTTGAGGAGCGAATCAAAGCCGTAATGGATGAGATCAAGCGTGCGAAGAACGTGATTCTCTTCATCGACGAGCTCCACACCATCGTCGGAGCTGGCTCCGCCGAGGGAGCGATGGATGCCTCAAATATCATTAAGCCTTCCCTCAGCCGTGGAGAACTCCAGTGCATCGGAGCGACGACTCTGAAGGAGTATAGGAAATTCATCGAGAAGGACGCCGCGCTGGAGCGTCGTTTCCAGCAAGTAAAGGTGGACGAACCGAGCATTGACGATACGATTCTTATTCTGAAGGGCCTGCGCCCAAAATACGAGTCGCACCACAAAGCTCGCTTTTCTGATGCGGCGATCACCGCCTGCGTCAAGCTCTCCTCTCGCTATCTAACGGGACGATTCCTACCGGACAAAGCCATTGACATCTTGGACGAAGCCGGTGCGCGTGCTAGGATTTCTTCGATGACTCGGCCTCCCGAGATCAAAGATCTCGAGGCTGAGATCGAGCGCATCGTCGCCGAAAAAGAAGGAGCAATTAAGGATCAGGACTTCGAGAATGCCGCTGCTCTGCGTGACAACGAGAAGAATAAGCGCAAGGAGATGGAAGAAATTCTGGAGAACTGGCGTGCGGCCAACGAGGAGAAGATCGTCGATGTGGATGAAGATGATATCATGTCCGTTGTCGCGAAGTGGACGGGCATCCCGCTCCAGCGTATGGAGCAGCGCGAGACTGAGAAACTGCTCAAGATGGAGGAGGAGTTGCGTGGTCGCGTGATCGGACAGGACGAAGCAGTGACGGCGATCTCCAAAGCGCTTCGGCGCAGCCGCGCCAACCTGAAAGATCCCCGTCGACCGATCGGTTCCTTCATTTTTCTGGGGCCGACCGGTGTCGGAAAGTCGTTCCTGGCCAGAAATCTGGCAGAGTTCATGTTCGGCGATCCCGACTCCCTGATCCAGATCGACATGTCGGAATATATGGAGAAGTTCTCCAGCAGCCGACTGATCGGATCGCCTCCCGGCTATGTGGGGTACGAGGAAGGTGGTCAGCTTTCCGAAGCAGTCCGCCGCAAGCCATATTCCGTGGTGCTTTTTGATGAAGTCGAAAAGGCGCATCCGGATGTGATGAATCTACTCCTCCAGATTCTGGAAGAAGGAACAGTGACTGATTCACTGGGACGGCGTATCGACTTCCGCAATACCATCGTGATCCTTACCAGTAACGTGGGAGCCGATGTGATCAAACGTCAGGTGACTGTCGGCTTCGGCTCGATGGGGAGCGGAGAGGAGAATCACGACTCTATGCGTGGAAAGATTCTCGAGCGAGCCAAAGAGGTCTTCAAGCCAGAGTTCCTCAACCGTTTGGACGAGAAGATTGTCTTCCGCGTTTTGACTCGTGAGAATCTTGTTCAAATCGTGGAACTTGAGATCAAAGCTGTCATGAAGCGCCTCGCGGAGAAGCAGATCCACATCGAGCTAGATGATGATGCGAAGGCCTTCCTAGTCGAGGAAGGCTACGACCCCAACTACGGAGCGCGTCCGATGCGCCGTGCGGTGGAGCGTCACATCGAAGATCCGCTGGCGGAACTCATCATTCGCGGACTAGTGAAAGAAGGAGACACGATCCCCGTAACCCATCGAAAGGGTGAGAAGAATCTCGAGTTTCAGGTAGATTCGGGTGATGACGCTGTTGAGTCAGTCAGCAGGACTGATGGATCCTCTGGGAATTAATTCTTCAGAAACACCCTATCTCACAGAGAATCGAGCCTCAGCCAGCTTTCAATTTCAGTTCGGCTGCGGGTATTGATCACATCTTCTCGCGTCAGCCAGCCTTTGCGAGCCACTCGTGCCCCGATCGCGAGCCAGCCGAGGCCTGAGACACTGTGAGCGTCGGTGTTGATGGAGCATTTGACTCCCTTCTCCTTCGCGAATTTCCACCAGCGCCAGTCCATGTCCAGACGCGTTGGGCTGCAATTCAATTCGATCACAGTATTGTGCTCCACGCAGGCTTCGATTACCGCAGGAATATCGACAGCATAGGGTTCGCGCGTCAGCAGCAGTCGTCCCGTCATGTGCCCGAGCATGGTGACACGGGGATGAGAGATAGCACGAATGAGTCGCGCCGTCATCGCTGACTCGGAGAGACTCATCGCATTGTGGACACTGGCGACGACGAAATCTAGCTCGCTCAGCGACTCGTCGTCGTAGTCAAGAGTCCCATCCTTCAGAATATCGACTTCGCTCCCCGCGAGGATACGAAATTTAACCCCTTCATCGCGGAACTGCTCATTTAAAGCACGAATTTGAGAGATTTGATCACGGAGACGCTTCTCATCGAGGCCATTCGCCTGAAAGGAGCTTTTTGAGTGATCTGAGATACCGAGATACTGGAGTCCTAGCTCGATCGCGGCAGCAGCCATCTCTTCCAGAGAGTTTTCCCCATCACTCGCAGTCGTATGACAGTGGAACGTGCCGCGCAAATTGGACAGCTCAATCAGGCGGGGAAGCTGGCCGTCGGCAGCGCATTCGATCTCTCCCGTGTTTTCTCGTAATTCCGGGGCGATATAATCGAGTCCGAGGAATCGATGGAGTTGCGTTTCATCTTCGAATACCGGTGCCTCCGGAGCATTTGCTCCTTCGCGCACCGCGAGGCGATACTCGTTCAGCGTGTAGCCTCGTTCCAGTGCTCGTCCTCGCATGGCGACATTATGCTCTTTCCCTCCGGTAAAATAGGCGAGAGCACAGGCGAATTCTGCATTCGACACCGCCCGTAAGTCACATTGAAGACCAGATGCAAGGTGGACACTGGCCTTCGTCGATCCTTGTTGGATGATATGATCCACCCAAGTCTGGGAGACAAAATGGGCGATCAGCGATTCCGGTTGACTCGTAGCTACGAGAAAATCGAGATCGTGCAGAGTCTCACGAGCACGACGATAGCTCCCGGCTACCTCCGCACGCAGACAGTATGGATGTTCACGCAGAGCCGACAGAATCTCTTCAACATGAGCGACTGCATCTCCGAGGCGAAAACGCCCTACATTGCGTTCGCGAAACTCGATCGCTTCGAGAATCCCTTCCACGCTCTTTTTTCCGAAGCCAGGGAGCTTTTCGACCTCGCCTGCTTCGCACAATTCTCGAAGACGAGCGACGGAATCAACGCCGAGAGAATCATACAGAGCCTTGATTTTCTTTGGTCCCAATCCCTGAAGATCGAATAATTCGAAGAGTCCAACAGGAAACTCACCTTTCAGCTTTTCCAAAAACTCCAGAGATCCCGTCGTCGCTAGTTCGTGAAGCTTCTGCCGTAGTGCTTCACCGATTCCCTTAATTCCATCCAATTGTTCTTCGCGAGCCAGAGCGACTATGTCGCCAGGGAACTGGCGCACCGTATCCGCCCCAGTCCGATAGGCCCGGATTTTGAATGGATTATCGCCTTTTAATTCCAGTAAGAGAGCGATTTCTTCGAGGTTGCTGGCGAGGGTTTCACGAGTCATCAATGAGCTTGGCTGTTTCTCCGAGAGAAGCTAGTTCGGAACTCATCGAATGCATCCTGGAAACGCGTGCGTCTTGCACATGTGGAAAAGGCAGGCATCTTGGAAGCTTTTTCCCATGATTCAGACTCACTGCCGATGGGGCATTCTCGGTGCCGCCTCCATTGCTCGGAAGAACTGGCAGGCGATCCTGCACAGCGGAAACGGACGTCTCGTAGCGGTGGCTAGTCGCGATCGGGCGAAAGCGGAAGCGTTGATCCGAGGGTGTCAGGCGCAGGTGCCTCACGATCCCGTCCCGGAGCCTCTCGGGAGCTACGCGGAGCTTCTCAGCAGGGACGACATCGATGCCGTCTATATCCCTCTGCCCACGGGATTGCGAAAAGAATGGGCCATCGCTGCAGCTCGAGCGGGCAAGCACCTGCTGAGCGAAAAGCCCTCGGGAGTTAATGCTGCGGATGTTCGAGAGATAATCGACGCCTGTGCCGAAGCTAAGGTGCAATACATGGATGGCACCATGTTCATGCACGGGAAGCGACTGGAGGCTCTGCGGCACGAACTGGATGCGGGAGGATCGCTTGGCGAGGTCAGGCGTATCTCCACACAGTTCAGCTTCCCCGGATCGGAAGAGTTTTTTAACGAAAACATTCGCATGGACGCAGCCCTCGAACCGCTTGGCTGTCTCGGTGACCTAGGCTGGTATAATGTTCGTCTAATTCTCTGGATTATGAATTACGCAATGCCAAGCGAGCTGCGTAGCACGATCATTCGCGAGGACAAAGGAGTGCCGGTCGCTTTCTCGGCGGAGATGAGATTCGAGAGCGGAGCAACGGCCTCGTTCCACTGCTCCTTCGACGCCTGGAATGAGCAATGGGCCGTGATCAGCGGCACGAAGGGGCAGATCGTGATCGAGGATTTCGTGCTGCCGTTTTACGGTGCAGAAACGGCCTTCCGCATCGAGCAGAGCACACCCAGCGCCGATATGTGCCAGTTCCACTACGAGCGCCATTCGCGTCGTGTCTCCGTTAGAGATTATTCCGACACACATGCCACTGCCCAAGAAGCACGCATGTTCCGGAAATTCGGCGAGATCGCGCTCAGCGGATCTTTGGAGCCGCACTGGCCTGAGATTTCTTTAAAGACCCAGATCGTGATCGATGCCTGCCTGAAGTCGGCGTCAGCGTGAAAGATCTCCTTTCACTTCATGGCCCGCAGCCCCTCTTCCAGAATCCACTGCGCTCCGACTCCGTGTTCTGGCTGGCAGAGCGGATGAATGACGAAATCGGGACTCTCGAGAGCAGTCAGAAAGTGGGCGCTGGCGTTGGCCATGTGTTCGGGTTGCGGTGGTGTGGTCAAGGGCACACCATCCGGATTCTCGTTGGTCGCATGTAGAATCCCACCGCTGCCTGGAGCGATGTGAACAGTCCCTTCACTACCGTAGATCGTGGTGTAATAACTCGTCAAATGCCCAATCTGAGTCCAACTCGCCTCTGTCACGGCGAGCGCATGGGGATATTTTAGCGCGAGGATGGCATTATCCTCTAACAATAGATCAGGCTTCAGGCCCGTATTGATGCGCAGTCCGGTGACGGATTCAGGACGACCAAGCAAGAGATCCGCGAGCACAGCTCCATAGCAGCAGTAGTCCATCAGCGCCCCAGCTCCATTTCTCTCTGCATCGTAGAGCCAGTCTACAAACTGTCGAGAGCATCCTAATTCCTTCGGCCCCTGATGAGCGGCGCGGTAACGTACCTGCCAAATTTTTCCCAGTTCGCCTGCCTGAGCCATGCAGATCCCGTGGCGCAATTGAGGCTCCCAAGTAAAGGGCCAATTCACCATCAGGCGGACACCGTTGGCACGAGCAGCGCTGAGCATTCGCTCCGCTCCCGCCAGAGTCGCTGCCATCGGCTTTTCCACTAGGCAATGCACCCCGCGTTCGCAGGCTCGAACGACGAGTTCTTCGCCGAGGCGATTGTCAGAGAAAACGTAAACAGCATCCAGATCGTCGCGATCCAGAAGCGCTTCATAGGATGGGAAAACCTCACCGGAAAAGTGCTCCTGATATTTCCCAAGGAGTTCCCCATCCGTATCCGCCGCGCCGACTAATTCCGCACGCCCCGTGATGAGGAGCTCCTCCAGATTGCTCCAAACGTGATCGTGATGAAGCCCGAGGACGCCGATACGGTGCATGACTCACTGGAAAGTAAAACCAATCTGCTCTTTTCCAGGCAACCTTACTCCGTAACGCGCCCGTCCCCAGATGCTCCGACTCCTTCACATTGCCATCGCGGCATCGTCATCGTCTTCTTCATCGGAGTCCTCGAAGAAGAAGTCATCCTTGCTCTTCCCGCCCTTGCGGAGCGGACGTGGACCAGGATCTTCCTTCTTCTGAAGAGCACGACGAAGCTTCTTCAAAGCGATATTTTGCAGCTGGCGAATCCGCTCGCGAGTCACGCCAAATTCCTGCCCTACCTCTTCCAGAGTTTTCGGCTTTTGCCCCGCCAGGCCAAAGCGGGCATCAATGATCTTGCGCTCACGCTCGTCGAGCACCTCGAGCAAATCGTCGAGCTGCATGTGCATGTTTTTATGACTCAGCAACTCCAGCGGATTCTGAGCACGCTCATCACCAATGATTTCGCCGAACTCCGTCGTATCGTCGTCACTGATTGGCGCGTCGAGCGAGGCCGGACGCAACGCAGCGGACTTCAGATGAGAGAGTTTTGCCCGGTCGATCCCGATTTCCTCCGCCAACTCCTCATCGGTAGGTTCGCGCCCGAGTTCCTCACTCAGTACCAATGCAACTCGACGCATTTTCGAGATCTTATCCACCATGTGGACCGGCAGGCGGATCGTCTTGCTCTGATTCGCCAGAGCGCGCTTGATGGACTGCTTGATCCACCAAGCAGCGTAGGTAGAGAGCTTTCCACCCTTATTCGGATCGAAGCGCTCCACCGCTTTCATCAGACCGATATTCCCTTCCGAAATTAGGTCGAGCAGCGGTAACCCGTAATTCGCATAGTCCTGTGCAATTTTGACGACTAGGCGGAGATTCGCCTTAATCATGTGAGTGCGAGCAGCTTTGTCGCCGTTCTTGATTCGATCAGCGAGTTCCACTTCTTCCTCTCTAGTAAGTAAAGGCGTCTTCCCGATCTCCCGAAGGTAGATCTTGATTCCGCCGTCCATTTCCAAGTTAGCCATAACAAATCGTGTTGAGTTGAGTCAGGGGGTATCCGCAGTTCGCGTAGCTTTATTACGACGACACGACACCCACAATTCTTACGTGATTGCGTTCTTTCTCGTAGCGGTCAGATGTTGAAACAGTAATTGGGAGAATAGGCCGCTGATCGTCCGTGCTCTGCTCGAGGCAGAAGGACTCTTGGATCGTTGTAACATAATGGCCTGATCAATATCTTCCCGAAAATCACCGTCAACAGGTGGCGCATTTGAGTGTCGCGGTTTTACCGTCTGTTCAAAATAAAATCAATTAAAATCCTCTTTTTCGCAAAAAAATAATTAATATGTCTTAGATTTTAATCAGGCTGACTCGACGATAAAATAACGTGTTCGAATGGCAGCCAGTTCTTCCCGACACAATTGCCAGGCTGCTAGGTGATCGCGTCTCTTGTCGTATTCATCCGAACCAAATCCTGCGAATCCGGCTTTCTGTAAATCTGAAATTCCATGCCAGAGAACTCGGACGGCGGCTTCATGAACAGCGGGCGAGTCGGCGAAGTGATCGTCCCCCCGCTCGGGATCGAGTACATCCATGAGAAAATCGACCAGAAAATCAGGGGAGGCCACGCGGTAGGCTTCGGCCCCGAGCCGAGTCAATTCGCCCAGTAAGTCATCCGCCACGGCATTCGCTCCCCACTTCCGACGCCCCTCGGCAGCGATAGTCATCGCTTCCTCAATGACATCTGTGACCTCGAGCAGGACATCGTCATCACCATCTTCGCCATTGGACATTCCCGCTAGATGGCAGGCGATATTCATCCGAGCGCTGAGAGCGAGGAAGAGTGTCTCTGGAGCAGAAAAGACTGCATCTCCGAGCAAATGGATCGCTTCACGCGCCTCTTCCTCACCCTTCCTACTTCCTCGCTTTTCGAGTAACAGGCGACTCCGACTCAGGTTACTGAGGGCGGCAGCCAACATGCGGCGAGACTCCTCCTCCCCGGCAAGTGACTCGGATTGCAAAATTTCGGCTGCATTGGCAAATCCGATCATCACTTTCTCTTCCATGGGTCGAGCATACTCCGCGCTCAGCCGTGCCGAGTATTCTGCCGTCTTCATCCAAGAGAGCGCGAGACGATTCTGACAGGCGGCGGGCTGAGGGTCTGAGAGTCTCGCCAGAGTTTCGCGAGCTTTCTCCGTGCATCGGACGGCCTCTTCCAGAGCATCCTGTCCTCCAAGCGCGGCGAGAGTATCGGCCAGATTCAGCCATCCCGCCGACAGGCCCCACGTCTCCGCCTCATTCGTGTCCGGACGATCCCTTAAGGCGATGGATTGCTCAAAGCAAGCCTTCGCCTTTTTCAGAGATTCCAAGTCGGACATTAGAAGTAAAGAAAGTCCCTGACAAGTCAGGAGATTTGCATACTGAAAGCGTGCTTCAGGATCAGCTGGCTTCGATGGGAGCAACATTAGGGCTTCCCCGTAGGTTCGATCCGACTCTGCCAGCATCCCCGAAAAGCGCTCTCCATGCCCGAGAGCCGTCAGCGCTGCCACACGCTGACGGGGATCAGCGTGCTGAGTCCGCACTAGTAGAACCTTCGAGATTGTTCGCGCAGCTTCCAGCGCCTCAGGAGATCCTTCTCGCAGAAGCACTTCTATCTTTGCAAGCGTTTCTAAGAGTGCCTCTTCAGACATATTTTTTACTTCCATGCGTAAGAGTCGGGAAGAAATCATCGAAGATGCCTTGCCACAAGTTAGAACCAATAATTTGGAAATTCTGAGAGAAGATCAGTCAAGAGAATCGAGCCAATTGATTATAATCACAAAAATATCAGAACTAGTAAAAAATCAAAACTAGACGATATTTTCTCTATCTATGTCGATTTCTCGTGTTCTGATTCTCTGTCTGTTTCTTTTTTGGTTCGTTGTTCCGAGTCCCGGACAAGTTCAATCCTCTCTCCCATTCGGACAGATTGAGATGTATGCGGCAAAGAAGGATCTCTGGTCTCGGCTTGGACTGAGAAAGAACACCCAGTCAATGCCCATCGCGATTCCGATACCACAGACGGGGCAATACCCATCTCCATTGGTGCCGGTCCCTGCGGAGTGGAGATTTTCGCCGGAGCTTTCGGACGAATTCTGGACGAAGGGTGTAAACTCAGAGAAATGGTTTACGCAACAGACCTCATGGGGTGGGCTGACATGGGATCCTCACAATACATTTCAGCGAAACGGGCAACTTTCTCTTCGGATGGTATATGAGCCTCATCAGCAAAAGGACCGGACGGCTTTTTATAAATCTGGAATCCTTCGCAGTCAGGCAGCGGTTACGATTGGCTACTTCGAAGCCCGGATCAAGGGGTGTCATCATCATCCAGGAGTCACTCCGGCCTTCTGGCTCGCCAATCTCAAGACTGGGACTGGCCGTGAAGTCTACTCGGAGATCGATATTGTCGAACTTCAACAGCATTCTGGCATCGGAAAAGGGGTATCGCTGATGGATTTCAACCTGCACGCGAAAGAGAGGAACTCCTCTGGAGAGATCGTGAAGGTCGGACCAGATACTCACCCGGATTTGTGTAAGCATCGGTGGAAAGCCCCATTCGATCCTCGTCAGGACTTTCACATCTATGCGGCCTACGTCTCAAATGAGCAGATTACATGGTACGTCGATGGGCGACGAATTGCACAGGCTGCGAACCGAAACTGGCACCTCCCGATGCGGATCGTTCTGTCTCTGGAATTGCGGCAGCCCTATATCACCATGAAGGATGACAAACGCATTCCTAATCCAGCTAAATCGAGTCCTCGCGGATTCCCAACGACGATGGAGGTCGATTATGTCCGCGTCTGGGCGCCCCCTTCAAGTTGGGAAATTGTGAAATAACCATAGTTTTAATAAAAACTAAAAGTTTCCATTGCGGTGACGAAATTTGAGAATAAATTTACTTCCTCTCATGCAGTATTGTATCCAGATTATCGATGACAATGTCGCTCTGACGACATTGCTGGCAAAGGCCTTAGCCAAATTTGGCTATCGTCCGGTCGTCGAGAATAATCCCTTACTGGCCGTCAATACAGTCAGACACTACATGCCGGATCTGATACTGCTCGACGTGATGATGCCGGAACGCGATGGAGGCCGAGTGCTGCTAGATCTCCGGAATGATCTCTCTCTACGATACATTCCAGTGGTTCTACTGACCGCCATCGCTCGGGAGGCTCAAGCACTGGCGCACACGGGAGGAATCACCAGCGTCGTGCTAGCCAAGCCCGTTCAACTCAATGAATTGCTGGCGGTGATCAAGCATCAGATCGAAGCGAGTCTCTCCTATCAGAAAATCCAGCAGCAACTGAGTCAGCCTCAGTTTACTGCGCATCATTGTCTGAATCAGGCGGAGATTATCGATCTGGAGGGGATCGACACGGACTCACCTTCTTCTGCCGCCAATTCCCTCACCACCCCCGCTCCACCCTCTTTCTTTCAGGAGCTTTTCCCGGCGCAGGAACCTTCTCGGGAACCCACATTGTCTCTGTTCCAATTCCCGAATCCAGAGGAGGAAGAAGCTTCGCGAGTCTGAATCGTGCAGTTTTCTGCCTGCGTTCCCCTGAGCTTGTTTCCCTGAGCTGATTGAAATAGTGGCATCATTCCGGCGCGGTTCAGGCACTCCCTGATCAATCGAATGATATGCTCACGATCACTCCAAACAGGAGTTGACTGTGACGCGAACTAGGATTTGAGATCATTTCCGACTCCACCGAGATCGGTCGGCGGAATTCCTGTGCGGAAAGATCAATCGAGGATTGCATAAAGTGTAGCGATACGACAGACTCGCAACATGTCTCTCGTATGTGTCTATTCTGGCAGCGTTCACGGCGTCGAGGCCGTTCCTGTAGAAGTGGAAGTCAATTCCGGTGAAGCAGGAAAGCTCGATATCAAGCTGGTCGGTCTGCCCGACGCCGCCGTGCGAGAAAGCATCGACCGTGTGATCACCGCGATCCGGAACAGTGGCCTGCGTTGGCCGAATACACCCATCACGATCAATCTGGCCCCGGCTGACCTGCGCAAAGAGGGGCCCAGCTTTGATTTGCCCATCGCGATCGGCATGGTTTCGCTGGCTCCAGATCGGAATGGAGCACTGACGGATGGGGCTCTTCAGAAATGCGCGATGGTCGGGGAGCTGGCGCTCGACGGGCGCCTGCGTGCGATCAAAGGTGCCCTACCCGTAGCACTTCAAGCCCGACAACAGGGTTTACGCGCCCTGATAGTACCGAAGGAAAACGCGGTGGAAGCGAGTATCGTCGAGGGGATATACGTGTACGGAGTCGAGACCCTGCTCGACGCCTACCGTCTGCTGGCTGGGGATGGGCATATCAAACCAGAGAAACTGGACCGTGATGCGTTTTTCCGCACGAAACAGCAATATTCCATCGACTTCAGCGAGGTAAAAGGTCAGCTCCACACCAAGCGCGCTCTTGAGGTGGCCATGGCTGGCGGTCATAATATTCTGATGCTGGGAAGCCCAGGCACAGGAAAGTCCATGCTGGCAAAGCGACTGGTAACCATCCTGCCGCCCATGACAGAAGAGGAGGCCATCGAAACTACCAAGATCCACAGCGTAGCGGGTCTGATCGATGGGAAAGGTGGCTTTGTCGCCACACGCCCCTTTCGGTCGCCTCATCATACGATCTCCGACGTGGGACTGCTCGGGGGCAGCAGTATGCCGAGTCCGGGGGAGGTCAGTCTGGCGCATAACGGCATCCTCTTTCTGGACGAATTGCCGGAGTTTCGTCGCTCGACCCTAGAGGTACTCCGTCAGCCGCTGGAGGATGGACAGGTGACGATCTCGCGAGCTGCGGGCAAGTTCACCTTTCCCAGCCGATTCAGCTTAGTCGCAGCCATGAACCCCTGTCCCTGTGGCTACTTGGGCGATCCGGCGAGAGAATGTCGCTGCTCGCCGGGGCAGATCGAAAAATATCGACAGCGGATCAGCGGTCCACTGCTGGATCGCATCGACTTGCATGTGGAAGTCCCCGCCATCGACTACCGGGAATTGCGATCGAAAGCCGTAGGCGAGACCTCAGAGGTGATCCGCGAACGAGTGACCGCAGCTCGTGCGATCCAGTTGGCACGCTTTGCCTCCAATCCCGGTGTCCTGTGTAATGCTGATATGGGCAGTCGTCTCCTGGCGAAACACTGCGTGCTCGATGCTACGAGTGAACGCACTCTGGAACAGGCCATGGACGCTTTGCATCTCAGCGCTCGCGCACATGACCGGATCCTGAAAGTTGCGCGCACCCTGGCCGATCTCGACGGTGACATGTCAATCCGTGAAACTCACGTGCTGGAAGCCATTCAATATCGTTCACTGGATCGCAGTCTATGGAATTAACCTGTGCCCGCTCAGCCTCCCAAGTGATGGAATGAATTATTCTCAGCCCTTCAGCATTCTCGTATCTCATCGTGAATAATGTGCTTGCGCCGTACTTATTTTCCCGTTATAAATACCGCTTCCCGTCGGATTCGCTTCCGACTCGAAACAGTCGCTCGGATGGCGGAACTGGTAGACGCGCAAGACTAAGGATCTTGTGGGGCAACCTGTGGGGGTTCGAGTCCCCCTTCGAGCACGCCTTTTCTGAAACGGATGCCTGACTCAGTCGCGTCTGTTGAGCCTGTTGAGCCGTTCTCGTGTTGTGAGTGCGTATCCGAATTCCCTCCCTACAGCGATCCTTTTAGTCACCTGCCCGGACCGGGCCGGAATCGTCGCGAATGTTTCGACATTTCTCCACGAGAACGAAGGAAATATCGTCGATATCATCCAATATGCGGATCCGATCGAAGGAACCTTCTTCATGCGCGTGGAGTGGGAGCTAGCGAGCTTTTCAATCGCCCGAAACGAGATCGCAAGGGCTTTCTCTCCCCTGGCAACGAAATTCGGAATGCGTTGGACTCTGCACTTTTCTGATGTGGTTCCGACCGTGGCGCTATTCGTCACCAAGGAGAATCACTGCCTGTACGATCTGCTCTCCCGTCACGAGAGTGGCGAACTCTGTATGCGGATTCCTCTGATGATCGGGAATCGGGATGATCTCCGGCCCGTGGCGGAGCGCTTCGGGATCCCCTTTCATCTTTTTCTGATTACTCACGAGAATAAGGAAGCTCAGGAAAAGGTCGAAATTTCCCTTCTGCGCGAGGCAGGTGTAGATCTGATCGTGCTTGCACGCTACATGCAAATCCTGAGCACGCAGATGATAGAGGCGTTCCCTCACCGCATCATCAATGTGCATCACTCCTTTCTACCTGCCTTCCCCGGCGCCAGGCCGTATCACTCAGCGCATGAGCGCGGCGTGAAGCTGATCGGAGCGACCAGTCATTACGTCACCGAGACGCTCGACGAAGGACCCATCATCGCCCAAGGGGTAACACCAGTCACGCATCGCGATACAGTGCAGGATTTCATTCGACAGGGTCGAGCGCTGGAGCAGACCGTGTTAAGTCGTGCCGTCTGGCTCGCATTGAACCACCGCACTCTCGTTCATAAAAACCGGACGATCATCTTCGGATAATTCCTCGACAATCGCCCCTTTCTCCCTTTCTGAGTCGACTCTGCCCCGATTATGGCCACACGCTTTCAAACACTCCCCGGATTTCGCGATTTCTACCCGGAAGACTGTGCGACTCGGAATTATGTATTCCGCATCTGGCGTGAAGTGGCGCGGCGATATGGATTCGTCGAATACGATGCTCCCGTGCTGGAACCCACCGATTTGTATCGAAAGAAGAGCGGGGACGAAATCGTGAATCAGCTATTCTGTTTCACAGACAAAGGTGAGCGCGAGGTGGCGATGCGACCGGAGCTGACCCCCAGCCTAGCGCGCATGGCAGCGGCTCGACAACGCGATTTTCGCAAGCCTTTGCGCTGGTTTTCGATCGGACAGTTTTTTCGTTATGAAAAGCATCAAAAAGGGCGCGGGCGAGAATTCTATCAGTTCAATTGCGACATCTTGGGCGAAGATTCCACCTGCGCCGATGCTGAGCTGATGGCCTTGTCCATCGATCTCATGCGAGAATTCGGGTTTGGCCCGAGTGATTTTCGTCTGCGGATCAGTGATCGCGACGCTTGGGTGCGCTTTGCTTTGGAAAAAGGACTCTCGGCGGAGCTGATCCCCAGCTTTCTCCAGATCATCGATAAAATGGAGCGCACTCCCGCCGATAAAGTCGCAGAGCAATTGCGAGCACTGGGGCTGGAGCGTCAGCAGATCGATGACTTTACTCAATCGGGAGCCGAGACATCCCCCGCGATTCAGCAGGTGATGGAGGGGCTTAGGGCACGTGGACTCGGCGATTTCGTGGAGATCGATCTCGGAATCGTTCGCGGGCTGGCTTATTACACCGGGCTTGTATTCGAGATTTTCGACATTGGCAAAGGAATGCGAGCAGTGGCAGGAGGTGGTCGCTATGATCAGCTCGTCGATCTGATCGGTGGGGTTTCCATGTCTGCCTGTGGTTTTGCCATGGGCGACATGGTCATCAGTGATCTGATTCGAGAGACTACCGACCCGGCAAATCGCATGAATCAGGCCTGCCTGAAAGAAATCAGCGTGGATGTATATGTAGTACTGGCCGATCCTGAACGGGGACTCGAAGCGATAGGAGTGTGTCAAAGTCTTCGCGATGCAGGACTGCGTGTCGTATCCTCGCTGGCTCCCATGAAAGTCGCAAAACAATTTCAGGCCGCCGAGCAGTCAAATGCTCGCTATGCCTTGATGATTGGGTCAGAATACCCCATCCTAACGCTGCGATTGCTCTCAGAGCGTAGTGAACGCGAAGTCACGATGGATCAACTGATCGCGGATCTGACCCGAAGGAACTAGGAATTACAAGTGGTTTTCTGTTTCCTCAGTGGCACATTCTGCTACACTGGCGTAATCGTGTATTGCATCAGAGACACTAGTACGGACAGGCTATGAGCAGAAACAACGCTATTGTATTTTTCGGAATTATTGCCGCTGGCGCGGGGATATCGCTCGTTACACTTCTGGGGCCAGGAAAAAAGCAAACTGCTCCAACAACCGAACCGACGGGCACTGAATCGAAGGAACCAGCCATGCCATCCCAGGCAAAGCCCGCCCAAGAGGATGTCGCGAAGAAGGCGAAGACCGAAGAGAAGCCCACGCCACCCGCCCTTCCAGAGGGCACTTTCCCGACTCCAGCCGCTGCAATGGATGCCTTGGCCGACGTGCTTGGAAAGAAGAATTTCGAGACATTCGAGAAAGTGGTCGGTCCTGAAACCATCGCACAAGCGGAGCGTACGCCGATTCAGACCCTGATCGAGAACCCTGACTGGAAGCTCGATCCCGAGACTCCACATGCAGAAATCTCGAAAGCAGTCGGGGCCGCTCGCTGGTCTTTGAATTTTGTGAAGGTGCCCCCGACAAAGGCGAAGGAGACGAAAGTCGCTGACCCCGGCAAAGCTGATCAGGCGACTTCTGGAAAAGCTAATTTACCCGAGAAAGACCAATCCGCTCTCGAAGCAACGAAGCCTGCTGAAAAAGACCCGGCGGTTGCCGCCCATCCTAGCCCTAATGCACCTCACTCCACCGAAACGAATCAGCTCTACATCGACCTAAAAGAGCAGGTGCCGGGAGCTTTCCGCATCGAGAAAGTCACGCTCCCGCTCTCGACTACACCCGGCAAGCCCGGCTCTACTCCTGCTTCTACAGACGATGCCCTGACCGTAGCACAGGCCTTTTCCGATGCCGTAATGCGTCATGACTACGCAGCCGCTCGTGCGCTCTCCGATCCAGCGACCGTTACTGACGAGCGCGTCGCCGCTCTGATGATCGCCATTGAAGAAGGGAACTTTACTCTGAAAAAACAACGTCCCTTCGTCGTCACCCTGTCTCGTGATGATGTGACCTGGGTGCTCGCTCAAGTCACTTCCGAGACCGCTTCATCCGAGTATGCTGTGGAACTCAACCACAAAGACGGAAAATGGCTAATCGGCGGGCTGACTTTCTCTAAGATGCTTTCCACCCTATCTGAGATGGCTGGTGGCAGCGGGGTTGCCTACACGCCGATTATTGAGAATCCTGAAGGCGGAGACTCTCTCGTCCTCTACTTCGAGTTCGATAATTCGAACGTCACACAGCGCACAGGTCGACAACTCGACATCATCGCAAGAATCCTGAAGCAGAATAATAAGCGACTGATCCACATCACCGGTCACGCAGATGCTCTCGGCAGCGATCCATACAACGATGCACTCAGCGAAAAGCGGGCCGAAGTAATCCGACAATCCCTTATTGATCGGGGAGTCAAAGGTGATCAGGTCGTCACAAAAGCCTTCGGATCGGCCAAGCCTCGGATGCCGAACTTCAAACCTGACGGCTCGGACAATCCTAGCGGCCGCTCGGCCAATCGCCGAGCGGAAGTATATCTAGACTTCTGAGTGAAGATACAGCACCTGACACCGTTTTTACGGGATGCACTTCTAAGGAAATCCATCCTTGACCCATCCCACCCCCCTAGTAAGTTGCCCTCCCGTCGTCGTGATCGTGGCGTCGGTCGCGAACCCATTTATGAATATCCACGAATATCAAGCCAAGGAATTATTTGAAAAATTCGGCGTTCCATCGCCAAAAGGGCGCGTCGCCGACACTGCAGAGCAGGCATTGACCATCGCATCAGAGATGGGAGATCAGATCGTGGTGAAAGCCCAAGTTCATGCGGGTGGTCGCGGAAAGGGAACGTTCAAAAATGGCTTTAAGGGCGGAGTCCACGTCGTCACCGATGCAAAAGAAGCCTCAGATCTCGCTGCTCAGATGCTCGGTCAGGTTCTCGTCACACACCAGACGGGTGAGGAGGGGAAGCTGGTGAGTAAAGTGATGGTGGCGGAGGCGGTCGATATCAAAAAGGAATATTACCTCGCCATCCTCATGGATCGTGAGAGTCGCTCGCCAGTGATCGTCGCCAGTACTGAAGGCGGCGTAAATATTGAGGAAGTCGCTGCTGTCACTCCAGAGCGCATTTTCCACCAGACCGTCCACCCTTTGCTAGGCTTGCAGGCATACGAAATTCGCAAAGTCGCGGCAAAGCTGGGTTTCAGTGGCGATCAGGCAAAACAGTTTGGAAAACTGCTCTCTGCCCTCTACCGGCTCTTCATCGAATGCGATTGCTCCATGGTCGAAATTAATCCGCTGGTCGTCACTCCCGACGGACGGGTGCTCGCGCTGGATGCAAAGTTCGATTTCGACGATAACGCCCTTTATCGCCATCCCGATATCGAGGCACTTCACGATCCGACCGAGCAGGACCCACGCGAAGTCGAGGCGGCCAAGTATCATCTCAACTACATCGGGCTCGACGGCAATATCGCCTGTCTAGTGAATGGAGCCGGTCTCGCGATGGCTACGATGGACATCATCAAGCACTTTGGGGGCGAACCCGCCAACTTTCTCGACGTGGGCGGCGGAGCGTCGCAGGAGCAAGTAACCAATGCCTTCAAAATTATCCTCGGCGATCCCAAGGTGAAGGCCATCCTCGTGAACATCTTCGGCGGCATTATGGACTGCGATGTGATCGCCCGAGGGATCGTCGCCGCCAGTAAAGAGGTATCACTCAATATCCCTCTCGTAGTGAGGTTGGAAGGGAACAATGTCGCGGCAGGCAAGCGAACACTCGCCGAGTCTGACGTCGCTCTGACTTCCGCCGATACCCTCGCCGAGGCTGCCGAGAAAGCCGTCGCCGCCATCAAGGCCTGAACCGTCCCTATTCACCGATTTCCCGATTTATCTCATGGCTATTCTCGTTGACGAAAACACAAAAATCCTTATTCAGGGGATCACTGGCTCCTTCGGTGGACGCCACGCCCAACTCAGCCTCGATTACGGCACGCAACTCGTCGCCGGAGTTACCCCCGGCAAAGGAGGGCAAACCTTCGCTGATCGCGTTCCGATCTTCGATACCGTCTCCCAAGCTGTCGAGACCACAGGAGCTACAGTTTCGGCGATCTTCGTGCCGCCTCCATTCGCTGCCGATGCCATCCTCGAAGCTGCGGACGCAGGTTGTGAGCTGATCATCGCCATCACAGAGGGCATTCCCGTTATGGATATGATGCGTGTCCGCGCCGCGATGGAGGGAAAGAAGGCTCGACTCATCGGTCCGAACTGTCCTGGGATCGTCACGCCCGGGCGTGGTCAGGATTCTACCGGAGGCTGCCGGATCGGGATTGCTCCCGGTTACATCCACAAGCGCGGGAAAGTCGGTGTCGTATCCCGCAGTGGAACACTCACCTACGAGGCCGTTTGGCAGCTCACTAATCTCGGACTTGGGCAGAGTACTAGCGTCGGGATTGGCGGGGATCCGATCAACGGAACCACCCATCTGGATATACTGAAAATGTTCAACGACGATCCCGAAACCGAAGCGATCATCATGATCGGTGAGATCGGCGGTGCCAACGAGGAAATCGCTGCGGCGTGGGCGAAGGAATACTGCAAGAAGCCCATCGCAGCCTTCATCGCGGGTGCGACAGCTCCTCCCGGACGTCGCATGGGACATGCCGGAGCGATCATCTCTGGTGGAAAAGGTACTGCTGCGGCTAAAATCGAAGCTCTGCGCGACGCCGGTATCGAAGTAGCAGCGACACCCTCTGACATGGGGAACGCTCTGGTTCGTGCGATGGGGTGATTTCAGAATTTTTTTGCATCAACACTTGATTCAGGGCCTGAAACTATTGTAAAACTAACATCTTATGTCGGAAAAGCCGGAATATGCCAGAGGGCTCGAGGGAGTGATCGCGAACGAATCCTGCCTGAGCGACGTTCAGGGTCAAGCAGGAGTGTTGCGCTACTTGGGTTATAACATCCAGGACCTTGTCGAAAAGTGCACCTTTGAGGAAGTCATGTTCCTCCTCCATCGCCGAAAGCTGCCCACACAGAGCGAACTGGATCTGTTCACCCGGAATCTGCGCTCACACCGGAATCTTCCTCTGGGCGTAATCGACTTCCTTCGGACCGCTCCGAAGGATGCCTCTCCGATGAACGTGTTACGCACGGGAGTCAGCATGCTCGGACTCTACGACAATCGTGGCGGCGACCAAGATCGCACTCTCAATGAGGATCGGGCGATGGCGATCTGCGCCACGATTCCGCTGATGGTTGCCTATTTTCACTGTGCTCGGGAAGGCAAAGAGCTGCCACCCGTGCGCGAAGACCTCTCTGAGGCTGCCCATTTCCTTTATCTCATCAATGGAAAAACTGCGGGTGCAGAAGCGGTCAGAACTCTCGACGCCGCATACATTCTCCACGCTGATCACGGCATGAACGCCTCCACCTTCAGCGCCCGAGTTACCATCGCCACACTCTCGGATCTATACTCTGCGATTACTTCTGCGATCGGGACTCTGAAGGGGCCGCTACACGGCGGAGCGAATGAGGGAGTCATTCGCATGTTGCAGGAAATCGGCAGTCTCGACAAGGTCGATGCCTATATCGAAAACTGCCTAGCCGAAAAGAAAAAAATCATGGGAATCGGCCACCGCGTCTATCGCACCTTAGATCCCCGTGCTCCCTTCCTGCGGAAAATGGCCATCCAACTCACCAAAGAACTTGGTGAAACAAAATGGATCGATATGTCCGAACGCATCGCCGCGTTGATGAAGGAAAAGAAGAATCTCAACGCCAACGTCGATTTCTACTCCGCCACAGTCTATTACTCACTGGGCATCCCGACCGATCTGTTCACTCCGATCTTCGCGATTTCTCGCGTTGCAGGCTGGACGGCACAGGTTCTAGAGCAGTTGGATGACAATCGCCTCTACCGCCCGCTGACCCTCTACTCAGGGCCGACCGAAGATCAGCCCATTCCTCCGATCGCGGAACGCGCTTGAGGATCGCCCGCCGCTCTTCTCGAAAGTAGAAGATTCGAATGATGCGAGCGGTCTGAACGCATAGCGCGATCATGACAGGATCACGCGGATCGTCTCGACATTGAGTTCTCCCAGTGAATCCACGATGCGAGAGGCCCCCCGATCTTCGAGCTTCTCACGCAGATGAGTCGTGGTCACTGCTACGACTCGCATCCCCGCAGCTAAACCAGCCTCGATACCGACGATGGCATCCTCGATGACCAAGCAGCGGCTCGGATCGCACTTGATCTTTTCTGCTGCAATCAGAAATACCTGAGGATCAGGCTTTCCCTTTGTCACATCTTCCGCCCCGGTGATGTTTTCACCAAAGTAACGGTCCAGCCCGGTTGCTGCAAAACAGGCCTCGATATTCTTTCGGGGAGTTGACGATCCCAGCGAGACTGGAATCGCGGCGTCTCGCAATGAGTCCAACAAGGAAAGGACTCCCGGCAGAGGCTTAATGCCGTCGGCAGCGACCAGTTCGCGGTAGAGCTTCTCCTTCCGCTCAGCCAGTTCCTGAATCGCACGATGATCCTCCGGATCAGCCCAATGAAACACATGCGGAATAATCGTCTCATTCCGAGCACCGAAAGATGCGGTAAATTGCTCCTTCTCAAGTTTTAAGTTGCGCTCATCAGCCAGATGAAGCCAGGCTCGCTCGTGCTGATCGTGTGAATCGATCAGCACTCCGTCGAGATCGAAAACGACACCGATTTCAGAACAAGGAAGAGAAGAAGCCATACTCATTCACTATGGCGGAACCCCATGGAAGAACAAGTCGAGCTTCCAGCGCCACCGGGATCCCGCAGAAGGAGAGATTGTAATGCTGATTTATCAGAGATCGGAGTGATCGATGCGATATCCTTTTGATCTCGCGTTTTAAACACTTCCATGATCTGAAGTGAGCCTACAGAAAAAGTTCATCCATCCCGTCTACCAGCCATGCGCTCAATTTTTCCAGGGCGCGGGCGCGGTGACTCATGCTGTTTTTTTGCACCGCAGATAATTCTCCGAAGCTTTGATGATAACCTTGCGGGATGAAGAGAGAATCGTATCCGAAACCTCCGTCGCCTGTCTCGGTCGTGGCGATCGTGCCTTCGATGCTGCCATCGAAGCGGGCGATGACTTTCCCGTTTTTCGCTAAAGTGATCACGCACCAAAACCTCGCTGTACGCGGAGAATCAGCGTGCTCGGGCTGTCCGAAAGCCATGAGAAGCTTTCTCCGATTGTCAGCGTCGCTGGCGTGTTCTCCCGCGTAGCGGGCCGAGTGAACTCCCGGATCGCCGTTCAGAGCATCGACTTCCAATCCAGAATCGTCCGCTAGGACAAGTGCATCCGGAGCATGGCGGCTGGCGTCGAGCGCTTTGATCGCTGAATTTTCAGCGAAGTTACTGCCTGTCTCTTCAGGAGCAGGGCGGTCAGAAAAACGGCTCAGATCGATGATTTCGTCGAAGAGATCAGAGAGGATATCACGAATTTCTTTAGTCTTGTGTGCATTATGAGTGGCGACGAGCAGGGTGCGGGGCATGGACGAAGGTGGTGGTGATCAGATTCCATTTCAATTGCCTTTTCGATGGAAAAATTCTGCGATTCATTCGGCGACGATAGGCTGGTGATGTTACTTTTCCTTGATGACTGATCGTCGAATCGAACTCCTCGCCCCGGCAGGCAACTGGGACTGCGCTCGCGCCGCTGTAGCGAATGGGGCGGATGCGGTCTATTTCGGGATGCCGCGATTCAATGCACGCCTCCGGGCAGACAATTTTCAGCCAGCCGATCTGAAGCCGCTGATGGAGTTTCTGCACTCGCATGGAGTGAGGGGATTCGTGGCATTTAATACCCTGATTTTCAGCTCAGAGCTGGAGGTGGCGGCGGGACAGCTACGACTGCTGGAAGAGGCGGGCGTCGATGCGGTGATCGTTCAGGACTTGGGCCTAGCGACGATGACGCGGGCACTGACACCTCAACTCGATCTGCACGCCTCGACGCAGATGACGATTACTTCGCCCGAAGGTCTGGATTTCATACGAGAATTATTCGATATCGAGCGTGCGGTGATCGCCCGCGAGAACTCGATGCGGGAAATCCGACTCTATCGTCCAGAGACAGCGGATGCGGTCGAGTTGGAAGTCTTCGTCCACGGGGCGCTGTGCGTGGCTTATTCAGGTCAATGTCTGACCAGCGAATCACTGGGGCAGCGGAGTGCGAATCGCGGCGAGTGCGCACAAGCCTGCCGTATGCCCTATGAAATGATCGTCGATGGCGAGGTAATGCCTCTGGGTGATGAGAAGTATCTGCTCTCGCCACAGGATTTGGCCGGAATCGATCAAATTCCCGAGCTTATTCGACTGGGCGTGAGCAGTTTTAAAATCGAGGGACGACTCAAAACACCCGAGTATGTGGCGGGGGTCACTCGCACCTATCGCAAGGCGATTGATGCAGCCTTGGCTGGAGCGCCAGGGAAGACTTCTGAAGAAGATCGATATGCGCTGGAAATGACATTTTCTCGTGGACTTTCCTCCGGCTGGTTGGAGGGGGCTGATCACCAGAAGCTCGTCGAAGGTCGTTACGGGAAGAAGCGCGGAGCCTTCGTTGGTCGTATCGAGGCAGTTGGAGGTGATTGGATCGAGCTAACACCGTTGGTGTCACTAAAAAAGGGCGATGGGATCGTGTTCGATACCGGGGGAGATACAGAACACGAGCAGGGCGGGCGAATCTATGAAATCGAGGGACTCCGCATTCGACTAGCGCGTGGAAAGATCGATTTTCGCAGACTTCAAGTCGGTGATCGCGTGTGGAAAACGGACGATCCGGCGTTGGATTCGTCGCTGAGAAGCACGTTCCAACGCGAGAATCTGCCGATGCGGAAGCATTCGATCTACTGGAGTGTGAGCGGATATTCTGGGGAACCACTGTTACTGCGCGACAGAGATTCGAAGATAGAGATTAAGTCCGAGATCCTCTTAGTCGCCGCACAGAATCGACCGCTCAGTGAGGAGATTCTGCTCCAGCAGCTCGGACGACTCGGGGGCACTGTGTATGAGCTGGGTGGGCTAGACGTCGATCTGCCCGAAGGGGTGATGCTACCGCTCGGCGAGCTGAATCGTCTGCGAAGGACGATGGTCGAGGCAATGGAGGAGCGACGCCTAGCTCCATATCGGGACCGGATTCAAGCTCCCAAAGCTGTGACAACGCTGGTCGATCTGCTGCCCGAGAGGAGCGAGACGGAATCCGAATTATCTCCGCCTGAGCTGCGCGTGCTGTGTCGTACTGATGAACAAGTGGAGGCAGCGCTCGCATGTGGGGTGAGCACCATCTACGCCGATTACGAAGACCCACGACGTTTCCGAAACCTAGTGGCAGAAGTTCGTGAGCGCTCGTCCGAGACCCGACTGCTTCTGGCAACACCCCGTATTCAGAAGGCTGGTGAAGTAGGGCTGTTCCGCATCATCGACCAAGCGAATCCGGACGGCGTTCTGGTCCGAAATCTCGGAGCGATCCCGCATTTCCGACACCGCCCAGGGCTGGTCACCGTTGGCGACTTTTCTCTGAACGTGGCCAATCCTATCAGCGCCCGGCTTTTCATGGATCAGGGATTTGAAAATTTAACCGTTTCTTATGATCTGAATATCGAGCAAGTGCTGGATCTGCTCGAGATCGCGCCTCCGGAATGGTTCGAGATCACGATTCATCAGCACATGCCCATGTTTCACATGGAGCACTGTGTCTTCTGTCGTTTTCTCTCGACGGGAAAGGACTTTCGGGATTGCGGTCGCCCCTGTGAAAAGCATGTGGTGCATCTACGCGACCGCGTGGGACAACTTCATCGTCTGAGTGCGGATGTAGGCTGCCGCAATACCCTGTTCAATGGCCGAGCACAGAGTGGTGCGCGGTATTTCAAAGCACTGAAGGAGGCCGGTCTACGACGCTATCGGGTTGAGCTGCTGGATGAGGGAAAAGCGGACGCGGAGGAAACGATTCGTCTCTATCAGGATCTGCTGTCCGGCGGCGATCAGGAGGAGCAGATTCTGTCGCGTCTGCGGACAGTCTCACGCTTAGGGATCGTGGAGGGCACGCTGGAGGCAAGAAAAGGATAAGTCGAGCGAAGCGACGATGGCCGTCTCAATACGACGGCTTCAGTCGAAAGCTCCTTCATTAGCACAGCACTTCTGCATTCTGCACTAAAATAAAATAGCCAAGTAAAATAGCCTGTCCCTTAAAAATCGTGTCTCTTAAAAATCGCGTGCGGCTTGACCTTTGACACGAATTCTGGAATCCTCTCAGCATCGATCAAGATGAGGACGAAAACGATCACGAGATTCGCCGCATACACCGCAATAGGGCTAGCCTGCTCCCTAGATGCAGCCGAGGAGGGGCCGGGCTGGACGACTTTGCGTGCTGGCGAGTTGACAGCGGTGGTCGGCGACAACTCGGCGGAGGGTGGGCATCGTACCGGCTACAACGGCGTGTGGAGTTTGAGGTATTCGGAGGACTCCCGTAGCGTGTTCGTGCCGACAGTCGCAGGACTGAACTTCGAGCACATCGTCACCGGCGGCCCGCTTGCCGACAACGAAATCTTTTTCGAACCTCGCCACGCTCCGATGGCCTTGCGGCGGATCAATGACAGCGAAGCAGAGCTACATCAACCTCCGACGCCGATTTCTCATCTGGAAAGTTGGACGCGCTTCCGCCTTGTCGCACCGTACTACTTGGAAATGGACTTCCGCTGCATCGCACGCCGTCCCGTGGCCGAGCAGGGTTACCTCGCCTTGTTCTGGGCTAGCTACATGAACGCGCCTGAGGACAAGAGCCTCCATTTCCTCGGCGGCCTGGAGGACCAGAAGGGTGGTCTCTGGACCCAATTCTGCCCGCAGTGGCACAACGACCAAAGCACCGTGCGCCACCGCGACGACCGTTTCAAGATGACCTTCGCGGACGACGGGCGCGACACCTTGTTCAAGAGCTTCTCCCGCATCCGCTTCGACGAACCCTTTTTCTACGGGAATATCGACGAACTGACTTGGGTGGTGATGTTCGACCGCAGCGAAGGGATCCGCTTCACCCAATCGCCTAGTGGGGGAGGGATGAACGACGAGCGGCGAACGATGAATCCCGCATGGGATTTCCAGTTCGTGGTCGAGCAACCCGAGGTCAATCGAGAATACGGCTTTCGCGTGCGCACCTTGCTGCGCCCTCGCTGTGCACCGGAGGAAGTCCTCAAGGAGTTTCGCAAGTGGCGCGAGTTTGTGCAGTGACAGGTGATTTTTGATTCGGATGCAGACACGTCGTCGTGCGGCATCTACGCCGGAGGCGTTACGGACCTTAGCCGGTTGCGCGAACCGTCGGAATTGTGTCACAGAAGAAGCCGACTCCCGCCAGAGATGCCGCCATCGTTCAACTCGAAAAATAGCCTGTCCCTTCTTGCCAGTTCCAACGGTGTCCAAAATTCACCGACTATTGATAGGCGTAGCGTGCCTTTAAAGCCCGACCAGCTTGATGCCAGTCGCACGCACGATCCAAATGGTTGTTCAACCAGCGGATAAATTTCACGCTGTGCTGGGTGAAGCGTCG
>CAUJIH010000019.1 GCA_963205275.1 Verrucomicrobiota bacterium | reverse complement strand
CCTAAACGTGCAAATTTCTCATCGTAACGCTCTTTGAGTCAAAAATTTAGCCCTCGGATCCCCAGCTTCTCAGAATGGAGTTTCAGCGTTTTAAACAGGTGCGTAGGCCCCAAAATCTCACGGAAGTTTGGACACCGTTGCCAATAACATAAAGATAACCGTGGTCACGGCGCGTTTCCCTTTGAAAAGGACATCACTGATCCATCCGCAGACGAGCGTGCCCGGTATGGCGGCGAACTCGTAGGCGAAGTAGGCCCAACCTACCTCTTTGATGTCATAATGCTTCACCTCTCGCAGATAGGTGGGTGCCCAGTCGAGAACACCGTAGCGGACGAGATAAACAAAGGCATTCGCCAGAGCGACGATCCAGAGAATTTTGTTACAAAAAACATATTTTACGAAAATTTCCCTCGTACCGAGAATGCGTTCTGAGTCTTCAGAATAATCGTGGGGATAGTGGCCCGTGTGTTCTTCAATCGAGGGTAAGCCGCAAGATTGAGGACTGTCACGTATCAGAAAATACACAGCGATTGCGATCACGATGGCAATGAGCGCGGGAATCCCGAACATTCCGAACATCCATGGGTGCTGAAAGCCCATTAAGGCAACGTAGCCGGTGGCAAAAGCACAAAGTGGACCGATGAGCATTCCGCCGAGATTGTGCGCTGTATTCCAAATGGCCATCTTTCGTCCCCGCTCTACAGCCGAGAACCAATGGGTCATCACACGCCCACAAGGCGGCCAACCCATTCCTCCGAACCAACCGATCAGAAATTGTAACACCCCGATGACGAAAACACTGGAGACCCCGCTCTTAGTGCCGGAGACAAGAATGGCCAGAGAGGCCAGGATGAGACCGAGAGGAAGGAACTTTCTCGCATCGCTGCGATCAGAGATCCCTCCCATCACGAACTTTGATATCCCATATCCAATCCCGTTACAAGCGAGAGCAAAGCCAAGACTCGTTTTGGTATAGCCGAAGTCCTCACTCAGATAAGGAAGTGCCAGCGAGAGATTCTTGCGGACTAAATAATAGGCGGCATAGCCGATATAGATTCCGAGAAAAACCCTGAGCCGCAGAGAATGGTAGAGTGGCCCCACTTCTGAAGCAGGCTGACGTTTGCTGGCAGTTGGCGGAGTAAGAAATTTCCCCATAATTTCCCATAGATAAGCTTCTATCAAGAAGGATGCAGGAGATCACTGCAATCAAAAAATCAGAGCAAGTCGAAGACTGGCAAGAAAGGCACGAAAATTACTTTTCCTTTCGCTCTCCATTCTCTCCACGCTTTCCATAGATAGGCGGCTTCCAGTTCGGTGGCAGCTTGGCCTGAGGTTTGACTCCGTAGGCATCATCGGGGATGGGATGATCTTTTTCCTCCAGCAGAGGAAGATCGTCGGGGAGATTTTTGAGTCGCACGTCCTTAAACTCTACTCGCATGGACGGTCCCGGATGAATCTGGAAGCCGAGATCGCCCTCCAGAGAGCGCCCTTTCGTGTCGAAGTCGATCAAATCCGCTGTGGGATGCCCGTCGATCCAGTGCCTGTGATGATTCCCCTCGACCAGCACGCGATATTCATGCCACTCTTCAGGCGCGAAGTTCTTCACCTCCATCTCTCCGACGACCCAAGCCTGTCCTGTCGAATCGACGATCACCTTCTCTCCCGTGTGTGACAGGATACGTCGACCGCGTTCCTCGTAGAGCATTCCATTATATTGCGCTACATTCGCCACGATGTCACATTGTGAACCCGACATCGCATCCAGTCCGATCCCAGGCCGCATCTCCGCGCGATACTGAATCCCGCTGTTTCCCGTCGCAGAGATTTTCACCTGCACCAACAATTCGAAGTTCTGAATGGTGCCACCTTTCCATGTAAGGAAATGGGTTCGATCCAGCGTACCGTCTGTCTGACCGACGATAGCTCCCTGCTTCACAGACCAGTAACGGCGATCTCCGGTCCATCTGCCAAAGTTCTTCCCGTTGAAGATTGGAATAAAGCCATCCGGGCCCACACGCTCGCTCACATTCGCTGCAGCCGCAGGATGCGCGTCCGTCGAGGGCTGGAATCCATGCGGTAGAGGGGGAAGTTCGCTGCCATATTGGGCGACGTATTCGCTCGTGCGACTTCTCAGGGCCTTCAGAGTGTCAGCATATTGCGGATCGCCAGCGAGATTGATCAGCTCCTGCGGGTCGGTTACTCGGTCGTGCAGGAATTCGTAATCGTGATCGAAATAACGGGCGTAAGTATAGCGCTCTGTCCTCACGCCCTCCCAGGCGGGGATACGATCACGCACCGCGAAGTGCTCGTGAAACGCATCTTCACGCCAGTCCCCCGGTTTGAACTCCGTATCCGGATGCGCCACCATCTCGCGTAGACTGCGACCTTGGAACTTGTCCGGCACGACTTCTTCGGCCCAGTCGAGGAAAGTAGAAGGCAGATCCAGATTGAGGACAGGGGCCGATGTCGTCCTGCCTCGCGATTCCTCCGGCACTCGGGGATCGGCGATGATCAATGGCACGCGCAGGGCTTCCTCCCAGTGCGACCATTTCCCAGAGAGGCCGCGGTTTCCGAAATGGTAGCCATTGTCCGCCGAATAGATGATGATGGTGTTCTCCGTGAGTCCGAGCCGATCCAAAGTCTCTAGGAAGCGACCGATCCCTTGGTCGATGCCGGTCGTCATCCGAGCACGAGCGCGGGCGTTGACCTGATATTTTTCCGGGGTATTCAGTGCCCAGAAATAGCGCTCGCGAGAGAGGGAGATTCGGTAGAACTCCGGGAGTCCATCGAAGACTTTCGGATCGTCGATCACAGGACGAGCCATTTCTGTATCCTCATACATTCCTGTCAGCGAGAGAGGCCAAGGGTAAAAGCCGATTCCAGGGCGTCGATCACCGTCTTCGGCATGGCACGCATTGAACCAGAGATTCAGCGCGAAAGGCTGATCCTTCGACTGCTTCTCCAGAAAGGCGATCCCGTCGTCGATTACGATGTCCGTCTCGTGCTTCACGGTTCCGTCCGGCTGCTCCTTGTAGTAGGGAGTGCGAGTTACGATCTCGAATTCATCGAAATGGTCTGCAGGCTGGTAGCCATCGGGCATTTTGGCATGCCATTTTCCAAAAAATCCCGTGCGATATCCGGCGGCTCGCAGTCGGTCAGAGACCAGCACCTTCGCCGCATCCGGGCGTGTGACATCCGGATTCTCTGGAGTTCCATAGCTCCTGGCAACCAGCCCCGTGAGCATCGTCGTCCGACTCACCCAGCAGATCGGCTGACTGACGCAAGCATTGTCAAAGCGCAGCCCCCGAGCGGCGATGGCATCGAGATTAGGAGTCTGAATCACTGGATTACCGTAGCAGCCGAGCGAAGTCTGCGACTGATCATCGGCAAGGAAAAATACAATATTCGGTCGATCCGCGCCTGACAGCAGAGTGAACATCGTCAGACTCAGGAGCAGGAAAGCAGGGAAAAGCGAAATCTTCATCGTGCAGAGTCGGAACCAAACGACCAAGCATTGAATTAAAATTCATTGGCTAACGCGGTCAACTGGCATTCCAGACCTGATCCCGTACAAGAATGAAGACGATGCAAGAGCGTGCTTCGGCAAAAAATTGGTTTACTTTTCTCCGGATTCGCCCATATTCCGCCCTTCCGGTGCTGAATATCCAGCCGTTGGTCCCTGACACTCTGTTATCCTGCGATGACAAAGAGACGCACCATGTCAGAGGGTAACCCGGCTATCCCCAATCCTACATGTCTAAAACTCTCGCTCCATTCGAAGTTCCGAACCGCCTCGTCAAAGAGGAGGAAACCGCTACCGATACCTACGCCAAGTTCACAGCCGAGCCATTCGAAGCCGGGTTCGGGCACACGGTCGGGAACAGCCTGCGCCGCGTTCTCCTGTCCTCTCTGGAAGGAGCCGCCATCACTTCTGTTCGCATTTCCGGCGCACCTCACGAGTTCACTTCTCTGCCCGGGGTCGTGGAGGATGTCACCGAGATCATCCTGAACCTAAAGCAGATCCGCTTCAAGCACTTCGAAGACCGTAGCCCGGCGACCCTTTCCCTCTCCGTGGACAGAGCCGGAGCCGTCACCGCCGCCGATATCCAAGAAATCTCTCAATACGAGATCGTGAACAAGGACCAGCACATCTGCACTCTGGATCGTGCCACCAAGTTCAGCATCGATATGGAAGTGCGCGTCGGCCGCGGCTTCAATACATCCGAAGACAACAAACAAGCCGATACGCCGATCGGAGTCATCCCGATCGACTCCATCTTTTCCCCTGTGCGCCGCGTGAAATACGCCGTCGATCACACTCGTGTGGGACAACGCACCGACTATGATAAAGTCGTTTTAGAGATCTGGACTGACGGTCGGATCGAAGCTCACGACGCCCTGCTCCAGGCCTCTGCAATCCTGCGTCACCACCTCGATGTCTTCGTGAACTACGACGATAACGCGATCCTGATCGAAGACAGACCGGAAACGCAAACGGAAGAAAACCTCGAACTGAAGAAGCTGCTCAATATGAGCGTGAATGAGATCGAACTCTCTGTCCGCGCAGCGAACTGCCTGAACAATGCGAACATCAGCACCGTCGGCCAGCTCGCGATGAAGTCTGAACCCGAAATGCTGAAATACCGAAACTTCGGCAAGAAGTCCCTCAACGAAATCAAGGGTAAGCTGGGCGAGCTGGGGCTTTCTCTCGGCATGACGATTGATCCGAGCCTGCTCGAGCAATCGCTCGCTTCCTCGCTTTTGGCTGGCGACCGCTCCTTCGAAGGCTCTGCGGTGGCGGCCCTGATTCTTCAAAACCTACCTCACAACGAATAATCCTTTCTACTCCGATGAGACACAATCGAACAACTCCCAAGCTTCAGCGCACTAAATCGCATCGCGAAGCTCTGCTGCGCAATCTGGCGATGAGCCTGATCCAAAGTCGCCGCATCACCACGACGCTGGCCAAGGCGAAAGCCCTTCGCCCCTTCGCCGAATCTCTTGTCACTCTGGGCAAGAGAAATGATCTCCACGCTCGTCGCCGTGCCATTTCTCTGCTCGGGAGCAATCAACTGGCCCAAAGAAGTGTGAAAACACTCTTTGAAATGATCGCGCCAGCCAGTGCTACTCGTAACGGTGGATACTGCCGCATCATCAAACTCGGTCAGCGTCAATCCGATTCGGCTCCGATGGCGATCATCGAGTGGGTGGATGCCCTAGTCACGGCTCCCGAAGAAGCAAGCAATTAAGGCGCTCTGTCCGCTCCGTGCGGATTGACTACAAATTCTTCCGAACCGTGCCTGTGAGAGCAGGCACGGTTTTTTTGTGACGCGGATTTGTGTGGCATTTCTCCACGAGTCTGACAAGTGCGGCCCTGATGAAATTGTAAAATGGAATTCTAAATTCTAGGACTCGCACCCTCACCCGGTTTCGCTTCTTGGCTCAGAATTCGAGGCAAATGGGAGCGGGCGTATTGACCACATCCGTTGTGAAATACAAGCGTCCCGTCTCCAGATCGATGCGGAAGATGGCTATGGTATTCGACGCACGTCCGCCAGCGAGTAGCCATTTCCCCTCCGGGTCTATCGTGAAATTTCTCGGATACGCCCCTCGGATGGGTTCGCGCTCTACAAAGCTGAGCTTTCCAGTCATCGAATCGACGGAAAAAACCGTAATCGTATCGTGTCCTCGATTGCTGGTATAGAGAAAGCGCCCCGAGGGATGCATGCGTATTTCAGCCCCTTTGTTCGGTATCTTCCACTCTGATTCGGGCAATGCCTCAATCGTCTGGATCGCCTCCATCGTGCCGACTTCTGCATCATACGCAAAGACAGTCACCGTCATGCCCATCTCATTTACCACATAGATATGGCTCCCGTCAGGACTAAACTTCAAGTGCCTAGGTCCCGAGCCAGGAGGTACGGTACCGTGGCCATGCGGCGAAATAGTCGCGCTCTCCACGTCCACTTGGTAGATCTGCACTTGGTCCGTGCCAAGGTCGGGCACAAAGAGGAAGTGATTATCAGGACTCACTCCCGTCCAGTGGGGATGAGGCTTATCCTGACGCGACTTGTCGGGACCACTCCCCTGATGCTCGATCAGGGAGCTGCGTGGCTCGATCGAGCCGTCCTCCTTAACCGGAAAGGCAGCAACTGAACCCGCGCCATATTGTGCGGTGAAGAGCACACGCCCCGTCTTGTCTAATGAGAGATGCGAAGCCGTCCCCACTCCGATGGGCTGACGATTGATCGCTGTTAGAGTGCCATCCTCAGCGATAGAAAAAGACCGAACAGAGCCGCCATCATCCGAGCTCACAGAATACAGGCGTTTTTTGTCCGCACGGATGGCTACGAAGCCGGGCTTGGCGACTTCAGCCGCGAGTTCTGGCACACTTAGCTTACCCGTAGCACTATCAAAACTAGCTCGATAAATCCCCTTCGCCTCCCCTCCACCCGTACCTATCCAGAGAGTGTGAGTCGAGTTGGCAGGATCAGAAGCAACAGAAGATGATGTCATGATGAGAAAGGAAAAAAGAAGTCCGAAAAATGAATAAATCATAGCAAGGGGCCTTTTCATGCGAAACTATACCATGTGCCCCGGAGACCGCGAGCATACCGTAGCGCCTCTTCAAGAAGCCACGGGGATTTTGCATACAAATTGGTGATGACTTCACTGCCGAACGTCGACTGGATGAGACTTTCCAATCCTTGACTGATCATGCCACAGACCTTCAACCTGTCGTTCAAGCCGCGTTTGACGCTGGCGGAACTGATGCATCTGCGAACTGATCGCCAGTATGGAGGCGCGATTTGACGCGTGCATCGCCCAGATCGAGGCACGCATCGCCGAATTGGAGAAGCGACCCAATAAAAGCAGCAGCAACAGCAGCAAGATCCGTCCAGCGATAGAGTTGTCGGATGCCCTGATAGCGATGAAGCAGGCACGGGACCAAGCGTTGGTCGAGGAGAAGTCGCAAGTGGACAAGCAAAAACACGGAGAACTAGAGGCCCGCTTCGATTAATGGATCAAGGAAGGACTTCAAGCACATCCTGCCGCAGAGAAGCCGCCGGGGAAGAAGGGTCATGTCAAGCAGAGCCGGGAGCACAATCTGCTCAAGCGCCTAAGCGAGAAGAAGGAAGAGATCATCGTCTTCCTACGCGATCCGAGCCTTCCCTTTGACAACAATTAATCGGAGCGTGATTTGCGGATGATGAAAGTGCAGCAAAAAGTCTCTGCTTGCTTTCGCAGCGAAGACGGGGCCAAGATGTTCTGCGTCATCCGCAGCTACCTGTCCACGGCACGCAAACAAGGCCTGAGCATTATCGAGGCCATCCGCAACGCCCTGTGCGGATGCCCCCAGCCCTTTGCCGAGAGTGCTGAATCGTTACCACAAATTTTAGTAAATTCCTCGTATTCACGCTTTCCCGGTGGCAATCTTAGAAAAAGTAAT
>CAUJIH010000018.1 GCA_963205275.1 Verrucomicrobiota bacterium | reverse complement strand
ACACAAACACCGCGCTCTCAACTTCGTAACTCCACAAGAGAAGCACTGCGGAAGAGACGTGGAACTACTCGAAAAACGTAAGAAAATACTCGAGCAGAAGCGCTCAGAGAATCCTGATCGCTGGATCGCCAAAAAAGTCCGAAACTGCGCCCCAACGACCTCCGTCAATCTCTACCCAATCGACAACAGAAATCTAGAAAAACGTCAAAAACAAGCCGCCTAAAAACAGTCAACTCGCTTGACAGCTACCGAATCGGACTCCTACATTCTCGAGTCAGATGCGATTTCCGTATCAGTCCGTTCGAGGAAGAACGGAACAGCTTTATATTTCTGGAAGACGTTCTCGGAAATGCGAAGCTGATCCCTTAACTGTGATCGTGGGGAATCGATCCGATCAGTTCAGCACTCAATCGTCATTTCCCCTGGGTGAATCACTACGGATTGGAGAACCCCTTCGATCTGGAACCCTTTCTGAGTGAGAAGGTCGAGCGGCGAGATGATTATGGACCGCTCCCGAACCCGCAGTCCCGGTTTTCCGGACAACTTCCCCAGCAGGAAGGGGATGATGTGGTTTACCATCATCGCAGGGACCTTCGCTGCATTGACTTGCTCGATCTGGATTTCCAGCTCACGACCGTCTTGAGATGGCTGAATGCGACAGATCAGGTCAAAAGCAAGCGAAACGGTGCCGACAAGCGGCATCGGGTAGGTGGATTCTCCGCTGATTTTCAGAGATTCGTCGAGGCATTCGATCTTCAGGTTTTGAATCCACTCCTGACGTGAACTTGACAGCGCTTCGGCTGCGATGCGATTCAGATCTGCATCAGTCAAAGTGATTCGAAGCTTGTGAATCTTCAAAATAGTGAGGAGTAAGGGAAGGGCCGAGCAAATGCAGACACGGTCTTGTCATTAATTTCCACTCGAGCGCAGAAACTTGTTCTGCACGACGCCCTCCGTGCCGTCGGAAAGCCGAATCCCGGACCACTGTTCTCCGGGCTTGGTGATCTCGACTGAAGTTCCTGCGGGGAGCGCCCGGATCTCTGACTGCATCTGATCAGCCCCATAGACCATGAACTGGGCGATCTGAGAAACGGTGGCGAAGCCGACTGCAACAGAGCCACCTCGGCTTCCGCCCTCAGACTTTGACAGACTAGGCAGCGAAGGGAGGCTAAGGCGAGGAATTGAGAAGCCCCCTTTGCGTTCTTTCTCCGCCTCATGACTTGGCAGGGATACCGTATCGCTGGCGAAGGAATCTCCCGATGAAGAGGCACCACTGGTGGATCGAGAGGAGGAAGAAGGGTTCAAACTCCCCGTGCTGACGCGCTGGACCGATGGACTGCTGCTCCCACCAGGGAAGAGGCTGGCGTCGATGCCAGGGGCAGGAGTTGAGGATTTTTTTCGTCCGAAACCAAGAAATCCGCCACCTTTTTCCTCACTCTGAGAAGTTGGCATAGAATTGTCTGCGTCCGGTTCCTGATTCGAATCGTTTCGTGAGAAGAGAGAAAACTTTTTCTTCTCAGAAGACGCTGATTCTTCCGCAAAGGAGACTCTCTGAGCACTCGAAACAGAATTGCTCGAAGACGGATTTGGGATCGCGGGAGCGCGACCATCCACGAGGGCGGCACCTGAGATGGAAGGAATCATGCCAGGCTTGGATGGGGCTGGAATCGGCGCTGATTGAGGTGCCGACGAGCTTCGTCTTCCTGCACTCGCGAATACAGGTTCACTCTGGTCAGTGGCAGCGACAGGGCTGGCGGCAGGTGCGGCTTCCTCCTTTTCACGTCCCCCCATGAAAGGCAGGCGCGGGACATGGACAGAACTGATCGCGTCACCGACGACTGGTAGGGGGTTAAGGCTGGATAGGGAAAAACGTTTTTTCGGAGCCGTGACCCTCCCGCGAGCCATCGCCTGCTCTTCTTCAGCGATCAAGGAGGTGATAAAGGCGTCAGGCACATTTCGCTCGACACGCACCCCTCCATTCTGTTGCCAAGTGGACATGTCGTGCGCGGAGACTTTTTCTTGCTGCGCTGCTACTTTCTCATAGCGGAGACGATTGCGCATCTGCTCCTTGATCGCCTTGTTGGTTCGTGCATCCTGCAAAGCCGCGTCGCGATTGCGATCATCCATCGACTGCCCAGCGGATCGTGCCATAGACGCTGCAGCAGCTTCCGCCTGGGCATCCTGAGCGGATGTGCGCACCTGCATCATCTCGATCTGTCGGGCAGAATTGCTATTCGGTAGTCCCGATGTCATGCCTGCAGCGGCGGTCGGATCGACGGGATACTCTTGGCAGACAGCATTCCAGTTATATGTCGCACCCCACGTCAATGCCATGAAGATGATGCTGCATTTTATATAAAAATGCCAAGACTTGGATCGCAATCGAGAAATAGCCATAGAGGCAAAGTGAATCTGGCGGAGATAAGTGGGGGGATCGTCCTTGGATGAGCTGAAAGTTCTGCGAAGAGAAAGGATGTTAGAGAGAATTTTTAGTCAGATCCTAAGAGATGTCGAGATAGATTCATGAAATTTTAAAAACTTCTCTTTTCTGAGAAGATACCAAAGAACTCCCAATTTGAACTTTTAACGGATTTGTGTTTACTTCTCTTAGAATAATTGGTAGCACTAGGTAAAAGAAAGCAGTGCTATGAAACAGATTTTAGTCCAGATCGCTCGATGGGGAGTAGCTTGCTTCGCTGCTTGTGGAATGATTCTCGCGACACCGATTCTAGTGGCTCAGAGCACTCAGGAAAATGCATTTACGAAAGGTGTAGAGCTTTTTAATCAGGAAAAATATGCAGAAGCTCTGGTCCTGTTTGAACAGGTGCTTCAAGTCCGTCCAAGTTTCGTATATGCTCGCAGTTATGCCTCCCAGTGCCGGTTAGCGCTCGCGAAAGGGACGCAGCAGAAGAATGATTTAGAAGCGCGGCTCGCTCGCGTGATCATACCGGAAGTTAACTTTTCCGACGCTTCACTCGGGGATGTCTTGGATTATCTCTCATCTCGTACACAGGAGATTACACAGGGGGCGACGACTGTGAACTTTATTTTCATGGGAACTCCAGAACTCCGCTCCGAGACTCAGATCACGCTAAATCTGCGAAATATTCCTGTAACAGAGGTGATCAAATATGTAGCACAGATGTCGAAAATGACCCTGAGATACGAACCTAATGCGGTGGTGATCACGGCTCCCAGTGCGCCTCTTTCTACACCATCGACGGAAGGTGGTGCCGCAGGGACTGCGCAGTAAAGTCTGATCGGAGCTGTCGCATCTTTTGATTCCCTTCGTTTTTCCATTCTGTTCCCGTGAGTTCGATTACGTCGCGACGCATTGTAATCACTGGAGGAAATGGTGATTTGGCAAGAGCCATCTCAGCAGAGTTCCGAAGTACGGGTGACGAGATCTTTTGCCCTGATCGAGAGGAACTAGACGTGAGATACTCTGGGGTCGTGCAGCAGTATTTTGAAAAGGTGGGGGATATCGACGTACTGATTCAGAATGCGGGGGTCACTAGAGATCGTTTGTTTCCTCACCTTTCGGAGTCGAATTGGGATGATGTGTTAAATACCAATCTGAAAGGAGCTTTTCTCTGCGTTCGTGCTGTGATCGGAGGAATGATGCGACGGGGGGGCGGACATATCGTGATGATCGGCTCGTATTCTGCCAAGCATCCACCTCTCGGGCAGAGTGCCTACGCAGCGAGCAAGGCGGGGCTGGAAGGATTGGCGAAGAGTCTGGCGCAGGAACTGGGAGTGCGGAATATCCGAGTAAACTGCGTTCTTCCGGGATTTCTCAACACGCGTATGACGCAAGGTCTTTCGAACGAGCATCGAGAATCCGTGCGTGCTCAGCATTCACTAGGACGACTGAATACGACAGAGGAGGCAGCGCGATTTATCCGACATCTGTTGTCGATGGAGCACATTTCCGGTCAGGTGTTTCAGCTTGATTCTAGGACGTAGAGACGGAATCGCGAAAAAGGTCGTTTTCGACAGAGGAAGGCGATTGCTTCAAATAAAAGAGAGTGTATGATTCCCGCTCGACGAGGGTCATCGTAGATTAGGAGGGGTGGTCGAGTGGTTTAAGGCAGCGGTCTTGAAAACCGCCGTAGGGAAACCTACCGTGGGTTCGAATCCCACCCCCTCCGCCATTCAAGTAAGGCTGTTCTGAGAGACGGCCCGAAACGGAAAGGGTGGGAATCTAACCCATGAGACTCTTGGGGATTCTCATAGCCTGCCCGTGAGAAAACAACTTAGTTCGCCATGTCTTCACCTATGTCCTTGCATCAGGGATCAGTTGAGCGTTTCTTTTCTCTTTTCTGCCATGCTTTTTCTGTCCATAGCACGAATCTCTCTGGGGATTTGTGCCATACTGCTTCTTTCCTCCTGCGGGGTGGATCGTCCTACTTCCCTGTGGCGGAATGAAGGACTGAGACCGAATCATGGTTTCTCGTTCGCTCGCGGAAGAGAGCGCAATCTTTCCGCTGATCAGTCGGATCGTTTCGGAGCATCCGGTGTTCTGCCGGGATCACCAGAAGCCCGCGACCTAGAAGCGCGTGCGACTATGTTCGCGGCTCGTGAACGTCGCAGAGAGGCGAAAATTCTAGCACGTGAAGCTGCGGACCGGGCTGCCTATGATCGAACGACGCTTGATCGCTCCTTTCAGGATTCTGGACTTAACCGTTCTGCCGGAGATCGCTTCAACGAAACGACACGCTTTGAGAAAAAGAAGCGATGGAGCTGGTTCTCTCGAAAGCGTACGAGTCAAGCTGAGCTGCAGACCTCATCGAACGAGTCGAGTGTTTACATCAATCAAGCTCTGCTCGATACGATGCAGCCGTCGAATGCTGCGATTGAAATCGATCTACGCGATCAGCGCACTCGTCTTTTCGACCAAAGCGGTGGGATGAAAACGCTGGTGATTGACGCACCGATTTCGTCGGGGAAAGAAGGCTATGCCACGCCTGCGGGACGTTTCACGATCAATGAAAAGCTGGTCGATAAAAGATCATCGACCTATGGGGTATGGCTGGATGCTGCTGGGGTGCCTGTCCCGAGTAGTGGAGACGTGAATGAACGTCCCTCAGGAGCTTCTCAGTTCGTCGGAGCGGAAATGCCGTATTGGCTGCGAATCAACGGGCCTATCGGAATGCATATCGGCGATGTGCCGAATTTCCCGGCCAGTCATGGATGCATTCGCGTCCCGGCATCGGTCCAGCCTCTGATCTACTCACGAGTGGCTCTGGGCACGCCTGTGACGGTGATCCGCTGATGGGGGGCGGAGCATCAAAATGCGATGTGCGTTTTCTCGGTCGCGTGAGTAGAAAAACGCGTTACTCTGGAGGATGAATTCCACGTCATCCGATAGTCTCAAGCTGGGAGTCAATATCGATCACGTCGCCACGCTGCGTCAAGCGCGTTACGCGATGAATCCAGACGCTCCCAATGTAGAGCCGTCACTACTGGCGGCTGCGCATGAGGCGGAGGCTGCTGGGGCGGATTCGATCACGATTCATCTGCGGCAGGATCGCCGTCACATTCAAGATCGCGATGTCTTTGAACTCCGACGAGGAATCCACACCAAGTTGAATCTGGAGATGGGAAATACCTCGGAGATCGTGAAGATCGCTCTGGAGGTGAGGCCTGACTTCGTCTGTCTGGTACCTGAGAATCGACAGGAGATCACGACAGAGGGAGGACTCGATGCTGTAGGACTTTCGGAGGCCTTGATTCCCACTGTGAAATCTCTACAGGAGCGTGGGGTATTGGTGAGTCTCTTCATCGATCCGGAAGCGGAGCAAATCCGTGCTGCGGCAAAAATCGGAGCGGATATGGTGGAACTCCATACGGGAGCTTTCGCGAATTCCGCTATCGACGGCGGGGATGCGGAGTTCGAGCTTCTGCGTACTGCTGCGATCCTAGCGCACGATCTCGGGTTGCGAGTCAATGCGGGGCACGGTCTGAATCTACCGAATCTGGTGAAATTGTTGCGCGTTCCTCATCTGTATGAACTGAATGTGGGACATCATCTGGTGGCGCGGGGGCTATTCGTAGGGCTGGCGCGATCTGTCCGGGATTTCAAAGCTCTGATGGCATCGTATCCGTTGGGATGAATTTCTTTTTGGAACTAGGGCGAGGATTGCTTGACCTGGACGGCATCTTCAGTGTTTCCTGATAGCAAAAGTGAAAGAATTTAGCGAAAAGTATCGGCTTCTGGCAAAAAATCGCCTAGGTCTCTCGAGTCTCTGGATAGGAGAGGGGCAGCTCGTGTGCCTGAACGGACGAGGATTTCTACTCGCGTTTTTTGAGGAGTATCGTCGCTATCGTCTGTCGGATATCGAGGCGATCATCGTTGCGAAAACGCCAAGTCGACTCCGTGCTCTGTTGTACATCGGCATTTTTCTGATTCTTGGAGCAGTCGCCGTTCTGCTGGTGAGGGGCGATTCCTCCTTGCTCATACATCAAGTGATGGCCGTAATCTGTGGAGTGACTTCGCTGGTTTTTTTGGCTCTGCTGATTCGCCATTTCCTTCTGGGACCGATGTGTGTCTGTGAATTGCAGACGAATCGAAGTCGCGTCCGGCTCCAGGCTTTGCGCAGGTATCGGAAGGCGCTTGAGGTGACTGCTGAAATCGAGTCGGCAGGGAGATCTGCCCAAACTGATCTACTTGCGAAGGATTTAGGTAAGAGTGATTCCCTCGGGGCCGTCCACTGGACTGATGAGATCGTCGATCCGGGGAGTTCTGAGAACCAATCGTATCGAGTCCCTCGATTGGCTTGGTTTACATTTGCTAGCTTTATTCTAGTGGGAGCTTTGTCATTCCTAGCGATTTCGATCGAGAGCATGGCGTTAATGATCGTCGCGACCATCGTGATGACGACGTCGGGTGTTTTGCTGGCGTTCACCTTTGTATTTGCATTTCGCAAGTCCACTCCGGAGTCTCTGCGCTCTGCGTTATGGACGCTACAGGGACTATACTTCCTAGCGATGATTGTGGGAATGGTGTATTACGTCATCGTCTCGATCCGAGAACCGTCGTATACGGTTGGTTTCACAGGGCCGATGGAGGCCTATCTCGCGATTGTTGATGAAGGTGGGGTTTTACTGTGGATCGTGTTCGCTACGATGTTTCTTGGCATGACTTGCTCTTCCGTGTGGGGGCTGATGCTCATCGGACGATGGAATCGCCGGATCGCCACTGTGACATCAATCTCGGAGAGCCGAGTAATGCCTGAAACCAGCGCGTGATGAAAGAGGGACTTGCCGCGACTCGATGCGCTATCCATGCGCAAAGCATGGCATCCGCACGGTGTACGGGATGCCGCCGTTTTTTTTGCTCGGAGTGCGTGACGGAGCACTCCGGGAAGTTCACCTGCGCCGCTTGTCTTGAGACGACCAAGCGCTCAATTTCTGATCATGGAATACGAGGGAGACTTTGGGATCGCCCGGTGGTATTCATTCAGGCGGTGATCGCTATGATTCTTGTGACGGGAACTTTTTATCTGATCGCTCGGCTTTTAGGGAGCATCCCTGAGTTCGTCCACGACGGTACGATTTGGGAGTGAGGAGACTGCATGAAGGGAACGCATCGCAGAGCAAATCACGGGAATCAGGGAGAAGGAGCGATATCTCTGATGGAAGAGGCCTTTCATCTGGTTCGCTCCTCGTGGGCTGATCTCGCTTGGCGCTATTATCTGGGATCGATTCCCTGGATGCTAGGATTTCTTTATTTCGTCGCTGATATGAGTCGCAGCAGCTTGGCGATCCGAGATGCTGCACTGGCATCACTGGGGATGGGCTTTCTATGGGCCTGGAAGCTGAGATGGCAGGCTCGATACTGCGAAGGACTTTGGAGACGATTGGAGGGAGAAGGGGACGCTCGACAGAGTGGGCCAGGACAGCGAAGGGGGGCATCGCTGGCGGCTCTCTGGCTGATGCACGCATTTCGCTTGCCTGTGTTGCTCATTAGCATCGTGACAGTCGTGCCCCTAGGCTGGGCTATCACGGCTTGGGAGAATGCGGTGGTGCTGACCTTTACTGTAGATCGAGGCAGGCATCCCCTCCATTCACTCGCATCGCGCTCCCTTCGCCTATCTCACTACCATTGGGGACGGAATCATTCGATTCTACTGATTTTTCTGGTGGCCGCGTTGGTCACTTGGCTAAATATCGTCGTCACCTTCTTGGTCTTACCCAACATTGCCGACTCAGTTTTCGGCATTGAGAGTTTATTTTCCACCAATCCGGAGGCAGCACTGGGCAATACGACCTTCCTCCTCGGCACGTTCCTGCTGGTGCAGCTCGTGCTGGGACCATTCTTTCACGGTGTTTATGTGCTACGTTGCTTCTCTGCAGAATCGCGTAGCACTGGAGCAGATTTGCTTGGACGGCTTCGACGGTTTCGGCAAGAGAGGAAACAGGCGGAGGCGAACCTTATGGCACCCGATCGTATCGCCATCGCGCTGATTCTGGTGCTAGGAGGGCTGTTTTTGATCTCTGGGGTCGGCCAGGCAGCTGAAACGTCGCTGACTCCCGAATCCACACGTTTCCAGGAGGAGGTTACGAAGGTTCTGGAACAAAAGCGGTATCAATGGCGACTGCCACGTCGCGTGCTGACGCCGGAGATTCAGGCGGAACACGGATGGCTAGTGCAGCAGGTGAAGGAGATCGCTCGCGGCACACGGCGGATGGCGAAAACGGTCTGGGAGTGGGTTGGTAAGATGATCTGGAACAGAATAAAAGAGAGAGGGAAACACGCTCCGAAAAGCGATGTCGATCCATCCCGGTGGTCACAGGGAGTATCTTCCTTGATCTCAATCATTTTACTCCTCTTACTGGTCGCTCTCGTGAGCTGGCTGATTGCTGTGTACTTGCGACACCAAAAAGGGAAGAAAGCTCTGGCTGTCGGAGTAACCTCGCAGGGCGGAGATATTCGCACGGTTAATCTGGCCAGCGATGACTTACTCGCATCGCAGTTTGCAGAGGATGAATGGCTAAGTCTGGCACGCGAACAGATCGCCCGAGGCGAGCAGAGACTGGCCGTGCGTGCGCTCTTCCTCGCGACGCTGGCTCATCTGGGCGAGCGAGGAATGTTGCGGATCGAGCGATCTCGCTCGAATGGCGACTACCGTAAGGATCTACGCATTCGTGCCCGAACGATGTCAGATCTGCTTCGAGCTTTCGATGAGAATACTCTCCTTTTCGAGCGAGTCTGGTATGGAATGCACAAGGTCGGGGCTTCGTCGATCGAGACTTATCTCGCCAATCATGGACGAATCGTGGCGACTGCGGCTCTCGCTCCATCAACCCGCCCGCGTGAAGAAATCAGTCGATAACTTTATCTCATGCGCGGACGATTCATTTTCATTCTGCTAATTGTCCTGCTGGGGATTGGTTTCTATTTCATTATTGTCCAGCGATTTGCGGCAGGGGCTGCGTATCCGCACTATGCCAGTTCCCGATCAGACCCTTTGGGAGCCAGCGTGTTTTACGAAGCGCTCGAACAGCTCGAGAATCGATCTGTGTCCCGAAATCTTGTGAGCTTGGAAAGCATTCAAACTTTAGACGGAGATACTGCTCTGCTGCTATTGGGATTCCCTCGCGACAGCCTCGATTCGCTCCGTTCGAGAGAGGATTCTCCCGTGCTCGGTGCCGTGGAGGCGGGAGCGCGGCTGGTGATTACGGTCAATCCCGGATTGGTTCCTGAGGAGTTCCAGCCTCGGCAGGACGAGAAAGAAAAAGACTGGTTAGAAAGGAGACGGAAGCTCCAAGAGAAATCAGAGAAGAAGCCAGGGGAGCAGGAAAGGGACGCTCAATCGGAGGAGGAAATTGAGCAGGAGAGTGACCGACTTCTCGGAAGTCTTTTTATGAAGCATTTTAATCTGGAATTGACCACTCCACGTGCTTTCAAGCGGCCTGAGGAGGGATG
>CAUJIH010000017.1 GCA_963205275.1 Verrucomicrobiota bacterium | reverse complement strand
TTTTCTCATCTAGCGAGCTACTGCGTGATACTCTCCGCGTCTATGCCGCCCATCCGGTGAGACGTGGCGACTCGTTCTTCTGTGAAACGCCCTCCTCGGAAGGCGAAGGACTCGTCTTCGGATGCTGGGGGCCAGTCCTCTGCGGAGGTCAGGTCTGTGACCGATCACTATCCTTACGAGAAGATGCGCGCTCAGTGACTTCTCTGCTCCAGACTCGCCCTGTATCTCATATCATCGGATCAGCGGCCCTCTTCCGCTCGTTAAACGATCTTCTTCCTGACTCCATCCGTTTCGGAATCGTCTTTGGTCTGATCACGGAGGAGGAATTGTCTGCATGGGAGTTAAAACTCGGTCGTCCCGTCGTTCGGGGCTGGTCTCAGGGTGGGCGAGTTCTGTCTCTAAGCCTGCCCGACTCAGTCCTCGATCAAGATGCGATTCGCCAGAAAATTCGAGGCAGTGATCCACTGTCTGTGGGACGCCTGCTCCCCGGCGTGATCGCCCGCTCCGGGGAGAGGGGATTTCACTATCGACTGGGTTTGACGAAAGCGGATGAGTGGCTTTCCAGTCCGTCGAAAGCCGAGATCGCTGCTGACGGGCTCGTCTTTCTTTCGGAAGAAAAATAAAATTACTTGCCCGCGAGGCGAACTCATGGCAGCTTGCCCGCCCCCTTGGAGAACAGAACCATGGCTTACGCAATCATTAAAACCGGTGGAAAACAGTATCGAGTCGCAGTCGGTGATCAAATCGACGTCGAAAAGCTCGATGCAGAAGTGAATTCCACAGTCACTATCGACACTGTCCTCGCCTCTGGCGAAGGTGATTCGCTGGCGGTCGGAGCTCCTTTTATTGAAGGTGCTCAGGTCGTGGCGAAAGTCGTGGATCAGCATCGTGCAGAGAAGGTGATCGCCTTCAAGTTCAAGCGCCGTAAGGGCTTCCATAAGACCAAGGGACATCGTCGTCAACTCACTCGTCTGGAGATCGTCTCCATCTAATTTTTATTTTCGCCCAACTCAAACCGAATCCAAACTCATGGCCCATAAGAAAGGACAAGGAAGTGTCAAGAACGGACGCGACAGCCAAAGCAAACGTCGCGGTGTGAAGAAATTCGGCGGTGAGAAAGTGATCGCCGGAAATATCATCATCCGTCAGTGTGGTACCAAATGGTATCCCGGTCTCAACGTTGGAATCGGTCGCGATTACACGATTTATTCGCTGGTGGACGGTGCTGTCCGCTTCGATCAGAACGGACGCCGGGTCAATGTCGATCTGGCCGTCGCTTCCTGATTCGTTACCACTGCCCGGTGACGTTCCATGCTGAACGTCGTGCTGCATCATCCTGAGATTCCGCCGAATACGGGGAATATAGGGCGTCTGTGTCATGCCACAGGTTCAGCGCTGCATTTGATCGCACCGCTCGGTTTCTCGATCGATGATCGCGCTCTTCGTCGCGCTGGACTCGACTATTGGCGCGAGTTATCTCCGAAGCTATGGTCTGACTATTCGGCCTGTCGTCACGAGATCTCTCCGACCGCTCGCACTTGGCTGCTGACGACTAAGTGCGAACGCACCTATTGGGATGCGGAGTTTCAGGACGGAGACTTTCTGGTCTTTGGAGCGGAGACGAAAGGACTACCGGAGAGCCTGTTGGAAGCGAACCCGGACGATTGTTTGACCATTCCTCAGATCGCTGGTCGTAGTCTAAATCTCGCGACTGCCGTAGGAATCGTCCTGTATGAGGCGATTCGTCAGATTTCGCACCGAGCATCCACCCCTACGCTTTTTCCATTTGCCGATTCCATTCCCGATGAAAAAACATTCGTCGAGGCAGAAAATCCGAAGCATCATTAGCATTCTCTCGAAGCCATGCCCTGCCCCGATTCCGAAATTTCCGTCGCCGCCATCGATATCGTCCGTACGTTTCACATCGGAGAGAACGATATCGAAGTGCTCCGGGGGGTGAGCCTAGATGTCCACCACAGCGAGACGATGTTTCTGATCGGCCCCTCGGGAGCCGGAAAGACCTCTCTGCTTTACACTCTGGCGGGACTCGAGCGTCCGAACTCTGGTCAGGTGATGATTGAGGGAAAGAGCTTTTACGAACTCTCCCGACGAGAGCAGGCACGCATTCGAAATACGCGACTGGGATATATCTTCCAGAGCTTCTTTCTGCTTCCCGAGCTCACCGCTCTGGAAAACGTAATGATTCCTGCCCTGATCCGAAACAAAACCTCTCGTGCTCGAGCTCACGAGTTGCTGGAGCGCGTCGGTCTGGGAGCTCGCACTGCGCACTTGCCGTCCGAGCTATCCGGTGGTGAGCAGCAGCGGGTGGCAATCGCCCGATCTCTGATGAACGATCCGGCGATTCTCTTCGCTGACGAACCAACGGGCAATCTCGATACTGCGACCGGATCATCTGTGATGACGCTGCTGATGGAATTGGTGAATGAGCAGCGTCGCACCCTTCTCGTGGTTACTCACGATCAGACTCTCGCCCGACTCGGGGACAGGACGATCACTCTCGTCGATGGACGCATCGTGAATTGAAACAGACTCAACAGGGTATCATGCCTGACCAGACAGGGTGGAATCGCCTAGTCCGATCCTCTGTCGCCCTCGTGCTCGCTTCAGTTTCGGCCTTCATACCGCGCTATTCGTCTGCTCATCCTCTCCAGGCGGAGCCGGTGAATCACCCGCTCGTCATTGGGTTCGAGCGCTTTTATGCAGGCTCGGACGATGAAACTTACCTTAGCGAGGGGGGATTCTTACTACTGGAGGAACTCAACTGCGTGTCCTGTCATCAGCCCCCACCTGATCTAGCATCTCGGCTTTCCGCCCTGCCCGCTACTCGTCTCGACGGTGTGGCATCACGGCTCTCACCGATTGAGATCGAGCTATTTGTTCGCAATCCCCGCTTCGTCAAGCGAGATACGACCATGCCTAGCCTCTTCGCTGGCCCGGATCGAGACCTGCATGAAGTCGCCGCCCTTTCAGCCTGGCTGAAGACTCTCACCGCAGATATTCCCCATCGTCCCGTCGGCGATATTCAGCTCGGTCGAGCGCTCTTCCATCGCATCGGCTGTGTCGCCTGCCACGCTCCGGAAGTTGGGTATCGCCCGCCGGAACTTCCCGAAGAAGTTGCGATTGAACCCGTCGCACTACCGAATGTACCGGTGGATTTGGCGGACTATTACGATCTCGATACCTTGACGGATTTTATCCTCAGACCGACCGAATATCGCCCCTCCTCGCGAATGCCCGACTTCGGTCTCAGCGAACAGGACGCAATTCATCTCGCAGCCTACCTGCGCTCTGGCCCTGATTTGGTGTTGCCACAGAATCTGACGGAGGCGCTGAGTCACGATGCTCCACCGGCGGATCAGTCGCTGATCGAGGAGGGAAAACAGCTCTTTTTTCGGAAAAATTGTCATACTTGTCACGAGCCGCCTCGCGGGCTTTCGTCGCCAGTCGTGAGCGTCGCAATCCCCGCCCTCACCGCGCTCAATCCCGATTCTGAAACTGGCTGTTTTTCCGCTCGTCCGATCGGTGGATTGGTGCCCTTCTACGGACTCGTGCCGGCGCAGAAGCAGGCGATCTCCGCCGCGCTTCGACATCTCGACACGTTGCGCGCGCTCGATGCTCCGGCAGAGATGGATCACCTAATGAAGCGACTCAACTGCTACGCCTGCCACGAACGAGGAGGATCAGGCGGCCCCGAATTCGCACGAGAGGCCTACTTTGGATACAAAGAGGATCCTGTAGGGGCGACGACGTTACCAGCCCATCTTCCACCTTCTCTCGATGGGGTCGGTGCTCGACTCGATGAAAAAACACTCGCGGAATTTCTCTTTGGTCCTACGCCTGTTCCGTCCTCTCGCCCTCATCTGGTCGTCCCGATGCCGCATTATACTCGCCCGGTCGCTGGCCAATTTTTGAAGTTCTTTCCAGCGGTGGATCGAGCTTCGGCACCGTGATCTGGAGCTTTATCCATCAAAGCCTTCGTCCTCGATTCGCGCTCCACGCTTCCCATCCGCAGCCTCGGTCGCCAGCTCGTCACAGCGCTCGTTCATGTCGTGCCCATCGTGACCTTTCACCCAGCACCAGATGATCTCGTGCCCCGCAGCAGCTCGGGTGAGCCGCTTCCACAAGTCCACATTTTTTACTGCGGACTTATCTGCCTTCCGCCAGCCTCGCTTCTCCCAGCTCGCGACCCAACCTTTGCTCTGCGTATCGACGAGATAGCGGGAGTCGGAGTAGATCGTCACATGGCAGGGTTCTTTGAGGATTTCCAGCCCGGCGATGGCGGCCAGAATTTCCATGCGGTTGTTCGTCGTATGACGGAATCCCTGCGCCAGCTCGCGTGTGTGGACTCCGTAGCGAACGATCGTGCCATATCCGCCGGGTCCAGGATTGCCGCGTGAGGAGCCATCGGTAAAAATTTCGACCTTCTTCATGGAGTCTCTGATCGATTCTCGCTGATTTTCGTTTGCAGGAATCTCACAATGGTTTTCACATTTTCTGCTCCGAGAATCGGCTGATTCTCATAGAGCGTCACCTGATCGCGACGATCTGAAAAGGTCTCGGGATTCAAATCGCTCACACGAGAGAGAATTCCCTTACACCAGACCCAGGCTCCTCGCCGCCACGGGCCGACCAGAACTGGATTCGACCATGTGTGCAGGGACAGAACGCGATCCGAAATGGCTGTAGCTAGGTGCATCGGCCCGCTATCGACACTGACCGTCCACGCAGCAGTCCGCAGAAGATAAATTAGCTCTGTGAGAGATGTTTTCCCGAGCAGATCGATCACATTCTCTGGCCACACGATACCCTCCTGATTCAGCGCCGATCCTACGAGAACGACGGGATAGGGGGCGAGGTGCAGAGCTAGGTCTGCAGTCTCGTCCAAAGTCATCGATTTTCCTCGACCGCGGGAAAATGGATGCAGTACGATGGGCGATTCCGTCAGATCGGGAAGCGCTGCAGGTCTCGTTCCTTCCGGTAGGGAAAATTTAGGATCGGTCACTTCAGCACCTAAGCTCCGAGCTAGCTCCAAGTACCGATCTACGGCGTGGAGACTCTCCCAGTTCGGCAGGGACAGTATGTGATCATAGAAATAGCCCGCAGCCTCGCGAGATCGAGCGAACCCCGTGGTGATGCGCCCACAGTGCCGGGCAAAAATCGCACTACGCAGCAATCCTTGGAAATCGACGGCGAAATCGTAGCCCTTGAGCGGCAATTCTCGTTTCATCCATCGTCGCGCACGGAGAAGCCCTCCAATTCCGCGAAACTCGCGTCGCGGAAACTGAATCCGCCGATCCAGAAATGAGGCACCTTCCAGAATCGGAGTCCATTCCGTATTCACCAGCCAGTCGATCTTCGCATGAGGCACCGCACGATGAATCGCCTCCGCCGCAGGAAGCGTGTGAACGATATCTCCCAGAGAACTCGGTTTGACGATGAGAATGCGATGACAGCTTAGCAGTCGACTCGAATCGAACCTCATCACCGTCCCAGATCCAGACGCTCTGCCAGAAGCTCAGGCAGACCAGCGGCGATGATCTTTTCCTGTGCCTTCTCGATATCGTAATCGATGCGATGAATCACCACTTCCTTCTCCGCAGGGTCATAGGTCGCGTAAGAGGCGTGCCAGTCGCCGTCACGAGGCTGTCCCGTGCTTCCCACATTGATAAAATATTTTTTTCCAAACTCCAATTTTACCGAATTCGCAGGGAGGACCTCCACCGTATCGCTCCTGCGATAAATGCGCGGCACATGTGTGTGCCCATAGAAGCAGAGTTGCGTGAACTGGTAGCTGAAGCTCGCCATAGCATCGAACTTGTTCGTCACGTAAGTCCATCCCCCAGGAGTATCGAGAGTTGCGTGGACGATGGTGAAGTCATTCACTTGGCGGACTAGTTTCAATCCGGCTAAAAAATCTTGCTCATCGTAGTCAAGCTGTGCTCGTGTCCACTCCATCGCAGCTTTCGCTAGTGGATTGAGGCCTTCCAGAGGAGTTTCGAGCACCGCTTCTTCATCGTGGTTCCCCTTCACTACAGGACACCCCATCTCACGCACGATGGCGAGACATTCCTTTGGATTCGCTGCATAGCCGACGATGTCTCCTAGGCACACGTAGTCCGTACAGCCCTGAGCGCTTGCATCAGCAAGCACCGCCTGAAATGCTTCCAGATTCGCGTGGATATCTCCGAAGATTGCGTACTTCATTCACTGGTGTCCTATCTAGCATTAACGAAACCCATTTCGCTAAGCCATTCAACAAAACATATCTGGGAAGTTTCGCAATCTCGCGTATTGATTGGATCGACGGAATTGCGCCAGACCTCGCTCAGGGAACCATGATCCCCCCGGGCAAAGGTGTCGAGGGCTGAGACTGGGGAGCGGGCCTCGGTAGATCGGGATCTGGATCGGGAATCCTTTCCTTGTCAGGAATTGACAACTTCACCTCCAGATTTTTGATTTCCTTGATTAGCGTCGGTAGATGCTGCTGTTTCCCCTCTCGATAGAGAGAAATCAGATAGTCATAGGCCTCTCGCTCTTTTCCGGGACAGCGGGCCATGAAATACCCATAAAAGCGCCTCACGTAACCGAGAGCACCGGGGCGTCCAATGGTATCGCCATACACGCGAGCAGTTGCGCAGTTGTCCTGTAGTTTTACCCGATAGATTTCGGCCAACTGGAGTCGAATCGCGACGGAATCCGGCAACTGCGCGATCCCTCGCTCGGCGAAAGCGATCCCGGCGAAGGCGTACTCCCGGAAGAGACGCTCTCGCTCGAATTTCGGCAGTCGGTCGTTGTATTCCATATTCGCTGTCGCATTGATCCCCAGATGCCAGATTGCGGAGACCCAGTTGGACTCGTCACGCGGCTCCAGATCGACGATGATCTGGTAGGTCTGACGGAGAGCATCCCAGGACTTGGTGCTGAAGTAGTCAAAGGCCTCCAGCGTCAGATAAGTCGCCACGAGAGTGCGCAGGCCGCCCAGCGTTCCCATCATCGCCGACTGGCTCATTTGCTCGAATGCCGTCTGGGCCGGTGGTGGCAGCAGGAGATTGGCCTCGATCAGTCGTGCTCGCATTCTCTGCTCGACCGGCTCGCGCACTAGGCCGAACATCGCCAGCAAGGCGAGCACGAGTATCAGGCGAGGAACGAAGTGAAAGAGGCGTTTCACGGAGAAATCAGGTCAGAATTCCTTATCGACGAATACGAGAAGCGAGAGCAAGAGAAAAACGAGAAGATATCCCACTGTGATCAACCCCATTTCCCCGACCAGCCAATAAGGCACTACTTCGCCTTGAACAATTCCTTCACTGAAAGCGAAAATTTGAAAATCAGGAATGAGGACTTTCACGACTTTCACCACGATGCGCACGACCCAACTATTACCCGATTCCTGCAGCCAAAATCCGGTCGCCAGCGCGTGCGCGTTGCCGATGAGAAAGACCAGGATACTCACGATGATGGTAAAGAGTGAACTGGAGGCGATAGTTGAGAGCAGCAAGGTCACGGCAGCGACCACTGCCGCTTTGAAAAAATACGCCAGTACTACCAGGGCTAATTCTGGTCGCAAGCCCTGATGTCGGATCAGATCGATCTGCTGATTCACTTCGTCTGGCGCGAAGTGCCCATCCGCTTGCATGGCGCCGATCTCCTCTGACACGAGCAGACTTTCTCGGAATCCCACCGTGATCGCACAGATCGTACCCATGACGAGCAGAGAAAGGCCTACCACGCAGAGAACGCCTCCCAGCTTGCCCAGCAAGTATTCGATCCGTCGTACAGGCTTGGCTAGGATCGTGTAAAGCGTGCGATCTTCCTGATCGCGTGGGATCAACAGAGCGGTGGCCACGATGGAAAAAAGCCAAGCGAACAGGTCCATCGTCCCGAAAGAGACTTTCTTGATCGTTGAAAGCTCCTGTGCCGGAGTCGCAGGCAAGCTGAAATTCCCCGCAGCTACCATCACTAGAGCAAAGGCGAACAGGAAATAAAAGACCTTCATCCGGAACAGTTGCGTCACGGTGCCAGAGGTGATCGTCAGGACGCGCCCAAGAGAGAACAGAGGCACATGCCTAGTCTGCACCCTGGAATCCGCTTTTTCTGTGGGAGGAGAGCTGCTCATGATCGTGTCTCGCCCTCACTCTCGGCGAGCTGGATGAAAAGTTGTTCGAGACTCGTGCGCGGTCGTTCCTCGGAAAGGACGGAAACGCCTTTCGCTGCAGCGAGTTCATGGATCTCCGCTAGTAGTTCCGGCGAGACACTATCGAGCGTCAGGCTCGTACGTCCTTCGACGGCGACTAGCTCATCCAGTGTTCCCTCGCGCCGCATCTTTCCGCGAAAAAGAATCCCGACTCGATCACAGACTTCCTGAACCTGTGCCAGTAGATGCGAACACAAAAACACTGTGTAACCTTCGTCTCGTAAGCGCAGAATCAGATCGCGAATCTGTCGCGAACCAACGGGATCAACGCCCGCTGTCGGTTCGTCCAGAATGACTAATCGAGGCTTTTGCACGAGACTCTGTGCGAGTCCGATGCGCTGCAGCATCCCCTTCGAGTATCCAGCGAGCCGCCGATTGGCTGCACTTTCCAAATCGACCAGTCGCAGCAATTCCTTTGTGCGAGCGCTGAGTTCGGCTCCGCGCATTCCGCAGAGCTTCCCGTAAAATCGTATCGTCTCTTCTCCAGTGAGATGGCGATAGAAGTAGGGATTTTCCGGGAGAAAACCGATTTCATTCCTCGCTTGAATGTCGCCCGAGTCCAAGCCGAAGACTTTCGCAGATCCCTTGCTGGGTGCCATCAGACCCAGCACCACCTTCATCGTAGTCGATTTCCCCGATCCGTTCGGTCCGATCAGGCCATAGACCTCTCCGGCTTCGACGCGCAGAGACAGGCTATCCACTGCGATGACCGAACCTTTTCTCAGACCCAAGGGGAACACCTTGGTCATGTTCTCCACCTCGACCGCTGCGTTACTGCTACTCATTACTGAATCGAAAATCCTGTCACGTTCTGAAGCAGTGGAATCCGCCTTTCCGTCTGCTCCGTGATGAACTGACCGACAAAACTGTCACGGAGTTCACTCAAAAAGTCGTTAATTTCCTTCTCCTCGCCCATCACCTGCAATTCCACCGTCCTGTCCTCGCGATTGCGAACCCAGCCGATGACATCAAAGCCTTTCGCGAGTTGCTTCGTGGCGTAGCGAAAGCCGACACCCTGAACTCGTCCCTGAAAAATGTATTGTTTGGCAATCACCATGGGTAGTGAAGCAAACGAACGGCGTGGATGCCAGCACAAAGACGCACGGGAAGCGGATTGGCCCAGAGAATCAAATTCTCATCATCACTTCGCGATTTCTTCGCCGTCGCCGTGCGCTGCTTCCTCCCGTGACCATTTTCCTCCCTTCTGTGTGGCAAGGAAGGCGATCAGATCACGAAAGTCCCTCGGGGACAGAGTTTCGCCGATCGGCGGCATCGCCGATACGGGGGGAGCGATGGAGGTGATTTCGCTGCGTGTGATCATGCGATGACTCTCGTCGGGTGCGATCACTTCGATCTGGGCAGCGTTTTCAGAGGCGACCCTCCCCACGACAGCATCACCGCTTTTCAGGGCAATCGTCGTCATCCCGTAACCCGCCGCAATCTCGGCACCGGGATCGATCACCGATTCCAAAATTTTTTCACGGGTGAGTCTCTTGCCGACGTCGCGTAGGCTGGGGCCTTGTACCCCGCCTTTTTCTCCATTCTCCCCTCCGACTTTGTGGCATTGGAGACAGGCTCCCTGATTTTTAAAGACGATTTCTCCCGCTAGAGGATCGCCTCCCTCCAATCCCAGACGATGCACCGCCGACTTCGTGGAAGTCGGGAAATCGGCCACTTCAGGAAGCCTTTTCGCTGCCAGTGCCAAATACGCGTCAAGCCAGAGGCCTTTGCGGAGGCCTGTCTCACGGGCTTTCCAAAGAGTGGCGATTTTCTCCGGTTGCACATTGACCAACCCTGCGATCGTAGCCCGTGCGACTGGCAGAGGATCTTTGGCGAGAGTCGCCTCTGCTTTGTCGGCGATTCCCGCCAACCCGAGATCAAAGGCAGCTTTCATCGCCTCCGCTCGAACGTGAGCGCTCGAATCGTCGAGCAGCGACGACACACACTCCTCCGTGCCCTGAGGTTTCGTTGAAAGCAGACTTTCCACGGCAGCGATGCGCAGACTGGGAGCCAGCTTCGGATTTTTCGCCTGAGCAAAGAGAATCGCTGAATCGAGAGGGATTTTCGCCTCTGTGGCGAATTCAGTTGCCAAGGCCGTCAGCTCCGAGTCCTCGGAATGAGCGAGAAATTTCCGCAACTCGTTCCCGAGAACCGATTCCATCCGAGCGAAATCGCGCCCATCTCTCACGACTTGCGGCCGATAGCAGCCTTTCACAGGATCAGTATCGATCACAGCAGACCATTCTCGGAGTCCATTGAGCGCGGCCTTCCTCACCGGATGCGTAAGAGAAGCGTCTGCGGCGAGCCTCAACATCGCCAGAGCACTTTCCGGTGTGCCGACTCGGTAGTTGGCCGCCACAATGCGGCGCTGCACGGCCTCGGGTAGCTCAGCGAGACCTCGACGAAATGCCGCCAGCGCTTGGCCCGCTGAAGAATCCACCGCACCGGTATCGTAGATGGCACGGATGACTTCGCGCAGGATCAGCGGATCTCTCTCATCCAAAAATTTTTCGAGCAGGGGACTTTCCTTTCGACGCAATAGCAGCACCGCCATCAGGCGTTCTTCACGAGACGCTGAATTGATCTTTGTCGCCGCATCGTTTTCCGAGGCGATCAGCGAAAGTCCCGAGAGTATCGCATGACGCAGAACCACGTCAGTTTCCTTTTTCTCAGCTCCATTGGCGACGGCGGCGGAGAAAAGGGCGCTGATCGTCGTCGTATCACCCAATTTCGCGATCCGTCCAAGGGCAACGGCCGCCAAAGAGCGAACGGCGAGAGAATCGTCTTTTGCCAGCACGTCTCGTAGTGGCACCAGAGCCGCCTCCGTGCGGAGATCTCCCAAGACACGAACAGCATTGCTCCGAATGATCGCATCACCGTCTTGAAGCAGCGGCAGCAGAGTGTCGGAAACTGCTTCTCCTCGACGAGCCGCCTGTCCGAGTCCCCACAGGGCGTGAAGCCGAGGAATCGAATTGCCGGGCTTTGCGACGATCTCTTTGAGAACTTTGATTCCTTCCGCACCGCGTTCCACCAGAGCAAACTGAGCAGCCTGCCGGACACGCCGATCCGGATGGTTCAGGAGATTTTGTAATTCATCAACTCCGCGCTGATCGAATCCTGCTCGGAACAGCTCGGCCACCTGTTTTCCGGCGGTGCGCTGTTTTTCATCCTTCGGAACCAGCACTTGGATTGAGCCGTTTTCATTCACGCTCCAGCCTCCTCCGAAGTCGCAGAGATAGAGATTCCCGTCGTAGCCGAGATCAACATCGCTCGCTCCGACGCCCTTCACGAGCTCCTTCACCTCCTTTGCCACGAACCCCGCCCCCTTGCGTTCTGGCTCGATCGAGAGAATTGTACAGTTGTCAGACGCCCCTCGGTAATTCGCCATTAGGAAGCGATTGCGCAGATCTGCTGGCAGCGATTCACCCGTCGTCCAGACCACCCCTGATGGCCCTTCTCCGACATGAGAGGCGGGAGGATACACCCACTGAGGCTGATCCTCGTTAAACAGATCGAACATCCGCTCCTTTACCCACATCGACTGCTCCGGGCGAAAGTCTCCCCAGTCGAGATGCGTGGCGTAGTGGTGAGCCGACTGATGTGACATATCCCAGCCCGAATCGCTGCCCTCCAGCACATACACAAAACGAGCCTTGTCTCCGATGTCTCCCGTATTGTCGAAGGTGAAGAGATTGCCCTCATCGTCGAAAGCCAGTTCTTGGGGGTTGCGTAGCCCGATGGCAAAAACCTCTAATCCGCTGCCGTCGAGTTCACAGCGAAAGATCGCTCCACGCCCCGATCCCGCATGAGTCACCCCGTCCGCTGTCGTTACGTGAAATCCTCGGTCTCCCACGGAAAAATACAGCCGTCCATCAGGCCCCCGCGTGATTCCATGCAAGTCGTGTCCAATGAAGGAAACCCGCACGCCGTAGCCAGTCGAAATTTCTATTTCCTCGTCTGCCCTTCCGTCTCCATCCTTGTCTCGCAGTTTCCAGACACTGGGAATGCAGGTGAAATAGACCGCATCGCCATCAGCTAGCAGCGAAAAACCGATGCCGTCCTCGGGACGATGAAAGCGATCCGAAAACAGAGTGCGATGATCTGGGGCCCCATTCCCATCGCGATCTTCTAGGCGAATCACTCGATCTGCGACCCGGCTGAACCAGCCTTCAGGAAAACTCGATGCGTATTTTTGATACATGGCCAAGCGGTCTGCGACAGTCACGGCCCGGAAGTCGTCGCGGATTAGTTCGTTGGCTCCTCGCAAGTCCGGTACTCCCAGCCAGAAGCGATTGGCTTCGGCCACATACATCGCCCCCTTCGCGTCAAAACAAAGACTGCCGGGATTCTCGATGAAGGGAAAAGAGACCCAAGTGTGTCCTTCTAGGCCGTCGTGCAGAAGCGCTCCACGAAAAGAGCCTCTCTGATTGCTCAGTGTCGGCAAATCTTTTTCTGCGACGGTGGGAAGCTGTTTGAATTTTGCCTCCAGTTCAGCGGGAGTAATCGCCCACGAGCGAGAAAAGGTGAGTAAGAAAAGAATGAGGGAAAGTGAGATTGACGAGAATTTCATCTACGGAACGCTATGCTCATGCATGCGCGACTGGCAAGAGCGCAACAGCGCAGGTAAAACAGATTTTCACCTCGACGATATCGCAACGAGGCCGAGAATCAGTAACCCAGATTCCAATGGGGAGTGTATGGCTCGCTCGGTAGCGATTTGCCTGCACTGGGATCTGTGATCGGTCCCATCGTCAGTCGTTGACCGATCTTCAGCGCCCGATATCGCTGCCCTAGCCGATCACAACAGCTCGAAAACTCCTCCGTCGTGACATTTCCACGCTCGAAGAGATCGTAGTGGCATGGCAGGGCCAGACTGGCACTGATGGATTTCGCGAAAGCTGCCGCTTCGAAGCCGTTCATTCGCGTGTGCTCCGGCTGATCAGCCCCCGGTCCGCTGATGGGAAGAAACGCTAAATTGGGCGACCAGCGACGCACTTCCTTGACCAGATGCGTATGCCAGATGGTCTCGCCTGCATGGTAGAGCGCAAAGGGGCCGAAGAGAATCACATAGCCGAGATCGCGGGAATTTCCTCGCTCGTCTCGCCGGATTTTCGGATTGGCCGCGTTGATCCCGTGGAAATCGAAAGGACCGTATTTTACATAGGTTCCCGCATTCACTGGTAGTAGGGAAGGGGCTGCAGCTCCGAGAATTTCATCCACCTCGTTCAACAGCCCTGCCGGAATCACCACCTTCAAGTTCGGATTGGCAGCGCGGAGCTGCAGGATGGTCTCCGCGTCCAGGCGATCTGGATCGGCATTGCAGCAGACCACTACGTCGATTCCCGAAAGCTGGAGCGGATCGACGACTCGCTCCGATACACGAACCAGTTCCTCTGCTGTTCCAGCGGTCTGGCGACTCAGGGCATCGGACAGGTAGGGGTCGATCAACAGACCGTGACCTGCCCATTTAACAAGAAATCCACTCTGCCCTAGCCACCAGATGTGAATTGCTCCGCTGACCTTATCCGCCTCCCGGAAGTCCGTGAGGAAATCGTCATCTTTTTGTACGGGAACGATCATGGGAGCAGGGGAGACAATACGAATGAATTATGAAGAAAATCTTCGTAAATCTCAGTCTTACACAAGTTTTTACAGTTTCAAGGAATCTAACGTAAGGCAGTTTTTTTCGTTTTCTGAAGAAGCTTTACAGAACTTCCTTCGTGCTCGGAATCTGATCTGCCGTGCGCTCGTCGATGCGACAGGCAGTGTCGAGACAACGCGCCAGTCCCTTAAACAGCGCCTCGGCCATGTGATGCGGATCGCGCCCGTAAAGAATTTCCGTGTGCAGATTGATCCGAGCATTAAAACAAAACGCACGAAAAAATTCCTCGACGAGCGTGAAATTGAACTTGTCCCCGATGTGTGGAACGTTTTCCGGTGAGCGATATTCGAGGAAGGGTCGTCCGCTCAGATCGAGAGCCACGCGGACGAGCGTTTCATCCATCGGGAAATGGCCGGAGGCATAGCGCGTGATTCCTCTCTTGTCTCCCAGAGCGGAGTGAAGGGCCTGCCCGAGCACGATTCCCACGTCTTCGACCGTGTGGTGAAAATCGACCTCAATATCTCCTTTTGCTTCGACCACGAGATCAAAGCGTCCATGTTTCGCGAAGAGCGTCAGCATGTGATCGAAAAACGGAACTCCTGTATTGATCGAGGACTGCCCTGTCCCGTCGATGAGCAGATCAAGACGAATTTCCGTCTCCCCCGTTTTTCGCTGCTGGCTGTTTTTTCTGATATCTGACATGGTAATGCTATGATTCTCTTGGAATCCTGTGCAGTGGTAACTTCCACTCTCTCAGGACTGTCCTCAACCGCTTATTATTGCGGATTCCATGCCTTTCTCTCATTCATCTGGTTCGGATCGATATCACCTGCTCAGGTCGGCAGCGGGAGAGGTGCTGACGCTACCCACCGCACGAGCTTCAGAGACCGTGCTCCCCGTGATCGATCATCATCGCTGGGGCCTAGCTCAACTTCATCGAATAGCCCCGGAATTGATTCCCGCAGGTCGATGGGAGGATTTTGCAAGTTTTCTTAAGGCGTTCTCCGATCCGATCAAGCAACCCGAAGGATGGGCACGAATCCACTCCTGGGGTTACGATGAGGACGGTCCGTATTATGTCTGCGCATTTCCGGATGGCGAGGTTCTGTCCGATTACATCCATCGCGTAGGACCTCTGCCACTGCCGCTCGTCGCCTACTGGATCAGTCAACTTTGCCAAGCGGCGATGGAGCGGGTAGAACTCTGCTCGCCACTCAGCTTTTGCAGCACGGAAGATTTCGAAATCGTCCAGAATAGTGAGCACGAAATTCACATTGTTCGGACTGGGTTCTTTTCTTCGTATTTTCCTGAATCTGAACTCACGACTTCGAATGACACCCTAGCCTGTTGCTTTGCCCGAATGTTTCATGCAGTGGCTGGGGAAGAAAGCTCTGAGTGGCCATCACCGCTGCAGGACGCACTCACAAGAATCCTCGGGGGAAAAGAACGAAATTCTGTCTCAGTGCAGCTTGAACAATTCAGGGATGCTCTGCTTGCGGTGCTGGGAGATCAAGGAAAAGCAGATCGACTCGTGTCGATCCCACCGCCTCGGTCTCCTTTGCGAGCGTGGTTCCGAAGTGAAGGACTCGCGGCGGTCGGTTCGGATCGAGCTCTCTCCGAGGAGCATCCTCTGGGAGAGGAGAAATTCGCTCTTTCAACGATTATCCGAGGCTCTGAGACTCGCTTGCAAGTCATTCCCGGCCCTGATTTTCTGCCGCGTCACCTCTGGCTTGAGCAACATTACGTCGCCACACGCCGCCTCGGACGCGGACACGCTCAGCAGTTGCAGGTCACCTTTCTCGAAGATGCGGGTTCGCTCTCTCTGATCGGTGAAGAATCGATTCAGGGAATGAGCCTGGCACGATGGATCGCTTCGCACGGTCCGCTTTCACCGGAAAGCGCTGACATTCTTCTGCGACGGATTCGCGCCCTCCTCGACGAAATCGAGGGTGAAAATCGATCCTGTCTCGTCTGGTGGCTGTCGCCCAAAAACCTGTTTCTGGTAACCTCGGAAGATCCCACCGTTTCCGATTGGGAAAGTGCTCCACTGAAGATCCGCGTCCACCAGACCACCGATACCTTGCTCGACGGGATCGATTTTCCCGAGCAGCTTCGTGCGATGCTCGCTCTTCCCGCAGAGGACTCCATCGCTGATCGGCGATCTGCCGTCACGCTTCCGCTCTATTGGACTGCGCTTACGGGTGAGCCATTCCACTGGCACCAGACATTCAATCATCCCCGGATTCCCGCCGATCTGGCAGCCGTGCTAGAGGAGCGGCGACAGAGTCTCTATGGAGTTCCAGAGTCGCCGAGTGATGTGCCAGATACGCCTGATCGAGTCGTCTCCTCAACTGCATTCGATCAAGCACATTCTGCACCCGATTCATCGTTATCTGTGCCCGATTCATCGCCATCTGTGCCTGATCGAGCACATTCTGCACCCCTCCACTGGGGACTGATCATGGTCGCTGCCGTCGTTTTTGCTGCTTGGATCGGCTACGCACTCGCGACATGGTCCGCACAGCAGGGACTGTACCCCATCTCCAGCGTGCCCGCTTCATTCGCTCTTCTCCCTCCCGAGCCTCTCCCGACTCCTGCCGAGTCCTTGGCGCTCGCAAAAGAGGCATGGATCGCCTGTCTCGTCACTGATGCGAGTTCCGATTCTCTGCGCTTGCTCGCGGACTTCCAAAACTGGCAGACGGATGACAGCCGACTCTTAGCTCATCTCGCCGAGCGATCTGATCAGCGTGCCCCGCTCGCTCTTCGGGCCATAGGCTTCGTCGCCCTGTCTCGTCACGATCTCACGCACGCCGCTCAGTATTTCTCCGAAGCCGCCGAACTCGGCGACTCCGAGGCAGCGCATTATTCGGCCCTACTGGCGTGGCAGCCCGGACAGCCGCATTCGAGCGAAGTGGCTAAAGTTCTCCGTCGAGCGGCTTCCCTGCATCCGGCAGCTAGCGAACGCCTTGCCCGTTTTCTCCTCGAAACGGGCGATTCGATGGGGGCTTCTGCGGCGATGAATCAGGCTGCGGAAGAAGGCTGGAGTTCCGCTCTTCATCAAATGGGAATTTTTTTGAGCTCCGGCATCGGATGTGTCGTCGACGCAGAGAAAGCGGCTGTATTCTTTCGTCGGGCCAGTGAGTGCGGCAATCTCGATGCTATGTTCGATTTCGCCCGCTGCATTGAGATTGGCTACGGTGTTGGTCGCTCTTTTCCCGAAGCGCGGCGGTGGATGCAGCGAGCGGCTGCCCTAGGCCATCACTCAGCCCGGATTTGGCTTCAGGAACGCCAGATTGGAAATCCCGTTCAACTCGCGGGCGAATGAACCGTCGCATCCTCATTCTGAGGCTCTTTTCGGAAAAACTAGGGGGACGTCGATGAGGCGAGTGACGGTCCATCCCTCGCTGGGTTTAGGGGTAAGCATCACGATGAGACAGCCAATAGCTTCAGCTTTGAGCAAGCCTGAAGCAAGAAACCGTTGGAAGTGACGGTATATCGAATCAGCAGAAGCAGCCCTAACAGGACACTAGGAAAGCCAGAATCGGATGACACGGACTTCTGCGCAATCACGGCTAAAGCCGACATCATCAGACAGCGCAGGTGCGCCTGGTTGAGCTTCAGACAGGACTTGAATTGCGGCGGAAGTTCCTCTAGAGTAACTTCGGCGACTCGTTGGGGTCAGTCTTTGTTTTTCGTACTTCTTACATCGAGAGTCGTCAATTGTTAATTTGTCTTAAATTTACGCCGTCCAGTGTTTTACCATGGAATGCAAGCACTGTTCAACTGGTTTCTTTTATCGCCCTTCGGAGTCGATTTGTGAACGCTTGTGAAATTTTTCACAAATTCACCTTGCGAGATTCGCTGACGTGGATAGGATTCACGCGCCTTCGGAAATATGCCACTTTCCGTCGTAATCAGCGCACCGTTCGCTTTAATCTTTTAGTCGATGGCCCCCTTTACTCCAGGATTTTTCGCAACCAAACTCCCGATCCTCGCATCTGGAGGAATCGGTGCGCCGAGTCTTCCCGACTTCGGGTGGCTGACGAATTCGATCTTGGTTGCAGCCGTTGTCACGACAGCAATTCTTCTTTTTACGCGAGTTGCGACCAAAAAGATGTCGCTCATCCCGAATGCGAAGCAAAACTTCGTCGAGTTCGTAATCGAGTTTCTCTACGGGCAGGTCGAGGGAATTGTTGGAAAAAAAGTCGCTCCGAAGGCCTTTCCGATATTGGCAACACTGTTTATTTTCATCCTAGCTTCGAACTGGTTCGGTTTGATCCCAGGTGTGGGAACGGTCGGATTTGGGCAAAAGCTTGCCTTCCTTTCGGTCGATTCCTCCTTTGTGAACGCGGAGGGTCATGCGACCTTCACTCCGCTGCTGCGTCCGGCGACGGCTGATCTGAATATGAATCTAGCGCTGGCGCTAGTTTTCATGATCGTGTGGCTTTATTTGTCTGTTAGTGAACTCGGTGTTTGGGGGAGTCTGGTTCACATTTTTGGTCCCAAGGGTGGGCTGACAGGCTTCCTGAAATACGCTCTTATGCCAATTTTCTTTGCGGTTGGTATGATTGAGGTATTGTCGATCGCTTTCCGTCCTTTGTCGCTCTCTCTGCGGCTTCTGGGCAATATTTTTGCTGGGGAAACGCTGCTTCACACGATGGGTGGTCTGGGGGCAGCTCTCGGACTCGGTAAAATTCCGGCCTTTTTGACTTCCGTTGTCTTTCCGATTCCTTTTTATTTTATGGAGATTCTGGTCGGAATGCTCCAAGCTACTGTTTTCGCACTTCTGTGTGCCGTATACATCAAGTTGTCCACCTCTCATGAGGATGCGGAGCATCATTGATTTTAACTCAATTTTGTCAGTATGACCGTGTCTCTGAGCGCGGGTGCTGATGAGCAACACATACCCTGAAAAATAACATGATTGATCTCACTACACTCCAAGTTCTCGCTGAAGTCGCGTTCAATGGGAATTTTGCCCTCGCGATTGCAGGTGCTGGTGCCGGTATCGGTATCGGCTTGATCGGTATGGCCTCCGCTCAGGCGGTCGGTCGCAACCCGGGTGCTTTCGGCAATATTCTGACTATCGGTATTATCGCTATGGCTTTGGCCGAGGCTATTGCTATTTATGCGCTGATCATGGCTCTGCGTGGCTGATGGAGTGCTCCGGGAAATCGCGATCCATTGGGCGGCGATGTTTCTCGGGTATTTACTAATGAGCCGGGGGAGACCCCGGTCGACTCTTAATTTTCGAAGACGATGACGGAAATACTCGAAACATTTGGACTTGATTGGCCGAAGTTTATCGCCCAGGTGATCATCGTCCTGCTTGTCTATACCATCCTCTCTAAATACGCATTTGGTCCCGTTCTCAGTGTATTGGAGGCTCGGCGGCGACGTATTGCTGAAGGTGAGTCCAATCTCGAGACAATTAAGGCCGAGATGGATAAAGCCGAAGAAAATGTCCGTGCGACTCTTGACCGTGCCAATGCTGATGCAGAGCGTCTCATTGTGGAGGCTCGGGAAAGTGCGGAGGCTGTGCGTGTTCAGAAGACGCAAGAGGCTGTCAAAGAGGCGAATCAAATTCTCGAAAAGGCTCGAGACGGTGCTCGCTTGGAGCACGAGCGTGTCATGGGTGAGCTGAAACGCGATTTCGGTCGTTTGGTGATCGATGCTACGGCGAAAGTGACGGGCAAGGTGCTCGATGATCAAGATCAAGTCAGAATTAACGAAGAGGCTACGAGTCAGATCGCTCTCTGAATTCACCTAAGGAATCTTAATTTCTCTACTCCGCTCCCTGTATGAAGTCACGAAAAGAAGTTCAGCGCATTGCTAAAAAGCTTTTTGTCGCTACGATGACGGATCGTGGAGTGGATGTCGGAGTGGCGAAACAAATTATCGCGAAGTTCTCTCAATTGAAGCCGCGAGGCTATCAGGCTTTGCTGGATGCCTACATGCGATTGATCCGCTTGGAGGTGCAAGAGAATCGGGCGATCGTCGAGAGTTTTGCTTCGTTGGATGAACCCGTAAAAAGCCAGATCACTGCCGATCTGAGAAAAAAATACGGAGCGCAAATAAGCCCTGAATTTACCACAAATCAGGCACTGCTGGGCGGTATGAAAGTCCGCATCGGAAGTGATGTGTGGGATGGCAGTATCAAAAATAGACTGGAGAGACTCTCCGAAAAATTCAGTTGAACCTCAATTCACTCTCTAATTTTACTAGACGCTAGCGTATGAGCAATATTCTCCAGGAATTGGAATCCGAAATCGCCGCCTTGCGAACCTCCGTAACCAAGTCGAACGTAGGGATCGTGCGAGAAATCGGTGACGGAGTCGCCAAGGTCGAAGGCCTGAGCGATGTCATGCTGAATGAAATGATCGAGTTTCCCGGCGGGCTTTATGGCCTGGCGTTGAACTTGGAAGAAACCGAGGTCGGTTGTATTTTGCTTGGTGATGCGCTGCATGTAAAGGAAGGAGATGAGGTTCGTTCCACCGGACGACTGCTCTCGGTACCCGTCGGAAAGGAGATGCTGGGACGCGTAGTCGATGCGCTCGGTCAGGCGATTGATGGGAAGGGAGCGATTCAGACAAATGTGACCTATCCGGTCGAGAAAATTGCTCCCGGAATTATTCCGCGGCAGTCGGTTTCGGTGCCGGTTCAGACGGGGATTCTCGCCATTGATGCGATGATTCCGATTGGACGTGGTCAGCGGGAGTTGATCATCGGAGACCGTTCCACTGGAAAAACAACCGTAGCTGTGGACACGATTATTTCGCAGGCTCGCCAAAATCGTGCGGCTGAGGAAGGTGCACTGAAAGATCACAAGCCACTCTACTGCATCTATGTCGCGATCGGGCAGAAGCTGGCAAACGTAGCACGGACGATTGCGACGCTCGAGGCTGAAGGTGCGATGGATTACACCATCGTCGTCGTTGCCTCAGCTTCGGATTCTGCGACCAATCAATACTTGGCACCCTATGCTGGCGCTGCGATGGGTGAGTGGTTCATGGCGAACGGTATGGACGCACTGATCGTGTATGATGACCTCTCCAAGCACGCAGTTGCCTATCGTCAGGTTTCTCTGGTGCTCCGCCGCCCTTCGGGACGTGAGGCATACCCCGGTGACGTTTTCTATTTGCATAGCCGCCTGCTCGAGCGTGCAGCTCGTCTAAATGAGGCGAATGGTGGAGGTTCGCTGACGGCTCTTCCGATCATTGAAACGCAAGCGGGTGACGTTTCCGCGTACATTCCGACAAACGTGATCTCGATCACTGATGGGCAGATCTATCTGGAAACGGACCTCTTTTATCAGGGGATTCGTCCGGCGATTTCGGTCGGTCTCTCGGTGAGTCGAGTGGGTTCCGCTGCGCAGACGAAGGCAGTGAAGAAGGTGTCTGGAACCACCAAGCTTGACTTAGCCCAGTTCCGTGAGCTTCAAGCGTTCGCTCAGTTCGGATCGGATCTTGATGAGAAGACAAAGGGACAAATCGAGCGCGGACAGCGAATTGTTGAGCTGTTTAAGCAAACGCAATACTCGCCCCTGCCGATGGAGCTTGAAGTTGCTCTTCTTTGGGCGATGCAGAATGGTCACTTTGATGCAATCCCGGTGAATCGAATCAAGGATTTTCAAAAGAAGATGGAAGAGTTCCTATCGACTCGTAAGGCTTCTGTGTTGACGAAGATCCGCGAAGAGAAACAACTCAACGATGGCATCGTCTCCGAACTCAAGCAGGCGATCGAAGACTTCAAGTCTACCTATAAAGCCTGATTTTTATCGAACGATCTCTTTTCTGAATCGCTATGGCGAACCTCCGCGACATCCGCCGACGCATTAAGTCGGTCAAGAATACGGCCCAGATTACGAAAGCCATGCAGTTGGTCGCGGCCTCGAAGATGAAGCGAGCGCAGGACCAAGCGACCGCTGGCCGTCCGAGTGCGGACTTGCTGAATCGCGTCCTAAATCATTTAAAGGAGCACACGACCCCGGAAGATCACCCTTTGCTAAACGCTAAGGGCACCGGAAAAGATTTGGTGATTCTGGTGACGACGGATAAGGGACTCTGCGGGCCGCTGAATACGAACCTGCTCCGATTGATCACCACGAAAGTCTCTAAAGATGCCGACTTCATAACGGTGGGATCAAAGGGGCGTCAGGCGATGGCTCGAACTGGGCGTAAAATCGCAGCCGACTTCGCTGTCAAGGATCCTGTCAGCTTTGCGGAAACGAAGCCGATTTCGGACTTCGCGATCGAACACTTCCTGTCTGGTCAGTACGGGCGTGTATTGGTTGCGTTTACCAATTTCGTCAACACCATCCGGCAGGACGCACACATTGAGACTCTCTTGCCTATCACTCCGATTGAATTGGGGGCGAAGAAGGCATACCTAGGTTCCGCAGATAGTGGAGTCATTGCTAATTCTTCGTCCGGAGTAAACTACGGTGGATACATCTTTGAACCGAGTCCAGAGGAAGTTCTGAATGTGGTAGTTCCTCAATACGTCGGAAGTGAACTCTACCAGATGATCCTCGAATCTCGTGCTTCCGAACATAGCGCCCGTATGGTCGCGATGAAGGCTGCCACGGACAATGCGAAGCAGATGATCAAGGACCTGACGCTCGACTATAATAAGCAGCGGCAGGCGGCGATTACTTCAGAGCTTCTGGAAATCACCACGGCGATGCGAGCCCTCGAATAATCGGAGGACAAGCTTTTTTTACTTTTTAACCAGAACCAATACTCCCCAAGAGAAGGAAAATTACGAGATGAGCAACCTTGGAAATATCGTTCAGATTATCGGACCGGTCGTCGATGCCGACTTTTCCGCTGCCGATCAACTCCCCGCAATTTATAACGCGCTGGAGGTCACTTACACCCTCAATGGGGAATCAACCCGACTGGTGCTCGAAGTGCAGCAGCACCTCGGAGATGGCTGGGTGCGAGCAGTTGCCATGTCAACGACAGAAGGACTCAAGCGGGGACTCAAGGTTGCAGATACGGGTAAGCCAATTTCTGTGCCAGTAGGGGAAGAAGTACTGGGGCGAATTTTCAATGTCACGGGCGATGCGGTGGACGAGCGCGGTCCTGTGAATGCCACGAAGACCTATCCCATTCACAGACCTGCTCCGAGTCTAGTCGATCAAGCGACTTCGGCGGAGATCCTTGTGACTGGCATTAAGGTAATCGACCTGATCTGTCCCTTCACTAAGGGCGGAAAGGTGGGAGCTTTCGGTGGCGCGGGCGTCGGCAAGACGGTCGTGATCATGGAACTCATCAATAATATTGCGAAGGAGCACGGAGGTTACTCTATCTTCGCCGGAGTGGGAGAGCGGACTCGTGAAGGCAACGATCTCTATTGGGAAATGAGTGAGGCGGGCGTGATCAAGCAAGACAATCTGTCCGAATCTAAGGTGGCTCTCGTGTATGGTCAGATGAATGAGCCGCCAGGGGCGCGTCTCCGTGTAGCGCTCTCTGCGCTGGCGATGGCCGAATACTTCCGCGATGAAAAGAACCAGGATGTGCTGCTCTTCGTGGACAATGTTTTCCGTTTCTCTCAGGCCGGATCTGAGGTTTCCGCTCTGCTGGGCCGGACCCCCTCGGCAGTCGGTTATCAACCCACTCTCGCGTCGGAAATGGCGCAGTTGCAAGAGCGAATCACTTCCACAAAGAAGGGTTCGATCACGTCATTCCAGGCCGTGTATGTTCCGGCTGACGACTTGACTGACCCCGCTCCTGCGAACACGTTCGCCCACCTCGACTCGACCGTGGTGCTCGAGCGCTCTCTTGCGGAGCTTGGGATTTACCCCGCCGTGGATCCGCTATCCTCGACTTCGACCGCGCTCGCACCCGATATCGTAGGTGAAGAGCACTACGAGGTGGCTCGTGGAGTGCAGAACGTGCTCCAGCGGTACAAGGATCTGCAGGACATCATCGCGATTCTTGGAATGGATGAATTGAACCCTGAACAGAAGTTGGTGGTTTTCCGAGCTCGTAAAATTCAGAAGTTCCTGAGTCAGCCTTTCAGCGTCGCCGAAGTATTCACTGGTATCAAAGGCGTGTACGTTCCTGTCGAGGAAACCGTTCGCGGATTTAAGGAAATTCTCGAGGGAAAGCACGATGAAGTGCCCGAGAACAATTTCTATATGAAGGGCGGCATCGATTCGGTGGAGAAGTAACATTCCCTCCGAGTTTTGCACACCACATTTCATCTCACTGAACCTATTTTCCCATGCGACTCGAGATCGTAACACCTGAAAAACTTGTCTTTTCTGATGAAATTGACAGTGTCGTGGTACCTGGTTCAGAGGGTGAGATGGGAATTTTGCCAGCTCACGCACCTATTGTATCTGCATTGCGCCCTGGGGAGTTACACTTCCTACAGAAGGGGGAGGCGACATCCCTTGCGATTGGCACGGGGTTTGTTGAGGTTTCCAATGATCGCGTCTCTGTCGTTACTGATATGGCGCTCGGAGTGGGTGAAATCGATGAATCAGCAGTCGAGCAAGCAATAGAAAATGCTCGGAAGGCGATGTCGGAGAAGGCTCTACCTGAGGATATCGCAGCGGCGAGTCTTGCGTTGCAGAAATCGCTCGCACAGCTCCACGTGAAAAGAAAACGTCGGCAACTGTGATTGGCGCTCTAGGCGAAAGGCGGCACTATAGCTGAAAATGCTGTCTGAGGACAGCGACAATTTCAGAGTGCTTCATCGTTTCTAGGAAATAATGAGGAGTCGACAGGCTTGCGATCACTTCGGGAAAGAGCAGCTATCTGGTCTTGAAGCCGCTCTGGATTCAAGGTGTTGTCAATTTCTGACTCCTAGGTGTCGCTGCCTGTCGTAGAGCCGATTATCGAGTGCTCCGCTAACTACCATGCTTCCCTATAAGGACGGCGTAGTCTTTTTGGCTCGGGAGTTACGAGGAGTTCTGACAGGTGGGTTCCTTTCTGAGGTATCCGGTCTTACAGGTACGTGTTGAAATCGAGAGAAGAAGAGTTGATCGCGTGCTGTTACCTTTTGCATGGGCTGCTTTACGATGCTGCCTCAACCAGTTCATCGAGTATCCCGCCCATTTCGATTGCTGATTTTAGTTCCGATAGTTTGTAAAATTTTAAAATACAGAAGTCTGTAATAATAGAATTCTAAAAATTACATCTTATGCTCCGAACCCTGATAGAACCGCATTTCGAGGGTGTCGGTCTCGCTGATACGGAAAAAAGGAAGTAATTTCGGTTGTCGGATTGAAGGGTGAGTGTCACGATAAGCGTCCCGAGTGAGCCGCCTGCGAAAGGGCCGAAAATGATTCCAACGAGTATTCAGAGTATTATATTGAATGACGCTGGATTCTGATCGGAACCTCTTAAGGAATCGGTGTCTCTCAATCTGATAGTAATTCCACACCACTTTGAACGCTTCTGCTAGTATTTGAGTAATAGACTGTCGTGTGAACCTACCTTTGTTCTATTTTCATTTTTCTATTTTAACTCTCCAACTCTTTTACCAGGCTTCGCCTCCCTGAGAATGCACAGTTCCTCACCGTACGACTCCAATCAAAACGCTCCTGACTTGTCCTCTCAGGAGCTCTGGTCCCGAGTGACTGCCAGTCTTCGTGAACAGTTGGGAGAGGCGAATTTTGATCTCTGGTTTGCGGAGACGAAGTTGGCTTCGGCCACCCGGGATGAAATTATTCTAATCGTTCCAGGGTCGATGTACATGATCTGGATTGAAGAGAATTTTAAAAACTCATTAATTTCCACGTTTACCCGCTATCTCGGGGGATGTGATAAGATTCTATTTCGTATCGACGAGTCGAGTGAAGGCCCTTCGACGTCGAGCGACGAATCGACTGAGGCGTTGCCATCAGATGATGCAAAGGATCTTGAGATTCGCGTTGGTGGTCTGAGTGAGCGGGAGCTGTTAGAGAAGGGACACGCCGTCGGACTTATGGGTAGCTACCGTTTTGATACGTTTGTTCCTGGAGAGAACAGCGAATTGGCGTACGCTGCTGCTAGGGCCGTTGCCGATCAACCTGGCAAGACGTATCAACCCTTGTTCTTCCATTCTGCCAGTGGTTTGGGAAAGACGCATCTGCTGAATGCTATAGGATGGGAGTCTCTGCGACAGCGCCCGAAGTCTAAAATTTTGATTGTGACTGCTGAACAGTTTGCGAACGATTACATTGATGCGATTCAGAAGCAGACTCTGGGAGCGTTTCGCAAGCGCTTTCGGGAGGCGGATCTGTTGATGATCGATGATGTCCAGTTCTTTGGCGGCAAAGAGGGCCTGCAGAATGAATTCTTTCATACCTTTAATCGCCTGAGCGATACGAGAAAGCAGATCGTCTTGGCTAGTGACTGCCCTGCTTCGGAAATTACCCAGTTAGAAGAGCGACTGGTCACTCGATTTCAATGGGGGCTTGCTGCGGAAATCCACCGGCCTGGACTCGAGACACGGGCTGCGATTCTGCGAAAGAAGCGTGACGACTGGAAGATGGCGGTCGATGATGAATCGATCGATTATATCGTCAGTCGAGTGCACGGAAACGTCCGGGCATTGGAGGGCGCTCTGATTCGCGTCTCGATGTCGGCGACGATGAATGAGAAAGCTCTGTCGATTCCGGAAATTGCCGAACTGTTGGCGGATATCTGCGACGACAGTGAAACGCGCAATATTGGAGCCGAAGAGATCAAAGCAGCAGTCGCCGAGCATTACGATATCGAGATTGCCGTGATCGATGGAAAGAAGAGGACGGCTCGCATCGCCGAAGCTCGTCAGGTGGCGATGTTTCTCGTGCGCGATCTGACCGATTGGTCGCTGGTCGAAACGGCGCGTGCCTTCGGAAAGGATCATGGCACTGTGATTTATGCAGTGAAAAAGATCAAAAAGCGTATGCAGGATTCTGGGGCATTCAAGAGTTCTGTTGAATTGATCAAGCGACGTTTGATCCGGTGTACGGGCTCAGGCGACGCAGCGCGGATACGCCAAGGAAAAGCGATTCGGGATGTCAGGTCCTCCCAGAATCTCGGTCAAGCCGAGCCAAACCTTAAGAACAGGAAAAGATTCAAATAGACAGATCGAGTGGTTCGGTCCAAACTCGAGGTTTCGGAAACAATGAAATTTCAGATTGAGAGAGACGCATTTCAAAATGCTCTGAATCAGGTGCAGCATGTCGTCGCCAGTCGCTCCCCCCTCCCTATTCTTTCGAACGTGCTGATTGAGGCTAGCGAGGGAGGGCTGGAACTTTCGACCACTGATCTCGACGTCACAGTTTCGAAGATCGTCGCTGCGAATGTTGTGCAGCCAGGGGCGATTACTTTGCCAGCTCGACGGCTTGCGGGAATCGTGCGCGAATTGCCAGCATCTGATGTGGAGTTTGATGTCTCTGCGGATAGCGTGGCGACCCTACAGAGCGGTGCTAGTATCTTCAAAATTCTCGGTCTTCCACCATTCGACTTTCCCCACGTCGGCGAGTTTCGCAATCCCCGAGAGTTCACGATCGATCAGAAACTCTTGCGCGATGCGCTGCGGAAGACATCGTACGCGATTTCCACCGATGAGACGCGTTACGTGCTGAATGGAGTGAACTGCGTCATCCGTGATGGAATGCTGACTCTAGTGGCTACGGACGGACGTCGCCTTGCGATGGTAGAACAGGATCTTGAGTTTCCTGCCGGTCAGGAGGTCTCTGTCATTATCCCGACGAAGGCAGTAAATGAATTACAGCGCCAGCTCGACATTAAAGGAGACGTCAAGGTAGTCATTTCCGATAATCAAGCGAGTTTCGATCTGAACGGAAGCGTGCTCGTGACAAAGCTGATCGAAGGAAACTACCCGAACTTTCGTCAAGTGATCCCTGGACCGGCGAATTATCGAGTGATCGTCGAGAGAGAGGTTCTGTTGGGCACTCTACGACGGATGAATCTCTTGGTGGATGAGTCGACAAATTCCGTCAATTTCATCTTCGACAACAACCAACTGACGATTTGCACGACTTCTCCGGAAATCGGTGAAGCGGAGGAAACCATCGACATTCGCTACACCGGTCCGCGTATGGTGATGGCGTTCAATCCCGAGTTTGTGATCGCACCTCTTCGGAACTTGGATCAGGATGAGGTCTATATCGATCTCATCGATACAAGTAGTCCAGGGGTTATCAAAATCGACGAGCCATTCCTGTACGTCATGATGCCGATGCGAGCGACTCGGTGATTCGTGAATACCGGGACTTTCCACGATCCGGGGAGTTGAAATATCGCCTCGCAAACTGAGAATTAACATCATTCTCAGCTTTGCGATTTCCTTGTCACGTTGTAGTCTCTGGGAGCAATATCCCATTGGACTCGTGCTTTCAGACATCTCTCGTGTGAGTGGCGATACAGAAGCGCGCAGACGTCACTTTTGTCAAAAATGAAATTTAATTCTATCGAATCCGCCGGCGTCCTTGCTCGCGTGCGTCGTCGTCGATACATCCTCCATCTGATGATGTTCAGCCTTTTTCCTGGGCTGATGCAGTACAATGACACCCTGATGGCGAATCCGCAGGGCAGCGTGGTGGTCCATGGTGATGTTCGCTTCAACGGCGGCGCTGGGAATTTGCAGATTCTGCAAAATAGCCAGAACGCCATCATTCACTGGGACAAATTCTCCATTGACGCAGGTGAATTGACGCAGTTCCGACAGCCGGGGGCAAATTCCTCAGTCTTGAATCGCGTCACAGGCGGAGACCCGAGCGCGATTCACGGAGCGCTGAAAGCGAACGGAAATGTGTTCGTGATCAATCCGAACGGAATCTTGGTCGGGCCGAGCGGAACCATCGATGTTCACGGACTGGTGCTCTCGACCCTAGATGTCAGCAATGGTGAGTTTCTTGCTGGGGGAGACATGACATTCAAAGGCTCGGGCAATGGTGGGGTTACCAACATGGGGAGAATTAACGCCATCGGAGGCGATGTTTTCCTGATCGGTCAGACCGTCAGTAATCGCGGTAGTATCAGTGCCAGTAGCGGTCGAGTGGGCTTGGCGGCAGGGCAGGAAGTGTTGCTGACAGCGCACGAGGGAGCCGATGGCGAGCGCATGTTCGTGCGTCCGAAGGGAGGGAGCGGCAGCACAGGGATCGAAAACGACGGGACAATTGAAGGAGCGGCTGTGGAACTGAAAGCCCACGGGAACGTATATGCCCTAGCGATCAATAATAAGGGTTCGATCCGAGCGACCGGAGCGGTGAATGAGGGAGGAAAGGTCTATCTGCGTGGAGCGGGCGGAGCGGTCGAGAATAGCGGATCGATCAAGGCGACGAGCTCGGATCCAGTGAATGCTGGTCGAATAGTGATCGAGGCAGCGTACGCGCGAGTCGATGGACGACTTCAAGCACAGGGTGGCGATGTGCGCGTGACTGGTACGGATCGGGTGGAACTGGGTGGCTCAATCGATGTGGTGAACGCAAGCGGCAAGGGTGGTACTGTGGTGGTGGAAGGTTCAGAAATCTCTGTGGATTCAACGGGCCGCATCAATGCGAGAGGAGCCGAAGGTGGAACGGTCCGCATCGGGGGCGGTTTTCAGGGGAAGGATCGCTCGATAGTGAATTCAGAAACACTGGCGGTGGAATCTGGTTCGCAAATCCACGCAGACGGGACCAACGGACAGGCCGGCACGGTGATTCTCTGGTCGGATGGAGGCACGAACTTCCAAGGGAACGTTTCTGCCGAGGCTACAGGTCAAATCGGTAACGGCGGCTTTGTGGAGGTCTCTGGCAAGGGGAGCCTGCTCTACGATGGTAGTGTTTCGACCCTGTCCGCAAATGGGCAGGCGGGAACACTGCTGCTAGACCCGACGAATTTGACGATCAGTTCTGCTGCGAACTCATCGAACAATATCAATGTCACGACACTGACGACTGCTCTGTCGGGAGGGAATGTCGTCGTATCGACGCAGTCAGGAGGTGCCGAAGCCGGGGATCTGACGGTGAACAATGCAGTGACTTACTCCAGCGCGAATGCCCTAACACTGCTGGTGAATCGAGATATTCGCTTCAACGCCTCGGTCCAGAATGCCGGAGCGGGAGCGATCAACGCCGTCGCCGGGTGGGACGGAACCACCGGATTTTCTGGAATCACTGGTCTCAATCAACCGGGAAGCGTCAACTTCCAGAATTTTATCACGAACGTTTCTTCCTATGGTAACGGCAATAGCAGCATCTATGTGGGGAGCGGGAGTCAGACGACAGGGATTGCTGTGGGGAGTGCGGGCGGAGCCACGCGAATGGCGGCCTACGCTCTGAATGTGAGTGGAGGGGCGGCTAGCGACGCATTTGCACAGCTTGGTTATCGTCCGACGGCTGCGGGCACCATCAGTGGAAGTATCTCGGCTCAACTGAAAGGAGGCGGACTGAATCTTACAGCAGGAAATCAAACCGGAGCCTTTGCTCAGGTCGGGCATGGGGGCACGGGGGCTACGGCGACTGGAGTATCCTTGGCGGCGGCTATCGACATCAAATTCTCGACTGGAATGGATGGTGATGTAAACCTCAGCGCTAGTACGTCCGCTTCTCATGCTTATGCCCAAATCGGGCATGGGGGAAATAATTGGAAGGGTGCCAAAAGTGGTTCGATCACCATCGATCAGGCAGATCATGTGACTTTGACGGGTGGAGGTTTTGGAAACAATGTCGAAGCGAACGGGAATAGTTATGCCCAGATCGGACACGGCGGGGCCGGAGTTACCAGTACATGGGGTAACGGGAACGCTTCGGGGAACATTTCTGTGACCAATACTCTCGGCAAGGTTTCCCTAACTGCCGGAGGAGGTTCAAATGGTTATGCTCAGATTGGTAACGGTGGTCTCGCCATGTCGGGAACTTCGTCTGGAGAGATTCTTGTTCATGCTGGGGTGGGGGGCGTTCTGGTTCAAGGTGGAACAGGTGGGCGGGCGAATGCTCAGATTGGGAATGGCTCCTATAACGCGGATTATGCGATTTCCGGAAATGTGTCCTTATTCGCGAAAGGTCTAAGCGCGAACGATGGAATTACTCTTCAGGGTGGTTCCGGCGCTAGCTCGGGAGCGATGCTAGGGAGTGGACATTATTTCATTAACAATACAACCGTGACAGGTAATACGTCAGTCGATGTGAAAAATGGCGGGATTTCGATGACAGGAGGAGGGGGAAGTTATGCCTACGCAGTGATCGGGCACGCGAACCGTGGGGATACCAGCTCGAATACGGGGGCGAGCACCATGAGCGGAACCGTTGGCGTTACGATTCATGGAGGAAACCTAAGCATGAGTGGCGGGACAGGAACCATGACGAGCGCCCAGATCGGGCACGGTGGAAACAATATTGCTGGAACGAAAAGTGACGCGATCACCGTCGATGTAGCTGGAGCGATTTCGCTCACCGGAAATTCAGGTTCGGCAGCGTACGCCCAGATCGGGCACGGCGGAGTGGACTCCCTCGGTTCGGCCAGTGGGGCACTGAACGTCACCGCCGGTTCTTCCCTCGATCTTCTTGCTGGCATCGGAGGGAACGCCTATGTGCAGATTGGGCATGGAGGGGGCTTTGGAAGTGTCAGTTCAACGCCTGATGTTCTTAAGGACGATATTACTGTGCTCTTGGGAGGGAAGGTGACTGTGACCTCAAAAGACGCGACCGGGACGTATGCGATGATCGGTCACGGTGGGCGGAATCATGCATCGGACCGAAGTGGTGATATCACTGTGGTGTCGGGTTTGCTGACTCAGGGAGGCGTTTCTCTGATTTCGCCGAGTGGAGGAAATACATCACGTTTCGCTCAAATTGGGCACGGGGTGAGTGGGGGAGCAGGATCCGCGGCCGGTAATGTTACCGTCATCGCAGCCCGCGGAGGTAATATCACCTTAGATGCAGCAACGACCAGTAATCACAGCCCGGCGATAATTGGGCACGGGGCGACGGCTACGGCCGTGAGCAGCCTGTCTGGTGGATTGCGAGTTTTTGCCGACGGAAACATCGAGGCTACGGGAACTTATGCCAGAATCGCGCATGTCAGTTCTGGAAATGTTCCTGGGACTTATACGGCAGGGCCAAACTCTGTCGGTTATCAGATCGTAGCGAATGGTGCGACAAATATTGAGGATACCGCTCTGGGAGGCACTACTGGGGTCAATACGCTGGCGAACGCCAATTATGGGAATGGCCCCATTCGTCTCACGTTGAACAATGACATCGATATTACTCTCAATGCGGGCACGCAGGTCGATGCGGGTTCTGGAAATGATCTAGCCATCTTAACCGGTGGAAATCTCACCGTGAATCGCGGCTACCAGAATAATGCCGATGGCAACGTGATCTTGGTCGCTGGCTGGAAAGGCTGGAGTGGATCAGGAAGTTCCAGCAATTGGGGTGTTACCTACGGAGCGAGCGGAACGGATTACGGGAATTCTAATCTCGTTCTGAACGGTACCACCGGCTATGATGGCTGCGGTGACTTCGGCATTGGAAACAAGGCAGTGACCATTGGATACGCAAATCAAGTTCGCGCTGTTCGAGTGGGTAGTCGACAGGGACTGACGATGCTCGCAGGTTATGGTCTCACTTTGAACGCGAGTACAACGACAGCGAATTCCGGGACCCAGCTTGGATTTTATGGAGACGGTAGTGGCGATGCGAGCGGAGCCATCCGAATCGGGCTTTCTACTGGCGGACTCACTCTGAACTCTGGTAGTCTGGCGAGCGGGTATACCCAGATTGGTCACGGCGGAATTGGTTCAAGCACCGGGAATACGACTGCCTCCGCTACGATCACGATTTCCTTCTGCCAACCGGGTGATGTGATTCTGAATGGTTCGACTGGCACCAGTGCCTATGCACAGATCGGACATGGGGGGCGCAGCACCAGCGGGACACGCAATGGAGCGATCTCCATCACAGGG
>CAUJIH010000016.1 GCA_963205275.1 Verrucomicrobiota bacterium | reverse complement strand
CCTGATCGCTGGATCGCCAAAAAAGTCCGGAACTGCGCCCCAACGATCTCCGTCAATCTCTACCCAATCGACAACAGAAATCTAGAAAAACGTCAAAAACAAGCCGCCTAAAAACAGTCAACTCGCTTGACAGCTACCGATGGCGTCCACATTCAAAAATCCCTAGCAGCTCTTCGAATGAAAGCTGAATGGCTGGATGCCGTTGACGACACGAGGCGAATTTGCTCAGATCGACGAGAGCTAACCTTCGGATTCCTTCCAGATGGCTCGCTCATATTTGATCTTCTGCTGGAGCTGATCGCCGATGCTGGAGACCTTACCATCGGCCCTGAATCACTAGGCATCTTCTCGATGCAGTTAATCCCTCAAATGCTGGAAGTCAAAAAGATGGGAAAGACTGCTGAATCTGCGGATGCCACCGCGAAGGCGGATGTAGTTGCCCCGATTCCGAGGCAATCAATCACGCAAGCCTCATGGCTATCCTGCCAAGGGAAGGATGCCCGAGGCAGAGCTGCTGGGGTGGCTTTACTGGCTCATCCTCGGAATCCGGGCGCTCCTGCCACTTGGTGCATCCGCGAAGACGGATTGGTTTCAGCGAATCCATTTTCGGATTCGAGCAAAGCGCTCATGCGCATCTTGAACGGGGACTCTTTAAAGCTGTACTACCGTGCGATTTTTTATCAGCTCAGCAGCACTTTTGATCCCGAAAAGGCGTTTGATGAATTCTCGTCAAACGCGGTTTAATTTCCGGAAGAAGCGTTTACACCCCTCCATTCCAACTGCTGTGGATGCTTACACGCGTGCCGGGAGAAGTATTATCAAAGATCACCTGTGCCGCAGTGGCTGGCAACCGGATACATCCAGCGCTGGCCGGGTAACCCGGAAGATACCCGGCGTGAAGTCCAAAAGGACTAGCTCCCAGCCTCATCCAAAATGGCATCTCCACGCCGTAGATCGTCGAAACTTTTCCAGAGCGAACGCGCTGCCCTATCGAAAAACTCCCTCGCGGAGTGTACTTCCCAGGGCGAGCCGTAGAAACAGGCGTATCCATCGCAACTTTCTCGTTAACCAGCAGATAACCACGCTGTGCTCCAACATCGATTACCACGCGAGTATTTCTTCCATTGCTCTGCGAAAGCACCAGAGGATTCAGTTTGGGATTGATCGCCTTTGTCCGCTTGTTTATGATCGGGCGGGTGTAGAATGCCTTTTTAACAGACCGATTCTGTGATGCCGTGATCGCATTCCGATCACTCTTTGGAGACTGCTTCGCTCCACGGTGATCACTCAGTGCATTCCGTTCACTCTGACGGTTGAAGAGACCGCCTTTGCGAGCAGCTTTCGGAGGAGCATTCTTCTGAACCAAACTAGCCTTAGTCTGACAAGATGTGAAACCGAGAGTCCCGGACAAAATTACGGCAAAAATCGTGAGACGAGTGAGATAGGAAGCCATGGTAAGAGTAGGCAATAAATTATTAATCGTAGATACTAGAATGGCAAGGATTAAATATAATCAAGAAATTTTTATTACCTATTTACGGAAGCGGATGGAAGTTCGCGTACCGGTTTAGTTTCAGCTTCGTAGTCAACTCCGTCTAGGCCAAAACCGAATAGTCGTAAAAACTCGGACTTGTATCCAGAGTAATCAGAACAAGCGGAGAGATTATCCGTCGTCACCCCCTCCCAAAGAGCCATCACCGCCTGCTGCACATCGTTGCGCATTTCCCAGTCGTCGATGCGGATACGCCCGTGGTCATCCAACATGATCTCTTTGCCCGATGCTAAGTGATCCGCGAATAACCGCTGAGCCTGCTCGATGCATCCTTCATGTAGCCCTTTCTCTTTCATCACCTTGTAGAGAATGGAAATATAGAGAGGCACCACGGGAATCGCGGAACTGGCTTGCGTGACAAGAGCCTTGTTTACCGACACATAGGCCGTTCTCGCGCCGAATCGGTCATTCATACGAGCTGCCGACTGCTCCAAATGTTCTTTCGCTCGTCCGATCGTCCCCTTGGTATAGATCGGATAGGTCAGATCCGGGCCGATGTAGGAATAGGCCACGGTAGAGAAGCCTTCAGCTAGCAGATTCCCCGCTGCCAGTGCCTCGATCCAGAGTTCCCAATCCTCTCCACCCATTACCTTGATCGTCTGAGCGACCTCTTCCTCACTCGCTGGTTCGATGGAGACCGCGCTTACCTCGCCGGAGTCGGTATTTAGATTCTTCTGAGCATAGGATTGACCGATAGGCTTCAGAACGGATTTATAGGTCTCACCGGTTTCCGGGTCGGTGCGTCGGGGTGAAGCGAGGCTATATACGATGCAATCGATCTGTCCGAGATCCTCGCGAATCGCAGCGAGAACATCCGCCTTCAATTCCTTAGAAAAGGCATCGCCATTGAAGCTCTTCGCATACAGTCCCTCTGCATGAGCCATCTCCTCGAAGGCGACCGAATTGTACCACCCAGCACTCCCAGGCTTTGTCGCTACGCCCGGTTTCTCAAAGAAAACACCGATCGTCTTTGCTCCTCCTGCGAAGGCGGTCACGATGCGAGATGCGAGTCCATAGCCCGTCGAGGCTCCAATCACCAAAACGCGCCTGTGCGGCTTCGTCAGAGTTCCGTGACTACGAGCGTATTCGATCTGTTCTCGCACATTGGCCGCGCATCCGTCAGGATGGGCCGTGGTGCAAATGAAGCCGCGAATTTTTGGGGCGATAATCATGCGTGATGAATTTCTTTTAGGAGGAATAACAAGGAGACGCCAAATTGGCAACCCCTTTATCAGCCGCTCGGCGAATGATCTGGTAAAAAGAAATCCGCCGTCTGCCCATACAGTTGGTGACGGCGGATCGATCATCAGGGGACAGAACCCCGTGGACAATTATTTCAACTCAGCCGCGTGGAAGATCGCCCAGTCGTCCAGATTGTTCAGGTTGATCGCATCTTTGATCGTGCCGTCATCTTCACGACCTACAGATTCCAGGATTTCCTTCCGCACTTCGTCCCGGTGATTGTAGCCCCGGATGTCGGCATTGAGCTTATCGACGGCGTCCTGATTCAGCGATCCGCCCTTTTTCTCAAGAATCCATGCTTCCAGCTCGACGTATGTGGGCTTGGAATTCGCGATATAAGCCTCGAACTCAGACTTTTCGATGCCCAAAGCGTCCAGCACCATCTGATCATAGCCATTGCCGATCGCCGGATAATCGGGGTGAAGCTTGCCAGCAGCACCGAGGGAGGCCTTCTGCCACAGACGGGGCAGATGGAGAACGCCGAGTGGTCCGGTCAGGCCGGAACTGATGAGAGGAACGATTGTGCTCATAAGATGATAGAGGGTTAAGTGTATAAGAATACAGAGTCATGTAAACTCTGAGTCGTCCTGCAAGCCATGCGCTCTGTGAATCGGAGCATGAGCTTTGCAGCCAAGACGAGCCTAGAGGATCGCTTTGAATCGTGCAATCTCAATTTCGCGGTAGAACCTAGGGCTTACGTATGGGAATTATGGAAAATAGGAGCGATGACTTCGGCCCGGAAGCTGATTGAGAGTCCCGCCCGTTTGCGTTTGGACCGGATCGAACCCTTCAGCGGATGATCCCGCAGCAGTTTCGCTGAGATTTCTCTCAGCAGGGTGAGGTTTTGTGCGCAGACGCGGTCGCGCACTTGGTTGTGATCTTCGTAATAGGTTACGTCCAGCAGGTGATGGCATTGATTCTCTATGTCCCAGTGCCGGCGGATCGTTGTGCCAATAGCGGCGGTATCCTCCGGGGGTAG